>JBAVQD010000044.1:0-29824 GCA_049693675.1 Candidatus Sulfotelmatobacter sp. | reverse complement strand
ATCGCGTGCCGGCACATACGCCGCTCTCGTGGAAAAGATCCCCTATTTAAAGGAGCTCGGGGTGACGGTCGTAGAACTGATGCCGGTTTTTCAGCGCGATCCACAAGAAGGCGACTACTGGGGCTATATGCCTTTGAATTTTTTCGCTCCGCACGCTCAGTACGCCAGCACACCCCGTGTTGAAGAGCAGCGCATTGAATTCAAGAATATGGTGAAAGCTTTTCATGAGGCAGATATCGGGGTGGTGCTGGACGTCGTATACAACCACACCTGCGAGGGCGACTACAAAGGGCCCATCTACAGCTTCAAGGGTTTCGACAGCGCCGGCTATTACATGATGTCCTCGGATCCGTCGAACCCCTACGCCAATTATTCCGGCACGGGCAATACCTTGAATTTCGGCCAGGCGCACGTGCGCAAAATGGTGATTGACAGCCTGCGTTATTGGAAGCGTGGGATGCATATCGACGGATTCCGTTTTGATCTGGCGTCAGTATTCAGCCGCAACGCCGACGGGTCACTCAACTGGGGCGAAGCCCCCATCTTCAGTGAAATTGCCGCGGACCCGGAATTAGGCCGGGTTCGTCTGATCGCGGAGCCTTGGGATATAGCGGCTTATCAGCTTGGACGCGGATTTCCGGGCCTGACTTGGCTCCAGTGGAACGGGCGGTTTCGCGACGACATTCGCCGGTTCGTCAAAGGCGACAGCGGGATGGTTCCCGACCTGATGCGGCGTATCTATGGCAGCGATGATTTATTTCCAGACAGCCGCTCCGACGCTTATCACGCATATCAGAGTGTGAATTATGTAACGTCCCATGACGGCTTCACGCTCTACGATCTTGTCTCCTATGACCGCAAACATAATTGGCAGAACGGAAATAATAATCAGGACGGCACTGACGCGAACTACAGTTGGAGTTGTGGGCAGGAAGGCGATCAAAGCGCCTCCGCGGCAGTCCGCGCATTGCGTCGGCAACAGGTTAAAAATTTCTGCTGTCTGCTCTTCTTGTCGAACGGTACGCCAATGTTTCGCGCCGGCGACGAGTTCCTGAATACTCAACTCGGCAACAACAATCCCTACAACCAGGACAACGAAATTGGATGGCTGGATTGGAGTCAACTCCGATCCAATAACGACGTTTTTCAATTCTTCAAGAAGATGATTGCATTCCGCAAAAAACATCCTTCGCTGAGCCGGAGCAGGTTCTGGCGGGAGGATATTTCCTGGTACGGCGTCGGCGCCGCGGCCGATTTGTCCCACGACTCGCACAGCCTGGCATTCTGCCTGCACGGCGCTTCTCAAGGTGATGACGATCTCTACGTGATGATCAATGCGTACTGGGAAGCGTTGGAGTTCAATGTGCAAGAGGGAACAGCACAGGAGTGGAAGCGAATCGTTGACACCGCTTTGCCCAGTCCAGATGATTTCTCGGACGACGGAATCCCCTTACAGCGGACGAAATACCTGCTGGCTGCAAGATCGATTGTGGTCTTATGTCGACTCGTCTTAAGTCGACCCAGAAAAAGCGCCACTCGTGCGGGTCCATGAGCGCGCGATCAACCGGCATGATCGTCGGTGGCGACTAGAAAACCGGCGAATGCCACTGCATTTCTGCAGTGAAGCGGTTTTGGTTGCGGGGGCCCGATACGTACCGAATAGACAATTCCTGAGCATTCCTTTCCGCAGCGAATTGCTCCACTGCGCCGCGCAAGTCTAACAAACGACAGCGATTCTCAGATGTAATTTCCGGTTAGCTGCCCATCATGAACGGCCACTCCGCCCCTTTTACCTTGAAGCAGTGCGGCGAGTTTTATACTCTGTTCGAGTCGCGCTATGCCTGTCGCCGTGAGCGAATTGGTGCTGATTCCTGTATCGACAAGGAAGTCAGAATGTACAAACTCCTAATTCCTATGCCTCTGGTTCTTGTTTTGATTTCCAGCGCTGCTGCACAGCAGTTTACCTTCGCGGAATCTGCGTCGCAGGATCCTGCGACGCTGTCCCAAGCCGTCGTGAGATTGGCGGGTCAGGCTCTCGCGGTTTATAAAGACGACGACCGAGAGAAATATCTCGGCAACCTGTCTGCGTTGCAAGCTGTAGCGGGCGAATACCCTGAAGCTGTTCAGAGCTTTGTGGCGCTACGTGACTTCCGCCGCTCGGCCCACGTCAGCAACGCTGCCTGGCGCGATCTCCAGTTTGAGATTTATGCTCGGGCGAAGGCTGGCGCGCCTGCACGGAATTTGCCCTTCGACGAAGCCTACAAGCAGGCCTTCCGTGCGGTGTTCGGACAGCTCGACGATCCGACCTCGGCGGCGGCGATGCCTCTCTTCAACGTCGCGGATGAGAGCTGGGCGGATCCAGCGCTTCAGAGTGACCTAGATGCGCAGAAGGGCAAGTCCAGCATCGCGCTTGACGCCGCGGTGACGTTGGTGAGCGATTACGAAGCCGTACAGGCCTACCGCGCTTCTGCCTCTCTGCGATCAGCTTTGATCGCCGAGGATGATAGTCGGCGCTACACCATCGAAAGAGACATTCCGGTGAAGACCGGGGATGGAGCCACTGTGTGTGCCATGGTGGCGCGCCCGCGAGCCTCTAGCGGACGCCTCCCCGCTCTCCTGCTGTTCACGATTTATTACGACTTCGCCGACAATCTGAATGATGCGCGGCTGACTGCGGCGCATGGTTATGCCAGTGTCGTCGGATTTACGCGCGGCAAAGCGTGCAGTCCCGACAAGCCGGTCCCGTATGAGCATGATGGTACCGATGCAGCCTCATTAGTTGATTGGATCACAGCGCAGCCATGGAGTGATGGCCGTGTTGGTATGTACGAAGGCAGCTATAACGGATTCACTCAGTGGGCCACGGCCAAGTACATGCCCAGAGGTCTTAAGGCCATGATGACCGGAGCACCCGCCGCGCCGGGCATCGATGTACCGATGGAAGGAAATGTCTTCTGGAACTTCGTTTATCCGTGGCCGTTCTATGTGGCGAATGGAAAGGGCGCTGACGACGCGACATACAACAACCGCAAGCGCTGGGAAAAGCTCGATCACGATTGGTATGTGAGCGGACGGGCGTATCGTGACCTGGACAAAATCGATGGAACGCCGAACCCGATCTTCGACAGGTGGATCGAGCATCCGAGCTACGACACCTACTGGCAGAGCATGATCCCCTACCAAGCGGAGTTCGCACGGATCAAGATCCCGGTCCTGATTACGATTGGCTACTACGCCGGAGGCCCCGGAGCGGGCGTTTACTACTTCAGTCAGCATGAAAAATATAATCCAGCGGCAGAGCATTACCTCTTGATTGGACCGTATGGCCACATAGAGGCGCAGTATGGCCCATTCGGGTTGTTGGGCAACAGCTTCCCGTCTCTGTCGGGATTGAAGCTGGACCCGGTCGCAGTGCTTAACCTGACCGACCTTCGCTACCAGTGGTTCGATTACATATTCAAGAACAGCCCGCGCCCCGATTTGCTCAAGGACAGAGTGAACTATGAAGTCACAAGCGCGAACATATGGAAGCACGCGTCTTCGCTGGCGACAATGGCTGGAGGAATGCGGCGATTTTACCTGAGTGCCACGAAGTCGGATCTCGGTTACGGGCTCAGCGAGCAGAAGGACGCGCATGACGCAACAACCGATCTGCGGGTGGACTTTGCAGACCGAAGCGATGCGGATCGCAAGGTTCCCGGCGGCGGCGTTCTCGACACGGAGGTAGACACCTGGAACGGCATCGAGTTCATCAGCGATCCGCTAACGAAGGGTACCGAGCTGAGCGGTCTGTTTTCCGGACAGCTCGACTTTGTTACGAACAAGAAGGACTTTGACTTTGAGATCGACGTGTATGAGCTGATGCCGCACGGTGACTACATCCAGCTTGCGCCTTACTGGTCCCGTGCCAGTTATGTTGGAGATCGCAGCCGTCGGCGCTTGCTCACTGCCGGAAAGCGGCAGCGCATAGATTTCCAGAGCGTTCGTTTAATGAGTCGGCAGCTCCAGCAAGGAAGCCGGATTGTCGCGGTACTGAGAGTGATCAAAGAGCCAGGCCGTCAGATCAATTACGGCACAGGGGAGGACGTCAGCACGGAGACTATCCAGTACGCCAAGGCTCCTTTGGAAATTCATTGGTACAACGACAGCTACCTCGATCTTCCGGTCGGAAGATAAAGGCCCATACAGGGCTGGAATCATCCACAGATAACGAGAAACGGCATGATCGCTGGGAACGATTCTGGAGTGACGCGAAAAAGGCCAATGCATTCAAGCACTGCTTGATAGGATTGGAACTCGAAATTGTCAATTCGGATGGTTGCGGGGCTCGTGGAAATTGCTGAAAGGAAAGAGTTTTTTGGTTGCGGGGGGTGGATTTGAACCACCGACCTTTGGGTTATGATGCCAACAGAATAAACGACAGTAGTGCGTTTCAACGACTTGACGGCGCCGGGAACCACAGATAGTCATTGAAAAGACCACAAAGCATAGTTGTTGGACCACAATCGGACCATAGTGGTGCACGGCTTCCGCCCTTGCTCAAAGGGCAGTCTCAGTTCTGCCGCAACAGGCCTAATTCTTCGCATAGACGGGGCCAGCATTGCGGCTGGGCGGGTCGGATATAGCGCGGATATAGGATATGAGCGCCTGAGTATCGGATTTGCTGATGGTGTTTCCCCAAGCTGGCATGAGCGCCGACTTATTGAGCGCAGGACCGCCATGACTGATGATGGCAGTGAGATCGGCATCGCTGATCTTATTGAGCGTATCGCCCTCAGTGAAGGCGTGTGGCTTGATTTCAAGATTGTCGAAGTTCGATACACGCTCCACCGTCGACTCGGGATTGTGGCAGCGCTCGCAGTACTGATCGTTGAGCTGGCGGCCGAGAGTTTGCTGGTGACCGAGAGCGATCTCTTCAAAGGTTAGGAAAATTTTCTTTCCCGCTTTGTCGGTGCTCGATGCGGTTACTTGATATCGGCCTGCCATGCCGCCGAGTGTAACGTTGGTTGTGACCTGGCCGCTGGAATCGGTAAGGGCGTCGGCTGGTTCGAAGGTCACTCCTGATGCAGCGCTGAATTCGACGAGCGCGCCAGCGACAGCAGATCCCTTCTGATCATTCACCTGCACGACCACCGGCTGCGGCAACGCGGTGCCCGCCTGCGCGATTTGCTTTCCACCGCTGGATTCGACAATTGCCGTACCGAACGCCGTTGGCTGGGGTAGCGGCGTAGACGTGCGCTTGCTCGAACAGGACGTGGCCAGCAAGGCGGTTGATAACGCGACGATGGTCAGAGAGGGACGGATCATCTCTTTGCCCTTGCGACCTCCGATTTGCCTCCGCCCTTCTGCGAGATGAGGAATGCCGTCAGCGCACGGGCATCTTCGTCACTCATGGCGCGGTTAGGCTCTGCCGTGCCCGGGCGCAGCGCCTGAGGATTCTTCATCCATTCGAAGATCCACGCTGCGGTGAGGCGCGAACCGACTTGCGTCAGTGTCGGGCCGATGTAACCTTTGTCCGTTTTGGTATCCACGATGTGGCAGCCCTGGCAGGCGTATTTGCCATAGAAGAGCTGCCTGCCCAACTCAACCTGGCCCTGCGGGTAGCCGCTCAGCGGCATGGAATCGCGATCGATCGACGGGCTTTGATACACGGTCATGATGTAGTCGGTAAGCTCGTTGATTTCGCCATCGCTGAGGTTAAATTTTGGCATGCGGCGAATCAGCGATGGCCTCAGCGTGTTCGGGTTTTTCAGGAATTCCACCAGCCACTGGCGCTGCACAGAACTGCCTTCCCAAGTGAGGTCTGGCGCCATGTCGCCGCCGTGTCCATTGATGCGATGGCAACTAAAGCACGCCAGGTCGGTCATCAGCCTTCCAGCTCTGCCTGCGGGTTGGTAATCCGAGTCCGGCTTCGCCGCCACCGTCAGCGACGGAGGCAAAGTGGCGGCTCGGTCGTTGAGCGCGAGCAGAGCGGTGGCGAGCGAATCAATCTGCGCTGGCGTGAACGTGTACTGCGGCATTTTTAAAGCTTGTCCAAACGCACGCGGCTGCTTGATCTTGGTCGCGATGTAATCGGGAAGCGTGTGCTGCATGCCCGGCAGAAACACAAGTTGAGTGACCGGTTTGTTTCCGATGCGACTAAGTTCGGGCGCGAAGTTCTCGGGCTTCTTGATGCCGGCGATTTCATGGCACGACGCACAGCCATAGTCGGAAACCAGGCGCTTGCCGTGGGCGATCTGCTCCGGAGTCGCAGCTTCGAGATGGACATTGGCCAGCAGATCGGAATCGGTCTTGGCCAGCAGGAACCCGGAGAGCGTGGCGACTTGAGAATCGCTAAAGCGGTACTGCGGCATCGCGGTTTCATCGTCGTAGTTGCGCGGATTCCGCAGCCACGCCTGCAACCACTCCGTTTTTACCTTGTTCCCGACGCGGGTTAACTCGGGGCCAACGTCACCGCCCACCAGATTTCCTGCGGCGTTTTGTACTGCGTGGCACGAGGCGCAGAAAGATTCTCCGTACAAGCTGGCGCCAGCCGCGGGATCAGACGACGCCTTCGCCGAAAGCGTAGCCGTGTCTGCCAGCAGCGAGGTGCTGTTCGCAATAAGAAAGGCGGACATATCCCGCACATCGTCGTCGCTCAGCTTGAAATTCGGCATCGTGGCCGTGCCTGCGTAGGCTTGTGGATCTTTCAGCCAGGCATAGATCCACTCGCGCGTGGTCTTGTCGGCGATGTGGGAGAGAGAAGGCGGATCGTCGGTCGCCTTCATAGCGCCACCGTTGGGCAGCTTTACGGTATGGCAATGCACGCAGCCGTAGCGGGATAGCAAATGCCGGCCTTCGTTCAGTTGCGGCGTGCCCGGCAGCGGACCGCGATGGCATTCGCCGCACGACGACTCGATGTATTTCGCGGGCAGAATGGGCTGCTCCCACGCCAGCGTACTGCTGTGCGCCTCGGCTACGGTTGTGGCTGCGCCCTGCCCGCGGTGGCAGACCGTGCATCCGAATTGGTCGAGCTTGTGTGGAATTACGGGATGGGGGCGGAAGGGCTGCGTCGGAACATCGCTTAGGCTGGCTTCCTTCAAACCCACGTGGCAACTTGTGCAGCGATCTACCACGCCGAGGTCGGGCAGCCAGATTTGCTGAATTCCTCCGTCGAAGTGGCGTTGCAGCGTCACCGCATCGCTGCGGTTGCGAATCATCTTCAGATAGCCGTGTTGATAGTGCCGCCACTCGCTGAAGTGATTTTTCGCCGGAGCGATCGCGAGCGAAAGCAGAAGCACAAGGCTGACGACGCCGAACGCGCGAACGCTATCCCCGAACAACGTTTGCCACAGCGACTTGAGTGTTTCTTTCATGAGCGCGATTTTCTTCAGCAAATCAGGACCCTTGCCACGGCCAAACCCAAGACCAGCCCGGCCCTCGGAAAAATGTACCGATGCCGGTCAACACTACTAGTTCGAATAAGAACCATGTCATAACCCAATAGGAAAGAGGCCTCCCGGCCAAATACCGGCGCAAGGCGGAAGAGGACTGTGGAGAACTCTGGGCCGCCAGGAGCATCACTCCGGCCATGATTAACGTGGGGATGAGTGCCGCATACACCTTGAAAAGCAACAGGAAGAACGACAAACCAGTCGCGACTAAATAGAAGATCTGCAGCCGCCGCTGCCGGTCCTTCAAGAAGAGTCCTTCCGCTTCGATGTTGACTTTAAAATACGGAATCACGATCAGCGCCATCACCACCAAGCCGGGAACCAGCACACCCGCAACGACAGGCGGAAAGTAGTGCAGCATTTCTTGAAGTCCGAGAAAGTACCAGGGGGCTTTAGCCGGATTGGGAGTGTGGGAAGGATCGGCCAGGCCTTCGAGCGGGGCGTTGAACACGAGTGCGATCCATACCAGGGCAATGGCAAGGACTTGAATCGCTACGGCCGCGCGAAACAGGACCTCGGGGAAAGTCTGCAGCTGATCTTCAGTTTCAGCCTTCACTTGCGCCGACGTGCGACGGGTAATGAAGACGATGCGGCGCGGCGACTTCTTCGCATTGGAATCGACGCCTGCGGTGAAATCTTTGGAGTCGGCCATGACTATTGCGCCTCCTTCGAGATGGCGGCGCCGCTCGCAGCCTTCGCACGCACCGTTGCCGGTTCACTGGCATGGGAATAGAGGCCGCCGTCTTTGCGGATGCGCCAGAAATGGATAGCGACGAAGAACATCGCAGCCAGCGGCAGAATCATGCAGTGCAGCACGTAGAACCTCAGCAGAGCGTTGGCGTTGACCCCGTTCCCGCCAAGCATAAGGAAGCGAATTTTGTTGCCCATGAGCGGGACGGCAGATGCAATGTTCGATCCCACGGTGATCGCCCAATAAGCCAACTGGTCCCAGGGAAGCAGGTAACCCGTATAGCTGAGCAGGAGGGTAATAAGAAGGAGGACAACGCCAATCACCCAATTAAACTCACGAGGCGTGCGGTAAGCGCCGCGATAGAACACCTTGAACATGTGCGCGAACACCAGAAACACCATGGCATGCGCCGACCAGCGATGGAGGTTGCGCAGAAACAATCCCGAGGAGACCACGAACTGCAGGTCCTTAGTATCGGCGTAAGCCTGCGGCACGGAAGGGTGGTAATAGAACATCAGAGGGATTCCGGTCGCGACCAGAATAAAGAACGTCCCCAGCGTCAACGTGCCCAAATACCAAGTCGCACTGAAGCTGAGCATGCGCGTGCGAACTTTGGTAGAAAATAAGTGCAGAAAAACGTTTTGCTGAATGGCCAGCGCACGCTTCAGCGTGCTCGATCCCGTGCCGCTGCGAAAGATGGAACGCCACACGCGCGTCTCGCGTAAGCCGTCGAAATATTGGTCTACCGTTTTTGCCATTGCTGGTTCTCTCTAAGTCAGACCCTCACGAACGAATCGCGCTGCAGCGCAGGAACGTCGGTGGAGCGGTCCACCAGTAGATCTCCGTCGTCGTTGAGCCAGATCCGCTTCCACGGCAACGGCCTGGGTGCCGGGCCTTCGATCTTTTCCCCGTCCTGCTTGAACTTGCTGCCATGGCAAGGACAGGCAATGATGCCCAATTCCGGTTTCCATGCCGTCAGGCACCCCAGATGCGTGCACACCGCGCTGAGCGAGAAGTACCCTTCCTGCGAGTGAATAATGTAGATGCCCGAGTTCACATCGAGCGTGACGGAATCGAGCGGATAGCGGTCGGGCTTGCCGGCATTGACTACGGGCGAAGGTTCGTACAGCACATTCGGCTCCAAGAACTGATACGCGAAGGCAGCAGTGCCGGCAGCCGCGATTCCGAGCGAGCCCAAGCCAAGTTTCGCAAAGAATTGCCGGCGGCTGACTGTGTCTTTCGCGTTTGCTGTTTTAGCTTCGTCTGTCATGTGTGTTTCTTGACCTACTTCGACTGCAATCCTGCTCCAATCGCCGCTATCGAAATCAACCCGGTCGGTTCGGCAGGAATGAAGTTGTAGGACTCCATAGTGATTGTGCCTACCGGACAGCGCATGGCGCAGAGACCGCAGCGGATGCAGCGCGTCTCATCCTTCAACATGGCGGAGCCGGTAACAATGCCCAGTTCATCGGCCGCCACTTCGTCGAATTCCACTCCAAACAACTCCTGGTTGTCGCGGATGTGCTGCACGGCTTGAGGCTCGAACTCGATGCGATCGAGTGAAACCAGCTCCAGACATTTTTCCGGGCAGACATCGACGCAACCACCACACAGAATGCACATCGTGCCGTCTTCGGGCGTACCCTCGAAAATTGTGTTGGTCCAACAGTGCAGGCAACGCTGCGCTTCGGCTATCGCTTCCGGGGCATCGTAGCCGACCTCCACTTCTGTCACTCCGGTGCGGCGCTCCAGGGGAAGCATGGGTACGGGTTGGCGAGTTATGTCCAGATAGTCAAGAGGCATGCTATGCCGCTTTAGTATTTCGACCTCGATAATCGGCTCGGGATGTTTGTTCTTGCGAAGGTATTCGTCGATTCCGACCGATGCGCGTTTGCCATCGCCTACGCTATCGATAATCAGACGCGGACCGAAGACGCAATCGCCCCCGGCAAAGATTCCGGGGGCCGAAGTCATCAGCGTTTGCGGGTTGACGGCGATCAGGCCGCGCGGAGATAGTTCCACTTTGTCTTCCGGAGTGAGGAAATCGAGGCGCGGGGCTTGGCCGATTGCCATGATGATCGTATCGCACTCGATCTGGCTTTCGCTGCCTTCAAAGAACGCCGGGTTGAAGCGTTTGTTCTGATCGAAGACCCATTTGGTTTTGAGCGTTTCGAGCGCAACCACTTTGCCATCCGTGCCAATCATCCGCTTTGGGCCGAGGCCGGGGTGCATGCGAATGCCTTCCTGTTCGGCTTCCTCAATTTCTTCGAGGGCGGCTGGCATTTGGTCGCGTGGCTCAAGACACACCAGGTTTACTTCCCGCGCGCCCATGCGCAACGCAGAAAGAGAAATGTCGACCATCTCTTTTGTGGCGACTGCGGTCATGTTCTCCGCCGAAGGCTCGTTATCCTGGACTCCGCCCGAGTGTTGACGCACTACTTCGCGCGCGGCCGAGCGAGCCACGTCCATGGCCACGTTGCCGCCACCAATCACGATCACTTTCTTGCCGATCGTGAATTTGTAGCCCAAGTTTACGTTGAGCAGGAAGTCGATGCCTTTGTGCACGCCATCGAGATCAACACCGGGGATGCTGAGATCACGGCTGCGATGCGCGCCGACCGCGATAAGCACAGCGTCGAAACCCTGACGGCGTAAGTCGGAAATTGCGAAGTCTCGTCCGGCCGTGTGATTCAGCTTCAGTGTAATATCGCCAGTCTCAAGAATCTCACGCACCTGCGCTTCCACGACATCGCGCGGCAAGCGATATTCGGGGATTCCCAGGTACAGCATTCCGCCGGCTACCGGCGCGGCTTCGAAAATCGTGACGGCGTATCCCATCAGGGCAAGATCGTGCGCGGCCGAAAGTCCCACCGGGCCGCCGCCGACTACGGCGACTTTATAAGGGAGCTTGTTCTGTCCTCGTCCTTCATTGACGTTGATAGGATGCTTTGACTCGGGCCCAAACTGCTCGGTTAGAAAACGCTTGAGAGCGCGAATAGAAATGGGACGGTCGATTTCGCCGCGGCGGCAGGCGGTCTCACACGGATGCGCGCACACTCGTCCGCAGATGCTGGCCAGCGGATTGGGGTCGCGCGCGATGCGATAGGCCTCTTCGAAACGGCCCTCAGCAATCAGGCCTACGTAGCGCCCGGCATTAGTGTGCGCGGGGCAGGCCATCATGCAGGGGAAGTTCGTGTTCAGCCAATCCCCATCGACCTTCTTGTTCTTATATCGCTTCAGCATGAAGGCACTTTGTAGTTACTGCCGTAGTGAAACCGTCAACCATTTGTGTGGAGGCAAGCCGGGCAAGAGATTAACGACGAAAGGCGAGGAGGGAAGCCGCTTGCTCGCTTCCAATCGCTCCCTTCCTTTCGATGCTCTACTTGCTGAGGGTGAAGTCGGCTTTGCCCCCACCGGCCACAGTCACCGGTTTGGACTGGTTCTTGGCGCCTTCATGCCATGCAGTCACAGTGTAGCTTCCATCGGGAACGTCTTTGATTTTGTAGTTCCCGCTGTCGTCGGTTTCGGCAAAATAAGGAGTTGGGCTGACGATGATATATCCCGCCATGTCCGGATGGACATTGCAGAGTACCGGCACGACTCCGGCCTTATCGAAGGTAAAGCCGCGCTTTTCACCCTTAGGCCACGTGCCGAGATTGTGTCCGGCTTTCTTATCGCCGCCGATCGCAGTCCAGAAGACGTTGTGCTGGACGGTGTCGCTATTCAGGAAGTCAACGGTTGTGCCCTGCAGTACGGCCATAATGTGCGGCGCAAAGACCAGCCCTTTTTGATCCATCACCGGGTGCTCCTTGGGAGCGGGAAATGTTTTGCCTGCAATGGCCTCGACGTAAACTACCGAGTGCCCCTTCATCCCGGTAACCTTGCCCTCGATGTCGCCGGCCCACGAAGCCACGCCCAGCCCACCGATCAGCGCGACGACAGCGAATGTCTTCATTGCGAATTTGCTGTTCATTGTTTTCTTCTCCTTGAAATCGTTGCAAACAACGGCTCACTTGCTGCTAAGAAAAACCCGGAGCCAATAATCTTTAGAAAAAGATCCTGGCGTCCAAATAGAGCGTATTGTTGGCGCTCGCGTTGCGGCCGAAGCCGTCGTAATTCGTCGCTGCGCCATTGAAGCGCGTATAGCCGGTGTATTGCGCCGCGAGTTGCAGGTTCTGCCACGGCCAGTAAGAGAGATTCAAAATGTATCCCGCGCTTCTCGGGTCGCCATTGAAATTGCCGGCCACGGCGGTCCCCGACGGATAAAACGCGAGATCCGATGTCCCGGTTGTATTGAACCAGCCGAACGTGCCCGTGTACTTGTTGCCGAGGTGATATTCGGCATTGGCCATGACCGTGTTCAAATGGTGCGAACCCTGGGATACCAGCGGAGTCGGACTCCCTGGGCCACCGCCCTGAAACAGCAGGCTCAGCAGATCATTGTTTTCCCGGATGTAAGTAGCCCGGAATGAAAGCACGTCAGTTCTTACGATGGTGCGGTCGATCTGCGTGTCGAATGCGAAGTCCGTGTACGAATCCGTCGGAATGCTGGCCCCGGAGAGATCGGTGATTTCATTGGGAGTCGAACGCAGGTGCATACCATAAGTCCCGATTTCATACTGCGTCTTTCCTGTTAACTCCTGCCACGCCAGGCGCCAGTATGGAGCGACGCCGCGGATATTGAAGCCCGCGCCCACGCCTGGGTTCGGCTGTGGCCCCCCCACGTGCTCAGAGCGATAGACGGCCGCGTCCAGATAGAGATGGTCGTTCCACATGCCAAACACGCCGAGTCCAGCTACGTCCTGGGCCAGACCGCCGTTGATGAAAGGACTGGCATTGGGAGTAGGCGCGTTGTCGCTTGCGATCCACGGGTAGCCCCACGCCGGCGTGCTGTTCCAAAGGTCCTCGACGGTGGGATTGTTGTTGAGATCGATGCCGTAAACCAGTTCCTTGCCGCCTAGTTTCGTCTTGTTCGCGAAGCGGATATCCGTGTTGTCGCTGGTGAAGTGATCGTCCTGCGTGTCGTAAGTCACCTGTAGAAAGCTGCCGACGTTGCTGGTCCATGCGCCCGAAAGGAACAGGGAGATATCTTGAGGGAACTCGACGTTGCCATTCTGGGTTTGTGGCTGCGCAGTCTTGAGCGAGGTAAACGAAGTCTCCAACATGACGGACAGCGGCAGCGACGCGAGCAGATCAAGGGCGGCGCGCTTCTTGCCTCCATCGGCCTTTATGGTCTTAGTGTCGTCTCCCCTATCGACGTAGCCAGTTAGTTTAAATTTACGTCCAGCGGGGTTGAGCTCCGGAGGCGTGTAGTGGCAACCGCTGCACGCCAACCCCGTCTGCCGGGCATAACTTGGAACGGCTTGGACGCTAGGCGGATTCACTGCAGAAAAAAATAGCAAAACGATCATAGGAACTGCCACGAGCAAAGAGACCGCCACTTTTCTTATATGGAATCTCATTCCGCCTCCGGCAACACGCTGATTATTTGTCAAAGCGATGTCGTAGTGTCAGGTCGACGGAAACATTTGGCTGTGATTGGAAGCACTCGGTTTAGTGAGATATGTCACAAAAGCAATGACAGTGCTGTTGGCCGCCACTTGCTTTTGACAGCGTGCACGGAACATCTCTCGTTGGAACTTGGGCTGATGTTGATGGACCGCGCCTGAGTAGAGGGCCAATCCATCGCGAAACGGTCCACACGAAGGATGAGTGCATCGGTGGGCTGTCATGCAATTGCAATGGTTCTGCACGCCCGTTTAACCAATCACGAGGTGGCTGAGACATTAAATGCGAGGTGATCATCCTGTTCGACCTAAGTTCTTCCAGCTCGCTTCTCCAGATCCACCACTTGCGCCAGGTAGAGCGGTTGGAGAAGACTCTTGGACGTGTGGCTCGCGAGCAGGGTCTCGATCAGGAAAGGCTTCGCCGTTGGGTCTCGTTTCTCGCACTTTGCGGCGTTCTGGAGAGCGCCGTCGAGAAAGGTGTCATCGATATCTACTACCTGAAAGGCGGAGTCGCTATGGAACTGCGCTTCGCGCGGGCGGCGCGCACCACCAAAGATTTCGATCTTGGTCTTAGAGGCAACCGCGCGGAACGTATTCGGCGGCTTTCGGAAGTATTACAGCTCAGGTTCGACGAGTTTACCTTCCGCTTGAAGCCCGAACAACACGAGATGGAACTGGCAGACACCGTCCGGGTCGAAGTTGCCGTGGAATACAAAACACGGGCATGGCAGACCATTGAAGTGGATCTCGGTCCGGGCGAAGCATGGGAGGTAGACCTGGTGACGCCAGCCATTGAAGGTGTGGCGGAAATGGGCCTGCCCATCACCAATCAAGTACGTTGTCTTGGTATCAATGAGCAAGTGGCGCAGAAGCTTCATGCGTGTACCGGTCCTCAAAGACAAGATCGCGCACGCGACATACTCGATATCCTCGTTGTCGATATGCTCGACCAACTGGACCGCGTCCGCGCACGCGCGGCGGCGGCGGAGCGAATTTTCGGGGGAGAGAAATACCCACCGGCTTCCACTGGAGACGAACATTCCTCCGGAGTGGCATATTGAACTTGAAACGCTGGCCGCTGAGTTGGGATACCGTACGACGAAAGCGGCAGAAATTCAAAAAGAATTTACGAATTTAGTCGCGGCAATCGCCAGCGCCTGAGCCACGTCGTTCTCAATGATTTCCGACATCAGAGGCCCTCAAGTGCCACCTCGCTATCTGGTACTCCGGCAGAGTCAGTTGAGAAGGGCCTCTGTCGTGTGAAGGCCGTGTGTGATTTCGAGTGGTCCCTATTTTGTTCTGCAACAAGGCTCGATCTACCAGTCAGTTGCCGGCAAATTGCTTTTAGGTGCAAGCACACAACATTAGGATTCATGGTCCAACGATGGCCAACTTATGGTCCAGGCGGTGTTCGTGTGGGAATCCGCGCTGGGCGTTAGCTGTGCATAGACGCCGCTCAACAAACAGCCTAGGCTGAGCAGAAGAACGAGCACTTGAGACTTTAGGTTTTTTCATGTCACGCTCCAGATTGTTTTTTCCTTCGCACTCGAACTGGAACAAGTTGCTGTCCCACGCCGACCCAAATCATGCGCTACGGGATCACTCGAAACGTTTGATTACTCTTAAGCGTTCCGCCCGGTGTCGTCACCTTGATGAATCCACTGGTCGCTCCGATCGGTACTATCGCTGTGAGGTAAGTCTTCGAGGCAACGTGGAAAGTCGCCGCGGTGCCATTGAAAGAAACGGCAGTCGTGCCGGTGAATCCCTGGCCCAAAATTTCAACGGTCTTTCCAACTTTTGCAGAGGTGGTAGCAAGCCGCACAAACGGTGAGAGGCCGGTGCTGAATGAGTAGAAGGTCCCGAGATCATCGCTGCCACCCCATGCGGAGTCACCATAAAAAATTCCGTTCGTATGCTGCGCGAGAGGTGCCCCCGGGGCTCTACCCGACGCACTATCGAAGCTGTACAACGTGTTAGGGTTTCCGCCGCTTAGAGAAATGGAGTAAATCGTCCCAGCGTTGTAAGTTCCCCCGTAGGCCGTAGTCCCGTACATGATTCCGTTGGTGCCCTCAATCAAAGCACAGAATGGTTCTCCGCCCTCGGTATTCGGGTCGAAGTCGTGGAGGTCGGTATAGGCTCCAGCCGGACTCATCTCAAAGACGACGCCGTTTCCATACTGGCCGCCGTTGACGGTTGCGCCGTAGTAATTGCCGTTGCTGGCTTGCATCAATGGGGCATACGCTTCGGCGCCGTGAGTACCGTCAAAGCTATGCAGGAGAGTTATCGCGCCCGCGGGCGTGATCTTGTAGATTGCACCCAAATTAGGATTCGTTACCCCAGTCAGAACCAGAGTTGTGCCATAGAAGTTTCCATCGGTCCCGAGAACGAGTGGCGCAAGGGGCTGGCAGCCGTGGGGACCGTCGAAGTTATAAAGAGTCTTGAACGTTCCTGCGGAAGTAACGCGGTAGACAGTGCCGCATTCCGCCGATCCCCCGTGTTCGGTAGTTCCGTAGAAAGCGCCATCCGTCCCCTGGACCGGCGCACCCCACGGGCCTTCGCCGTCGGTGCTGTCGAACGCGTGCAGGACTGTGAGTTTCCCGCCAGCAGTGATTTTGAAGACAGTCCCGTAATTCGAGGGGCCGTTTTCAAACGTCGAGCCATAGAAGCTTCCGTCGCTGCCGAGCGTGAGTCCGCCGGAAGGAAACGCGCCCGTTACTCCATCGAAACTGTAGAGTACGGTGACTTGTCCCGCAGGAGTGACCTTGAAAACTGTACCTGCATTGTCGGTTCCTCCATCGTAGGAAGTGCTGTAGAGGTTTCCGTCACGGCCCTGAACTACAAATCCAGGATAATTGGGGTGCGCCGGGTCGCCGACGTGGGTTCCGAAGTTGTATAAGGGTGTGAATTGTGCGCCGGCGCTCGAAGCCAGCATCAGGAAGCAAGCCAGTGCCAGGATAATTCCGGCACGCAGCGCGCCTCTCATTTTCATAGATTCTGTACTCAGATTGGGATTAAGCATCGGCATCGTCGTGATTTTCCTCATGGCTTCCTCTCCGCTTAATTCTCTAAAATTGAAAACCTCGTTTGACCCAGAGCGATCCCGTCGAGTGACTTAATTCGCCCTCAATCCAATAGGCGCAGACGGCGAGGCAGAACTATCATTCAACTAGAATTTTTTCGGGGCCAATGCCTTAGGCGCCATCTATGTGCTGCGATGGGCGCCGCAAAATGAAGAGAGAGCAGGATGTGTCCTGCTCTCTCAACCACGCCACCTTTCATCCTTCTTAGACATCCGACCCCCGCAAGAAATAACAACTATTGCCGCCCCATGGGCCCAACTCCGGTTCGGCCGAAGCGCAGCTGTTGCTGAAGTTGCTTGCGGGCATCGTCGCTCAGAATCCTTCGGCTGACCACTCCATGCGAAGCAGCCTCACCGATCTCAACATCGTGTTTCGGGGTCGCGAGATAAGTGTGAATTTCGCCTGTGCTGGTCATACCCAGGCCAGTGATTTCTCCGCGGGAATTGATGGAGCAGGCAGTTAGCAGATAAAGGGGAGAATTCCCCGCAACCAGACTGTTGAGGTCGGTCATCACGCCTTTCCGCCACAGAAACGCCCGCGGGTTGAAGTTCGCGTCCAGAGACACGCCAACCACAGAGCCGCCGTCGTTGATGCTAATGCCGTTGCTCGCCAGGTCGCCGGAGAGTGTGCCTAAATCCTGCATCCCGGTTTTTCTGGTCCAGAGAAAAGCGTGAAAGGTTGTGTCGCCCGCGAGGTCCGAGCCACCGACAACCTCACCTCGGTTATTGACGTCATAGGCGGCGTTTCCGCCCGCTTGTCCGGTTTGGCCGCCGAGATTGCTGAGGTCCGTCGCTTTGCCGTTTTCCCACAGCAAGGCATGAACCGCCAGCAGGTTGTTGAGGAAATTCGGATTGAAAGTTGTACAGGTGCCCGACGCGCCGACAACCTCTCCGTTGTCGTTGACGTTGTAGGCGACGCCGTCTGGATCGCCCTCGACCGTAGGCAGTTTGTGAATCACTCCTTTTCCCCAGACGGCGGGCTTAAATTGGAGAATTTGCGGAGCCGGGCAGCCAGAGTCCGGCGTCGAGTTCTCCGCAAATCCGGCTACTTTCCCCCAATTGTTGAGCGCATTCGCCCCGCCGTTGTTGCCACCGAGGGTCGGAAGCTTAACCGTTTTTCCGTTCTGCCACAGGAAAGGTAAACAGGTGAGGTGGGTGCCAAATCCGCAAAAATCTTCACCGTTAGGATCCGATGTAGAGGTTTCCGCTTCACCGGCGGACTGGAATCTCTCGTTGTCGCCAAACGCGATGCTGTTCGGCCCTCCGAGTCCAGGCGCTCCGATGTCACCCACCAGTCCGTCCAGCCAGAGAGTTGCATGCTGACGGCCGTCCGCGAGGCTCGAGGAGCCACTCACCAGTCCGTACTTGTTAAGGGAGAACGGTTGGCTGAAATTGCCGCCCGGCAAAGTGCCGAGATCGGTCACCGTGTATTTAGTAGGTTGCTGAGTGTCCTGAGCGGCAATGGTCAGTGGAACCGCCAGCGCCGCGAGTAACCACGCCGAAAGCGACAGTAGAGATTGGGATTTCATACGGCCTCCTAAAGTTTTGTCCGCGTTGTGTGCGGTTGATCTTTGAGCTCATTTCGCTCTTGTCTAGGTAGGCGCAATCTGTGGCGCGGAACTATCATCCGGACTGCTCTTTAATTTTTGAGGGGGTCGCCAGGGCAAGGTATGATTCCTCGTGCGAGGGGCTGTGAGCGACTCAGAGCAACCGGTGAACCAAACCGCGCCGGATCCTACAAATACGGAAATGAGCGGGTTGCTTCGAGCCTGGAGCGACGGAGACCGAGCCGCGCTCGACCGGCTGACCCCCGTTGTTTATGCCGAACTCCACCGCCTCGCCAGCCGCTACATGCGTGGCGAGCGCCCCGGTCACAGCCTGCAAACCACAGCCTTGGTGAACGAGGCCTACATGCGGCTCGTCGATTACAAGAGTATGCAGTGGCAGAATCGCGCCCATTTTTTCGCGGTCTCGTCCCAATTGATGCGGCGCATTCTGGTGGAACACGCCCGCCGCCATAACTTGAAACGTGGCGGAGGCATACCGCACGTTTCTTTCGAAGACACGGCTGAAGTGGGCGGCGATCGAGCCGCGGATCTGGTTGCTCTTGATGACGCGCTCGACGCTCTCGCTCGGGTTGATCCGCGCAAAGTGCAGGTCGTTGAAATGCGATTCTTCGGCGGACTCAGCGTCGAGGAAACGGCGGAGGTCCTCAGAATTTCTGCGGTGACAGTGATGCGTGACTGGAACACCGCCAAGGCCTGGCTCTACCGAGAACTGACGGGCGGGGCAACCGATGGACTCTGAGCGGTGGCAACAAATCGACGGCCTGCTACAGTCGGTGCTGGAGCACCGTCCAGATGAGCGCGAAGCATTTCTGCGTCAGGCATGCGCCGGCGATCAGGCGCTGGAACGCGAAGTCCGCTCGTTGCTGAAGGCGCAGCTGAAGTCTGGAAATTTCCTCGAAAGTCCCGCCATCGAGGCAGCCGCGATGGCGATCGCCAAACAGAACAAAGATCCGCGGGGGAACGAACAGTTTTCAAGCGGCCGCATCGTCTCCCATTACCGCATCGTGGGCAAGCTCGGCAGTGGTGGGATGGGTGTCGTTTATCAGGCCGAAGACACGGAGTTAGGTCGCTTTGTCGCCCTGAAGTTTCTTCCCGAGGGAATGTCCCACGACCCGCAAGCGCTGGAGCGCTTTCGCCGTGAGGCCCGCGCGGCCTCGGCTCTCAATCATCCCAATATCTGCACCATCTACGAAATCAGCAAGCAGGACGATCACTCCTTCATCGCCATGGAGTTCCTCGACGGTGCGACTCTGAAGCACCGCATTGCAGGACGTCCCATGGAGACTGACCCAATTCTTTCGCTGGGGGTCGAGATTGCGGGCGCGCTTGACGCCGCTCACACCGCTGGAATCGTGCACCGCGACATCAAGACCGCGAATATCTTCGTGACCAAGAGTGGACATGCCAAGGTCCTCGATTTTGGGCTGGCCAAGCTTTCCCTCAAAGACGAAGGCATGGACATGAGCGCCTCGACTTTGGAGGAATCTCTTACCGATCCGGGCACCGCGGTGGGCACAGTTTCATACATGTCACCGGAGCAAGTGCGCGGAAAGGAACTGGACTCCCGCTCCGATCTGTTCTCGTTCGGCGTCGTACTCTACGAGGCTGCAACTGGGACGCTGCCGTTCCGCGGCGAGAGCACAGGACTAATTTTTGACGCCATTCTGAACCGCTCACCGGTTCCTGCCGTGCGATTGAATACTGATCTGCCGGCCGAACTGGAGAGGATCATTGGCAAATGTCTTGAGAAAGACCTGAATCTTCGCTACCAGCACGCCTCGGAAATCCGGGCGGATCTCCGACGGTTGAGGCGCGACACGGATTCTGGGCATCTGCCGGTGACAGCCGCCTCTGGAATCTCGGCCCGAAAGAAGAAACGCGGGATAGCGGTTCTTCTGGCAGTTGCGGCGGCGTTGATGGTGTGTGTTGGCGGATATTTATATCTCCATCGTCCGCCGCCCAAGCTTACCGATATGGACACGATCGTTCTCGCGGACTTCGCGAACACAACCGGCGATCCGGTGTTTGACGGAACCTTGAGGCAGGGCCTGGCGGTGCAGCTCGAGCAGTCGCCGTTTCTAAGTCTTATCTCAGAAGAGCGCATACAGGCCGAGCTCCGCCTGATGGGTCAGCCATCGGATGCTCGTCTAACGCCCGCGATTGCGCGCGACGTATGCGAACGCACCGGCAGCGCTGCCGTATTGGACGCCACGATCAGCAGCCTTGGAAGCCAGTATGTTGTAGGCTTGCGGGCGAAAGATTGCCGCACTGGCAACGTCCTGGTCGAAGAACAGGCTCAGGCAGCGAAAAAAGAAGATGTACTGAATGCCCTCGGAGAGATTGCCAGCAAGTTCCGGACCCGGGTGGGCGAATCGTTAACCACGATTCAGAAATACAACACCCCGCTTGCCGAAGCGACGACCTCTTCCATGGAAGCTCTGAAAGCCTACAGCGCAGGATGGCAGGTTGCGTGGTCGAAAGGGTCTGGTGCAGCCATCCCGTTTTTCAAGCGCGCCGTTGATCTCGATCCAAAATTCGCCAGCGCCTACGCGGCCTTGGGACTGATGTATGGCGACGGCGGCGAGTCGGCGCTGGGAGCAGAAAACATCAGCAGAGCTTACGAATTACGAGATCGCGCCAGCGACGCGGAGAAATTTTTTATCCTGTCTTACTACGACGGTCGCGCGACGGGAAACCTGGAGAAGGCGGAACAGACCTGCGGCTTGTGGATGCAGACCTATCCGCGGGAGAGACTCCCCCACAGCTTCTTGGCGGGATTTATTTATCTCGCATCCGGCAGGTATGAGAAGTCGATTGAGGAAGCGCAAAAGGTGATGGAGATCGATCCGGACTCTACATTCCCTTACGCCGTTCTTGCCAGCGATTACATTGCACTGGAACGCATGGATGATGCCGGAAATGCGATTGCCATGGGCACTGCGCGGAAACTGGATAGCCCTCAATTTACGGCACTGCGGTATGACCTGGCATTTCTCAAAGGGGATGCGGGGGGAATGGAGCACGAAGTCGCCGTCGCCAAGTCCGGCCCGGGAGGCGAGGCCCGGATCGCGAACCGCAAGGCGTTCGCGTTGGCGTATACCGGGCATTTGCAACAGGCGAGGCAGGTGTCGCGCATTGCGGTAGACGCAGCTCAACAGGCGGCGCACCGCGAAAGAGCGGGCCTGTTTGAGGCAGGCGCCGCTCTCCGGGAAGCCTTCTTCGGAAACGCGCTTGCCGCCCGCGAGCGCGCCAAGGCTGCGCTGTTACTGTCGAATGACCGCGAAGTAGAGTATGGCGCGGGGCTGGCGCTTGCGATCGCCGGAGAGACCTCGCAGCCATCAGCCTTGGCCGCCGATCTGGAGAAACGATTTCCGGAAGACACGTCAGTACGATTCAGTTATCTACCCGCTCTGCGAGCCATGATCGCACTCAACCAGGGCCAGCCATCGAAAGCACTTGAATTGTTGCAGCCTGCGGCTCCTTATGAACTGGGCGCACATCGCACCAGTTTCGCTGGATTGTTCGGAAATTTATATCCGAGCTATGTTCGAGGCGAAGCCTATCTTGCGACGCACCGCGGAGTGGAAGCGGTGGCCGAGTTCCAGAGGATTCTGGATCATCGCGGAATCGTGGTCAGCGATCCGATCGGCGCGGTGGCCCGCCTTCAATTGGCGCGGGCATACATGATGGCTGATGATCGGACGCACGCCAAGTTTGCCTACGACGATTTCCTGAAGCTCTGGAAGGATGCCGATCCGGAAATCTCAATCCTGAAACAAGCCAGAGCTGAGTACGAGAAGGTACATTAGCTACACTACCCCGACGTGAACGGTGATGCGGCCCATCGACTACCTGAGCAACCGCCAACATTAAGGAATCCTTATTGGACAGTTAAAGGACAGCGAAAGAGTATCTTGGCGCCGGTTATCCGTTCTTGTCAATTCGCAATTTCACGCAGTGCACCCGTCAGCAGATCTCTCCTCGCCGCTCACTGCAGATCGAGAATTGTTTTAGCGTTCGTCTATGGGTGAAGCTTTCGGCACCGCCGGCAAGGGCCCGCCCGCCAGTCGTTTTTTCACCAGCCCGGCTAGGAAGCTCGCGAAAGGCGCGATATCCTCACCCACACTCGCTTTTTCGAGAGAGTTCACGTAGGCGTTGCGGTCGGTTGCCGGAATGACCGTCCACGGGTATCCGCCCGATGCCATCATGGTGTTCATTAGGAAGCGCCCGACGCGGCCGTTGCCATCCATATAAGGATGGATATAGACGAAGATGAAATGCCCGAGCACCACGCGGACGGCCGGATGCGGCTCTTCGCGCAGAAGGTCGAACAACGCTGGCATGGCGTTTCTCACCGCGTCCCGGTTCAGCGGTACATGCATCGACTTGCGGATATACACCTGGCCGTTGCGATAGCCCGCGAGATCGGCGGGCTTCAGCAGGCCGACGGTGACGCTCGGCGCGAACAGCTCTCGATACCACGTGCCGTGGTCCGCGTCCGCGACCTCTCCCGGATTTTCCCCCTTCAGAATTTTGCCTAGGCTTTTCTGCACGGCCTGAAAGGCCTGCCAGTAGCCCCGCGCCGCCATGGCGTTCCGTTGATCTCTGTCGCCCTCGTCAGCTTCCGGGTTCCACCTACCCCCACGGACGCGCTCGATAAGGTCCGGCGTCACCCGGTAACCCTCGATCGACAGCGAATGGTAGGCGTCCGTGACGTAGGCGTCGTTGACGCGCTTGAGGTATGCGTCGATGTTGCGCGGCGGGCCCGGCGCTTTCGGGAAGCGTTCGATGACCGGCTCGCGCATTTTCTGCCAGAGCAACCGCAGCCTGTTTACGTACGGAGAGGTTTCGCGGGCCCCGATGACGAGGGATGGTTTATCCGTGAAGGGATCGTTTTCCCGCACGGCATAACCGGCCGCCGTCATCGCTTTCACGATATCGTCCGCGATGCGGTCGCGGCGGATGTTGCGGAAGGCCCCAGCCAAACGTCCGGCAATCACCGTGTGACCGCCCTCAAGGAGCCGTCGGAGAAGGGCGGAAGCGTCCCGGATCATCGGCAACACCGCGCGGACATCCGTCGCGTTGTTCGAAAAATAATTGGGCGAGCACGCGATCAGTGCGGATTCCACCGAGAACAGCCGCAGGCCGGCCTCTTCCTTCCGGTCCGCCACGCCCGGCAGCGCGATGCGAAGCTCCAGCAGGGACGTGCGATGCGGGAGTTTAGTGACCTTGTTGCCCGCGCGCGGCGACCGCGCCGCGAGCTGGCCGGGCACGGTCCAGTTGCCAGCATGAAGCGAAAGCGATTGTTCCGGCGACAGAGACCAGAGCACGCCGAAACGCGCTTCCAGATACGCGCCGCAGAAACGCCAGAACGATGCGTACCAGGCCGTGCTCTCGCCTTTCACTTCGTCCGGGCGGCTCGGGATATACCAGCCCTTGATGACTTCCTGCAGGAAGCCGTTGCGCAGGAGGCGCTCCCGGTGCGTGCGTGACAGGTCGCGCGCCCGGATCGCCCCCGCCCCTTCGCCTGTCTGGAGGTTCCGCAGGATTTCGAGGGACTGCGCGAGTTTTTCAGGGGGTCTGGCCATAGCGGTTTTCCTTCAGCCTTCGTGTTTCTATTATTCGATTATGTTGCGCTGCATTTATACTATGGCGCTGTACGTTTATTATCTTATTAGGTTGTACCATTTTTCTCTTATTGTGTCGAGAGAGGACTGGTCCCGCCTGTAGTACGGGCTCCGCACCGTGGATGTGGCCCAAGGGTGCCGATGCTACTAGTGTGCGAGGCGGAAGCACACGGCTGAATGCAAAGCCACCCTAGGGGAACAGAATCGCGTCCTTCGGGTCCGCAAGCACGGAGAGAATCTTTTCGGCTACCTTCTCAACCAACTTCGGTCCCCAGAAGGGATCATCTTTGTCGTAGTAGATAGCGCGAACGTGGCGGAGATCGAACGGTACATCTTCCTCATTGGCCTTGGCGCAGATGAGGACCACAGGCTTGTGGAGTGCGTGAGCAAGACCGAGTTCGTACAGCACGTTCGCGTTGCGCCCCGTAAGCTCTGCCAACAAGACGCGGGCAGAGGTGATGCCCTTCCATATCTGATCAATGATCTTGCCTGTGCCGTAAATGTCCGAGTCGGCGCGGTCAGGTTTCAGCTTCGCCTTCTCAATCGCGGGTTTGTAGAGGCTGTCATAGTAGCCGCCTATCGGATCGGAGAATGGCATCATCACGAAGCAGGTGTCACTCGCTCCTACTGTGACACCCTTGGAGAGTTTCCTGAGTTGCTCATCGCCAGCCGGAGTCGAAGTGTCACCCGGCGACGTCACATCCAGCACCCGATAATTCCCGCCGCTCAATTCCTCCAGAAGCTCTGCTTCTTTCAAGCTCTTGTTGAAGACGGTGATGAAGTCATCTATCTGATCCGAAGGCACACCGAAGGAATCCCGCAGTGCGTTGACGAAGAACTGTGTGTCAGGAAGATTCTCGCTGCGATACTTGGTGTAGACGTCGGAGATGACAGGTGCGTTCATCACGCACTGTCGCAGAGCCGCCAGCTTGTCTTTTGGGTCTTGTGGCCGAGTGATCTTCCGAACTAAGTCTCCCTTTTGCTTTACCCTCGCGGACGACTCAGTCTTTGCGTTCGCCGGAATATGGGACCGTTGGAAGAACCCAGAGCGGGAACTGGTAGAAACGTGTTCGATCATTACATCCTCGGCAAATGCACTTCTGTCTGACATTCATGACAGGATGCCGGTCATTCTCAAGGGTGAAGACCATGATCGGTGGCTTGATCCGGGATTCAAACAAGTCGATGACATACTCGATTTGCTCAAACCATACCCGAGCCTGATGATGGCTTAGACGAAGCGTGTAGTTATCCTTCATTCGCGCATTGTCGCGCGGCTTTTAATCACCGGAGTACAATACACGGCAGTAACTATCCCGGACCAGCCCAAGGAATCTTGCGCCACAGGAGTCTTTTGAATGGCTGATGACGATGCCGTCGTAGAACCAGCGGTCCCCGCTAAGAAGTCAAAAAAGAAAGGCAAGAAGGCAGCCAAGAAGAAAGCCAATGGTGCACCGGGCCGCTCCCGTGGTCCTGTCAAATTCCCGAAGCATTCCATACTCGATTGCATCCGAATCCCACAAGCGATTGTTGACCAGAATGCGGGCGAAGCATGTACCGACCGTGAAGGAGCAGCGTTCGCTAAGATCGGCTGGACCGGTGACATTAAGGTCGAGATCAGTTCTGCAAGCAAGTACAAGCTGCTGGAGCGCCCGTCGCCAGGGAAGATCAAGCCGACTGAGCTTCCCATTGGCCTTCGGGATGTAAATCCGCCGCAGAGGCATGGGGCGGTAACCCCGTGCCGTCAGCGAAATCACACCTTGAAGCTTCTTGTGTGGTGTGTCCCAGAGTTCGCCATCCACTCCAGGCGTTTTTCTGCCGTCGTTCACCGTTACCCGGCGCACAGCAAGTAACTTGCCGCTGGCCGAGTGCGTAAGAAGATGTTGCAAGGCTTTCACCTTGCTCCATTTCTTTTGCTGCACCGCCTTCACGATACGCGCTTGGAGTCGGCGAACATTGTCCTCGATGGTTCGCCAATCAACAGCGTCCCATGCTGAACTCGTATTTAGGATTGCACCAGCTTGCGCCGTCATCTGCCGATCCTATTAGGCCGATTCGCCAAGTTCTCTCGTGATCGGAAACCAAGAGGAAGTCTGCCCGCTTGCGCGTCGGATAATGTTGCAATCCGTATCCCGGCCATTACAGTCGGACGTTCGCTTTCTCCTCTATCCTCTACCCGCATCACCGTTGCATGACCTTGCGGTCTAGCTACCCCGAAGGGAGTAATACGGGCTTACCATGTTCTGCATGCATGACTGAGTGGTTTAGGTCCCTCTTACTTATACCGGCGACTTTGATTGCCCACGACGGGTGAGAATGGAGCACCCGTTCCAGTCGCATCTACGGAGCCTAACAGCATCTTTGACCCCTTGTTTCTTGACGATACTTACAAAGGTTCGCATCTGCTGACCATGCCACTCACCCTAGCCCCGATCCGCCTCGATGCTGGCAGAAATACCGGCCCCTCGCGGTTTCGATACCCGTTCCTTACGACGGAGGGATACATTGTCCGAGGGCTTTTAGACGATTCGTTTCCGAAACGCCATACCTCGTAGGGTACTGCCAATGGGATGGCAGGTCCGGTCGGGTAGTGCTCGCCGGACAGTCACACATGCAACTTCATGTCGCACCCATTCGTAAAACCCATCGGCAGGAATCAAACAGCGTCGAGACAGCAAGGGTTCACGGAAAGCAGGTTTCTCGGCGATAATCTCCGCCCTGGCGTTAATCATTTTGTAGCCGGCTTTGGCGTCCTTCGCCCAGGACGGGATAAGTCCCCAACGCATCAGCGAAGAGGAACGAACGGGGCGAGTCGCGTCCTGGCGGACGACGGGCACGCTCTGGCTGGGCGCAATGTTGTAACGGGGATTCCAGTCAACGTCATCCCCGGAATCGAAGACCTCGGCTAGAATCTACTTCTTCTGGGCTAGGCGATATCGTCCGCACATGGGGAGAGTATAGGGGACAAGCGCCGTGGTCCTTGAATTGGGGGGGCGTTGGTTAAGCCGCAATCGCCGCTGGCTCGGGGGCGTTGCCCAGGGCAATGCCCCCGAGAATCACAGCAGCGGTTTGTTGGACGGCTTCCAAACTTTCGCGCTCGTGGAGCGCTATGACAGGGTCCACCAGAAGAATGCGGAAGGCGCTACCACTCTGGATCGGCTTCATCAGGAAGATTTTTGCCAGGCGCAAGGCATCGTTTCCGAAATGAAATATCAGAAGGAAGGCGGCCCCTCTCTCAAGCAATGTTTTGCCCTGCTGCGCGACGTGTCGAGTGCTCCTGTGATCGATCTGTCACGCCTCCTCGACGCGGTGATCTACAACTACCTCGTCGGCAACAATGACGCCCATGGCAAGAATTTCTCGCTGCTGTATCACGGCGTAGGAACGGCGAACCAGGAGATCAGGCTCGCGCCCCTCTACGATGTCGTCAGCACGACTTACTATCCCGAGTTGAGCAAAGACATGGCTATGAAAATCGGCGGTGAATACTCTTCCGACAAGGTGAGGCCGAAGGACTTCGAACAGCTCGCGGAAGAGGCGGGACTTGCTAAGCCAAGTGTCAAAAACCGCGTGCCGGAACTGGCCGAAATGGCTATCGCGAATTTCGACAAGGCAGGAATTGAACACCCGGTTGCCCAAGCGGTAGCCGCGGTGATCCGCAAACGTTGCGAGACAGTTCGGAATGAATTCAAAAAATGACGTTCGACATCTTACAAATGCGTAACACGGAAGAGAATCTTGGCTAACTACGCTGGGCCGTAGGATTTGTTCGGACACACCGCGGCATTGACTGGCGTCAGGCATGTTATTAGTCGTTGTTTGTTCCGGGTAGCTGACGCAACCGGGTGCGCATGCGAGTGAATCCAGAATCCGTTATGCCAAGGAATTCGGCGGCATCGCCGCTGGTGCCAGTTGCGAGGATCGCTCCAATCGCTGGTAGTGATCCAGAATCTTCGCGTCGAACAAAGTTTGCAAATTCCATTACTCGTTCCCGATCCTGCCCCTGTTTTTCCAATCGTTCGGCAGCCCTCCTGAAGTAATCCGAATGAACATGGCAGTACTCGTCGTCCACCTGACCCCAGCTTTCTGCGTCCCTCTGAACGGACAGCGACAGATTACCTGCATCGCAAGGAAGGCGATCAGGGCAACGCAGCCTATTGGTATGGACGGGCTGGGAAACCAGTTTGCCGAGAACCGCTGGATGCGGAATGGCTCAGCATCGTGACACGGTTGCTTGGGTAACCGCAGCGAAGCCTTTACAGATTGGCAGCGAACTTATTGAACTCCTGCACCTGTCGTCTTTGCGTGCTCTTTCGGAGCTTTGAAATTAATGGCCCGTCGAGAGTGACGAAGGTGTAGTCCAAGTCGGCCAAGTACATAAGCTGCTGGTTGTCCATCCAGTCTTGCGGATGATTGTCGAAGCGATAAGTGCTTTTCGTGCTCTCGTGGTGGACTTGCGCCAAATAGCAATATGCCGCATCGAGGGCAGCAGCAACGCTGCGGATATTCTCCGAGGTTGTCTCCGCTCTTAGATTGAAGTTCAAAATGAACTCTGCGTATAGGTTAAGGCTTGGCATGCCTTTTGTGCCGTGCTTAGCCAGTCCCAATTCCTTCACCCACAACTCTTCTCCATTCTTCGCTTGCATTCGTACAAGCGCCAAGTTGATGCCACCGTAGACGCTTCCCACTGGGACGCCAGCTTGGGAGAGTTCATGCTTGCTCTTAGCAGCCTTGATAATCGGCATCCATTCGTTCTGAAGCGCAGACGGTACGAATTCAGTGCGTAAGGGCGGCAATCGAAACAGTCTTTCTCTAAGGAAATCTGCTGGCATCGGCAGAAATTCGCAGTCGGGAACACCAGTTAGAACAAGAAGCCGCTTCCGATTGGCGACAAAGTTTGCCTCATCACCGCCAGCCAGTGCCGCCAACAGTTCAATAAATGTGGTAAACGAGAGACTGTACCCGAACTTGGACTTCATCCCACTCAAGACTCGCTCCCACACTGAGGGCTCAATCCGACCATCACTGACCATCGTGCTGATTTGCGTGTCGAAAAAGGCTTTTTGGGGCATCTGATGCCCCGTTTAGATGTGCGGGCCACCACAACGATCCAGATAGTGCTGGTCACAATACGATGCGGGACGAAGCTGACTGCTCGGTTACGAGCAGCGGGATAGTTCTTGCGCACCTCACAGCTAAAGCGGAGAATGATATGTCTCCCCCTCAGATCAACTCTATGAAGCCCAAACTGGGACTGGAGATGCGCATGTCTCCTACGCAGAGTGCAGCTTATCCGTAACTGCTGCGGGCAGCCCTATTATCCCAACAAGTCATGGGAGGATCGAATGCGAGCCATCATGTTTGGGGCAGAGAAATACTCGGTCTGCCCTTTGTGTACCCAAGAAGTGCCGACTGACGTTTTTCAAAATGAGGCCTACCGGAAGCGGTGCCGAAGGGAGGTTGCACGATTGCAGCATATGTTCGACCTCGCCGTGAAGGCTCGGGGGTAATGACGGCAGTTGAGAATCTGTCTCGCAAATCGCCTCGGCTTTCATTTCATCGTGTCCCGCATTCGTAAACGCCAGTTGATAGTGGCTCCCTTTCGCCTCAACGCTGTTATTATCAACAGTTTAGATTTGGAATAGCCCAGAAAATCACATGGGTCTTTTGAGGAGAGCCTGTAGGCCGCAGGGGCTGGCCTGCGCCCCGGTGTCGTGCAGTAGAAGGACTGAAGTGGAAGCAATACAAATGATGCACCGCCACATCGAAACCAACCAGCTCCAGATAAAGCTCGTGTTTTAGCTCCATAATTCTGTCACCCCCTAACGGCAACGTGAAAATGTCACCCCATGAGAGGAAGGACATTCGCGTTGAGTCAGAAGGAACTGCAACGAGTGAGCGTAATTTCCAGTTGCGTTA
>JBAVQD010000043.1:0-23695 GCA_049693675.1 Candidatus Sulfotelmatobacter sp. | reverse complement strand
GTGGGCCACCCGGATTTACTTGCGGATGCCGAGTTTTCCAATGACAGTTTTGTAGCGCTCGGAATCGTATCTCTTGAGGTAGTCGAGCAAGCGACGCCGCTTGCTGACCAGCATGAGCAGGCCGCGGCGCGAGCCGTGGTCCTTCTGGTGCGTTTTGAAGTGATCGGTCAGTTGGCCAATGCGTTCACTGATGATGGCGATCTGAACCTCCGGACTCCCGGTGTCAGTCGCGTGCGTCTGATACTGGTCAATGACAGATTTCTTTTGCTCTCTGGCTAACACTAACCTGGTGCACTCCTGTTCTCAGTTTCGATTTATCTTGGTGACAGTAGCGAGGATAACAGGCGAGGGGTGGGGGTGTAAAGGAGTGGAGTAGCGCGCATCCGGCATTCCGCCCCGCCGCCAATACGCGCCGGATGTGGGGGCCGTTGTAGAAGGTCAAGACAGGCCGCCGAGTGAGAGGCCCCTTGCTATTCGAGGACAGTCGTGTCGATCCGTGCCTTCTGCCGAATGCCCTCGACCGCGTCAAACACTTTCGACAATCGGTCCTTCGATGTGTACTCATCCGCGCTACCAAAAACGGCCGTGGCATCAAATAGGGCTTGAACCTCGGGATTCTGAGGAAACACGACCGCGACACGATGAACTGTTCGCATAATGCGCATGAGGTCATGTGATTCCTGTTGCCACATCGGCGTGTCCCAGCCCGGCGCGGATGGGCTTGGGTACATAACCTGAAAACGGTCGAGTGCGTCGTATGCTTCGTCAGCTTTGAAGTAAAGGCCGAACCACTTCCTTTGTTTCCAATCTTTTTGGTCGCGGTCAGCGACCTGCTTGGCCTGGGAAAGTGAGCTCTTCGCAATCAAGGTGGCTGCGACGGATGCCAGCAGAGACGCAATGGCAATCGCCAGCGAGACCGATTCGTAGGTTACTGCGTCGTGCATGGGCCCATATCCTATCACTGGCTCCAAATGGCAGATTCCGAAAAGAAACAAAACTATCCACGCAACGAGAAAAAGTCCGGGCACAGCTCGCTCCAAGTTGTGATGCTCTATCGGTCCGCGCTTTATCGTGGCTGGAATCTTCCTGGCAAAATCAATTCCCCATTCACGGCTGCTTTTCATGACCCTCGCTTCGATTTCGCCGACGGCGTCCAGCCAATAAAGCGCGTACCTGTGAGTTCTTTCGTTGATTAATAGCCACACGATGGTTAAGGCTGTTCCCAAGGCTGCAAGCAGGAACCCGAGCACGGGCGCCGCCGTTTGCGTGTCGGGCTTAACGGTGAATAGTTTCCAGCAGGCGGCTATCGCTGCTGTCTCGAACGCTGCGAAAAACGAGCTACGCTGCCAGTGTGAATTAACCTGAAAGCGCCATGTTTCAAAAAGCGTCTTGTAAACTTCAAGCAATTCTTTAGTTTTCATGTTTAGGTCCCGGCACCATCTAGCCGCCTTACCCTGCTCTTATATGTTGGCACTATCTTAGCTTGCGGCTTCCCGCCCGTCGCGATTTTTCGGCGCGCGTGTCGCGCTGCGCTCGATCATTAGCGCTGTCTCCGCGGTCCAATAGCAGGTTCCTCACCGGGCTTTTAGCCCGATTCGGAATGACATCCTTTTACCTTTGGCGCCTTTCGCATCTGCCTGAAGCCGTCCCTGAACTCTTGTCATTCCGACGCGCGCCCAAAGCGCGCGAGGAACCTGCTGTCCTAGAGCGGCGACAGTGCCGGGCAGTGCTGCGTACGCTTGTGCCGTAGGCGCTCGGACCAGTACTAGGCCGGCTTTCAGCGCGTGTACTTGAGTACGAGAGAACAGCAGGTTCCTCACCGGGCTTTCAGCCCCGTTCGGAATGACATCCTTTTACCTTTCGCGCCGTTTTACCTTTGGCGGCGCTCGCATCTGTTCGAAGCCATCCCCTAAACTCTTGTCATTCCGACGCGCGCCCAAAGCGCGCGAGGAACCTGCTGTCCGTTGGAGCGGCGATTGCGCCGGGGCAGTGTTGCGTACGTTTGGGCCGTGGGTGCTCGGACCAGACTCGGTCGGCTTTCGCGCGTGTGCCTGAGTACGAGAGCACAGCAGGTTCCTCACCGGGCTTTCAGCCCGATTCGGAATGACATCTCCTTTTCCTTTTTTCCGAATGAGATCCCAAACTGGAAATTTTGCACAGATGGTTTGTGATATCCGCTACTGCAGAGTGGGCGGCCTATCGTTAAACTCTTGTCATTCCGACACGGCTTCAGCCGTGAGGAGCCTGCTTTACTTTAGGAGCGGCGATAGAGCGGGAGCGGTGCTATTACGTTTACATCATGGCTAGCAAGAGCCGTGTGATTTATGTCGGCATGACGGGTTTTCTTATGGCTCGCGTCTTGCGGCATCGCGCTGGCGAGGGTGGGGCCTTTACGCGGAAGTACCGCGTGCATCGGCTGGTTTATTACCACGGCTTTTCTAATGTCGGCGATGCGATCGCACGGGAGACGGAGATTAAGAAGTGGCGGCGGGAGAAGAAAGTGGCACTCATTCACGCAGATAATCCGACGTGGGAGGATCTTGCTGCTGGCTGGGGCGAGGCGGCGGTTATGACGGTGGCGGGCAAAGCAGGTTCCTCACCGGGCTTTCAGCCCGATTCGGAATGACATCTCTTTTTCACGACTATCTTTACTTCCTCTTCCCCTCACTTGCGTACCGGGCTATCCTGTGCCGTCCCTGCGGGACTTGTTATACTTGCGACCCTCTAACCTGGCGTTGAAACGCCGGGCTATTGTCAGGCGTCCCTGCGGGACTGGAGTAGTGCGGGGCATCAGCTGCTTAAGCCCTGCCCTTGCTGGGCAAGGTCAATTCAAGGATCAAGTTCAAAATCAAAGCCAAAGGCGACGGACAAGAGTGTCCGTCCCACACGGGCGAGATCAAAACCAAGATCAACATCAAGGGCAGCGGGCGAGGGCGCCCGCTCTACACAGGCGGTATCTAGGCGAAGACTAGGTTGTCTGGCTCGTTGAGGTGGTGCCAAGCTTGGCGGTAGGAATCGTAGAGGCCGGGCTGGCGGCGGTGTTTGTGGTGGCGCGGCCAAGCTAGGGGTTTAGTTCGTTTCTTAGGTGCTTTGAGAGTTTTTCGATTTGCTTCAGTTTCAGGATGATTTCTTTCGGCAGTATGCCTTTGCGAACGCTTTCGATATCGGCGGGAATTGAACTGGCGGCGGTGGCCAGAGCGAGGGCATCTTTCTGCAGGCGGGCGGGGTCGAGTTGCTGGGGAAGGACGGGCATATCGCGATCCGTGATGCGCAATTCGTGGGAGCCGTTCATGGTGGGGGATGCCGGCGGGTGACCTATTTGGGCGTGGGCTGTCGTACAAAAGATGAGAGAAGCGAGGGTGATTGCGAACGCGGCAGTCTTTGTTTCGGCAATCGTTGTTTCGGCGTCTTGGTTTCGGCAGTCTTTCTCTTTCTTGTAGCAGCCCCCTACGAGTTAGAGATTGCGCGCAAGTTTATCCTAAGTTTGGATTTGTGCAACTTAATTTCTTAAACAAAATGTTAGGGAGCCTTTCGTTTTGGGCCGCTGGATTTGCCAGGGCTTAGGTTCCCGGCGAATTTGGGTGCGAGCAAAAACTGCTCGCTTCGAGCGAAAGAGGCAAGACGGCGGAGTCGAGCGGCTACGGAGTTTGGGGTAGATCGAGGGGAAGAAGATCCGTAGCGAAACTGGAGTGGCTAGGCTGGCGATGGCAATAAAGCTTGCAGATAGAACAACCAAACGGGCCGGCGGTCAACAAAATGAACTGCGGAGGTTTTGGCAGCCAGTTTGCTGGGTTGGAACCTCAGAGAATGACGCTCAATAAATGTCTCTCGGAGGATTGAATGAAAAAGCATCTACGGTCCATGTGGACCCTTGGAACCTTTGCGACGCTGTTGACGGTTGGCATATCGCTCAACGCCCAACAGTCAACACCCACGCCGCCAGCGTCGACCGATCCCTCGGCCGCTCCGCAGTCGCAACCGAGCCAACCTGCCGACCCAACTGCTCAACAGCCGAACACGCCGACGCAAGCGCAACCCAGCCAGACGCCGGACCAGGGCGGGCAGGCCGCGCCGAGTTCGCCATCGGCCACCGCCACGGATGCGCAGACATTTAGTGGAACGATCGTGAAGGCCGGCGACAAGTATGTGCTGCAGGATGCCGCCTCGGGAAAGTCTTACGACATTGACCACCAAGACCAGGTCAAGCAATACGAAGGCAAAAAAGTGCGCGTGCACGGAACCTTGGACGCGAGCGGCAAGATTCATCTGCAGTAGGTCGCTGGAAAACCGTAGTAAGGATTAAGAGGGGCCGCGATGGGAATCGCGGCTTTTTCTTTTGGTGCGAAACGGTTTGGCGGCAGTAGAGTGAGTGCGCCCCAACTTGTGCAACAGCAAGGGCGCAATATACTGGTCCGGCCGACCATGCTGCGGTAGAGTCTGTGAAGGTAAAACTGGCATGGGGGTGGGGAAAAGAGCCGTGGAAAAAGGAACTGTGGAAAAATTGAACCGATCCGATGCTTCACAGGTGGAAAAAAAGCCTGCGGCTCGGGTGGGCGGCGTGCAGTGCATCCGTTGCCATAACGAGATCGACAGCTATGTTTTCACGCGGGTTACATTTCATCCGTATGGCTCGACCGGCGGTAACGTTGTTTTGGAGTGCGCCAAGTGTGGCCACATCGAGTTGATGTCGCAAACCAGCCCCTTGCTGCGCGGGTTGACGGCGAAGCCCGTGGCTGTCGGCGACGGCGATTAGATAAACCTCTTCACGAAGTTTTCAGTAGAATCCCAACAGCAAGAATGAGCGGGTGCATTTCTGCGCTTGACGGTGGGCAGACCCTCGCTTTGCGTTCAGCGAATTAAATTTGCGGCGGGAAGAATCCGGCGTAGAACTTGCGCAGCGAAGAGGAATCTCTCGAAAGGAAATGTTTTGGCAATTCTGGTAGTCGGTGGAGCGGGATACATTGGAAGCCATGTGGCGCGCACTCTGCGACGCCATGGATATGAAGCCATCGTTTACGACAATTTGTGCGCTGGGCACGCTTCTCTGGCCCATGGCTTCGAGTTAGTAGTGGGGGACATTGCCGATCGAGGCCAATTGACGAAGGTGATGGGACGAGTGGACGCGGTGATGCACTTTGCCGCGTTCGCGTCGGTGGGCGAATCGGTACAGAATCCGCGGATTTATTTTAGAAATAATGCGGAAGGCGGGCTGAATTTGCTGAACACGGCCCTGGACGCGGGAGTGCGAAGGTTTATTTTTTCGTCGACGTGCGCGGTGTACGGAGTGCCCGGGAAAGTGCCCATCACGGAAGAGACGCCGCGGCAGCCGGTGAATCCCTACGGGACCTCGAAGCTTTTCTTCGAGAATGCGCTGGAAGCTTATGATCGCGCATACGGTTTGCATTTCATGAGCCTGCGATACTTCAACGCGGCGGGGGCCGATGAGAGCGGTGAAATTGGAGAGTTGCACGATCCGGAAAGCCATTTGATCCCGAATGCGTTAAAGGCGGTTACCGGGGAGCGGGGCGAGTTGGAGTTGTTTGGAGACGACTACCCGACGCCCGATGGAACTTGTATACGCGATTACATTCATGTGAATGATTTGGCTGACGCTCATGTGCTGGCGCTGAAACACCTTGAGGTGGGAAATCATTCCGCGGCGCTGAACCTGGGCACGGGAGTGGGATGTTCCGTGAAGGAAGTAATTACCGCGGTGGAAGAGGTGACGGGGTCGAAAGTTCCGCGGCGCATGGGGCCGAGGCGGCCGGGAGATCCTCCAGCGCTGGTTGCCGACCCAGCGCGCGCGCAGGCGCTATTGCAGTGGAAACCCAAGCGTTCTCTGCGGGAGATTGTGGAGACGGCGTGGCAGTGGGAGCGGGGCGGCCGACAGAAAGTGCGCAAGGCGTAAGAGGGCGGAAAGGATCGAGCATGGGGAATCATCTTTCGGGGAAGAAAGTCGCAGTTCTCGGAGCGGGAAAGATGGGGGGAATCCTGCTGCAGGTGCTCTTGAAAAATGGCCTGCTGGCGAAGGAACTCACCAGGGCGACGGTTGCGCATGAAGAACGCGCTCGCACGTTGAGTGCGAAACTGGGCATACCGGTTGGCACGAATAATTTAGAGGCGGCGAAAGACGCCGATGTTATTTTGATCGGGGTGAAACCTCAAGTGGTGGAAGAAGTTGTGGCCGAACTGCGCGGACACATTTCACCGCGGCAGTTGATCATCTCGGTGGCGGCGTCGGTTCCCAATAGCTTGATTGAGAAGACGCTGGATGCGCCGGTGCCGGTGATTCGCGCCATGCCGAACACCCCGTGTTTGTTGAGCTGCGGAATGACTGCTTTGGCAAAAGGAAAGTATGCCGAGGCTCGGCATGTAGAGATGGCGACTGCGATGTTTGACGTGGTTGGGCGAACGGTAGTGGTAGATGAAAAGCATATGGATGCGGTGACCGGGCTCTCGGCGAGCGGTCCGGCTTACATTTACATCATTATCGAATCGCTGGCGGAAGCGGGCGTGAAGGTGGGGCTGCCGCGCGACATTGCGACCTTGCTGGCGGCGCAGACTACCATGGGAGCGGCTCGCGTGGTGCTTGAAACCGGAGATCATCCGGCGCTGTTGAAAGATGCGGTGACGACTCCCGCGGGATGTACGGTTGATGGCATCATGGAACTGGAGGAAGGCAAATTGCGGGTGACGCTGATCAAGGCGGTGGTAAAGGCGGCGCAACGGGCTAAGGAGCTGGCTTTCGCGGGGTGATGCCGTTCACGGTTGGTTTGTAAATGGCACCGGGGTGCCATTTACCGGCTTCAGCCTTCAGTCTAAAGTCTCTGGGTAAGACGTGGTTGGTATGGGTGTTCCTTCAGTGTATCCTTTCTTAACGTTGGTGATCCTCCCTGCATTGCGCCTAACTACTTGCGCCCGGAGTGCGCGTGATTAACTCCGACTTTGCTGCTACAGCTATCTGTTGATCGAGGAGAACAGAGTATGGCCCACCCCGCGGTACCGTTGCCGGAAAACATGGACAGAATAAGAGTGCTGGCCGTGGAAAGCACCTGGATGAGCAGCCAGTTGCTGGCGGAGGCGCTGGCGCAAGACTGCCAGCTGGAAGTGATGGGAGTTGAGCCTAAACAGGCGTCGATCCTGGCTGCTGTGGCGCAACGGAGGCCTCATGTAATTCTCCTCAGTTCGGCTTTGGAAGATTCCGCGACCCAGGGATTTGATTTGGCCCGGCAGATTTCTCTTGCGAGTCCGGGAACACGAATCATTCTGTTGATGGATATTTCCCATCCTTCCTCCGTGGTAGAGGCGTTCCGCTGTGGCGCGCAGGGAATTTTCTCGCGAACCGAATCGTCGAAAATCCTGGCGAAATGCATTCACAGCGTGCATCAAGGCCAAGTGTGGGCGAACAGCGCGGAGTTGGGCTACGTGATTGGCGCGTTGAAGGACTCTGAGCCGATGCGACTGGTTGAAGCGGGCGGCGGAGCGGTCCTCTCGAAGCGCGAGCAGGATGTGGTGCGCGGCGTGGCAGAAGGCTTATCGAACCGGGAGATCGCCAGCCGCCTGAAACTTACGGAACATACGGTGAAGAATTATTTGTTTCGGATTTTTGACAAGCTTGGAGTTTCCAGCCGCGTGGAAGTTGTGCTTTATGTTTTCCGGTTTCATAAGGAGTGGATGGCGAATTTGCCGAGCCAGCGGCGTGGTCAAGCCAGTGTTGCCGGCCCTCGACTGCTGAATGCTCCACGGAAGGCGGCCAGCATCATGCGTCCGCCGGCGCCGCCGACCATAGCGTCGGGAATCTAGCTGATCCGGAGATTTGTTCTGAAATTCTGGCTTGTGAATCTGCAGCGGCTATTGCAGCCCTAGTGTTGTGGCGGCCGTGTCCACAATTGTGCGCCCGATCATCAGCGAGGCTGTGGCTGCCGGAGAGGGAACGTTCAGCACGTGCAGCATCCGGTCTGAAGGAACAAACTTAAAATCATCGACCAGCGCACCTTCGCGGGTGACTGCCTGGGCGCGGACGCCGGATCCGCCGGGAACCAGATCCGTGGATTGCACCGCCGGGACCAGGCGCTGCAAGGCGCGAACGAATGCGGCCTTCGAAAACGATCGGTGAAATTCGTCGAGACCGCTGCGCCAATTCTTTGCGCCCATGCGCCAGAATCCGGGAAAAGAGAGCGATGAGGCCAGATCGCGCAAATTGAAATCGGTGCGGCGGTAGCCTTCGCGACGAAACGCGAGGACGGCATTGGGGCCGGCATCGACGGTGCCATTGACTCGACGAGTGAAATGAACTCCAAGAAATGGAAATCGCGGATCGGGTACGGGATAGATGAGACCGCGCACCAGCGAGGCGCGCTCCGGGATGAGATCGTAATACTCGCCGCGAAAGGGGACGATCATTACCTGGGGATCGTCGCCGGCCATGCGGCTGATGCGATCGCTGAAAAGTCCGGCGCAGTTGATGAGCGAGGCGGAGGAAAACGTGCCGTGGTTGGTTTCGACCACGATTTCATTTGCCGTGCGTTTGAGGCCGCGCACGGCGTGCGAAGTGAGAATCGTTCCGCCCTGGGCGGTGATGAGCTCGGCGTATTTGTCGCAAACGGCGGCATAGTTTGTGATTCCGGTGGAGGGAACAACCATGGCGCGCAGTCCGGTGGCGTTGGGTTCGATCTCGCGCAATTCTTCCGGGCCGATGGATTTTAGTCCGGTCAAACCGTTGGCGATGCCGCGGCGCCATAATTCCTCGAGCCGGGGAAATTCTTCTTCGCCGGTGGCGACGATGATCTTGCCGCAAATCTGGTGAGGGATGCCGTGTTCGCGGCAGAACTCAACCATGGCGGCAGCGCCGGCCACGCACAATTTTGCCTTCAGGGAACCGGGCTTGTAATAGATGCCAGAATGAATGACGCCGCTGTTGTGGCCGCTTTGGTGGCGACCTACGTGGTCTTCTTTCTCGAGTAGCAGCAGGCGAACGCGGGGAAATCGCCGCGCAATTTCGAGCGCCACCGCCAGGCCGACGATTCCGCCGCCGACGATCGTGACGTTGTAGCGGGAATCAGACATGGCGGACGCCGACTTTGTGTCTGTGGCGTGGCGCTGGATTTTTCCGGTGCGTGGGCAAGCGCTCTAATACTAATCGACAACTTCTAATTCACGGCTTCTAATTCACGGCTTCTAATTTACAACCAGGGTCACGGTGGAAGCGTTATGAGTCAGGGTTCCGGAAGTGCCAATTATGGTGATTGTGTAGGTACCGGGTTGGGTGCCCTGTTGCTGGGTGCCACCACCGCCTCCACCACCCCCGCCGCCGCCGTTCGTGCCAGCTCCGCCGCAGGAGGAAAGCAGGAGTCCTAGCAGGAACAGTGCAAGTAAGGAGGCGGGCAGCGCGAGCTTTCGTGGTTGCTTGCGGCGGCTGTGGGTTCCGAGCAGAGCGAGTGCGGGCAACGCGAGCCAGAGAGCGTAATAAATCGAAGGCTTGGCATTGCTAGCTGAACTTGCCGTAGTGGTGATAGTCATCACCACGGCCGCGGAACTACTGCCGGGAGTGATTGGGTTTGGAGTGAAGCTGCACAGCGAGACGGCGGGACCGCCGGAACAGGAGAGAGAAACGCCATTGGTAAATGAAGCGCCGATCGGCAAGACGCTGAAATTGTAATTGGCGGATTGCCCTGGGTTGATGGTTTGGGTGGCTGGGGTGGGCGCCGCGAGAGTGAAATCCTGAATCACGGTAAAGGGAAGAGTCAGGGAATGACTGGGAGAGCCGCTGCTGTCCTCGACATTGACGTCGATGCTGTATGTGCCGACCGCGGCGTTGGAGGGAATATTGATGAGAGCGCTGATTGTAACCGGCGGGCCGGTGAATGCAATTGGGTTTGCTGGTGTGAGCGTGCATTGCGTGCCGGAGAGCGCAGTTGCGTTGCAGGTGGCATTAGCCGAACCGGTGTAGTTGGGCGTCAGAGAGATTTTCGCTGTCTGCTGGGAGCCTGGGTCTGCGGCGGGAAACGGCTGCGAGATGGCGAGCTGAAAGCTGCTGGCTATGGTGAGAGCGAGGGTGGTGGCATGCGAGAGCGCACCGGACACTCCCGTAACAGTGACGGTGGAATTTCCGGGTGGCGCTGTGGCGTTGGTGGCGATGGTCATGACTATTGCGGCGGCGGCGCTGCCGGGAGTCACGAGGTTGGGCGTGAAGGTGCATGTGGAGTTTGCGGGAGCGCCGGCGCAAGAGAGAGTTACGGGGTTGGCGAACGCGGCGCCGACCGGCATCACGCTGAGGTTGTAGGTGGCGGTTTGACCGGCGCCGACGGTTTGGGTGGGCGGGGTGACGGCGCTGAAAGCGAAATCCTGCACGGTGAGAGCGATCGTCCAGGGGTGGACGGGTTCGCTGGTGGAGTCTTGTGTGGTGAGCTTGATGCCGTAGGTGCCGACTGCCGCGTTATTGGGGACCGTGACGACGGCGGTTACGGGGACGACTGAACCGACGCCTACGGTGATCGGACCGACCGGGCTGAGCGTACAGACAGCGCCGGGTAGGGCTATGGCGTTACAAGTGAGATTGATTTTGCCGGTGTAAGAGCCTTCGGAGGTGAAGGTGAGATTTGCCGTGGCGGAAGCGCCGGGAATAGTGGTGAGCGTTTGCGTTCCGGCGATGATGTAGTCGCCGACGGAGAAGGGAATTGGTAAGGAGTCGGAGAGCGAAGCGGAGGTGCCGAGAACGCTGACCTGATAAGTCCCCGGGGAAAAGCTGGTTCCGTTGATGGTGAGAACGGCCGTGGCGGGGGCGGTGGGCGGAAGGGCCACGCTCACCGATGCGGGGCTGATACTGCAACTGCTCGGGCCGAAGGTGGTGACACAACTCAGGCTGACAGTGCCGGCGAAGCCGTCTTGCGAAGCTATCGTGATGGAGCCGGTGGTGCCGGTGCTGCCCGCTTTTACATTGGGAAAAGGCGTGGGTTCGGTGAGGACGAACGTGGGATTGGGAATCACATCGGCGGTGAAGGTGGTCGCCAGAGGAACGGGCGCTCCGGCGGTATTGGCTTGCAGAGTGACGGTGTAGTCTGCGATCGGGGTTGTGGCGGGTACGGTTACGGCGGCCGTGGCCGTCACTGGCGAACCGGAGGTCAGGTTGAAAGTTGCTCCGGGAGTGAAAGCGCAAGTCGCGCCGTGGATTAGCAGACCGATGTTGCAGCTCAAGGTTACGCTTTGATTGAAGGAACCTTGCGCGGAGAGTTGAAAGCTTACGGGCAGGGAAGTCGCGCCCCGAGGCACGTTTACGCTGGTCGGCGAAGGTGCCGTCACACTGAAGCTGATGACTTGTAAAGTGAGCGCCGCAGTGTGGATTGTGTTGTTGGGATCGGTACCGGAAGCCTGCAGATTGAAATTGTAATTTCCGATCGTGCTGCTGCCGGCATTCAGGGAAAATGCTGCGCCGGCAGGAGTTGGGGTGAGGCTGCCGGGGCTCGGCACGCAAGGGCTGGGAGGAGCTGATGCGCCTGCGGTGCAAGTGAGTTGAACGGAATTGTCATAGCCGTTGAGTGATGTGAGTGTGCCGGTGAAATTTGCCGTGTTGCCGGGGAAGATCGTTTGCGAAGCGGTTGGCACTGAGATTTGAAAATCCGGTACGGCGAGCAGATTGTATTGCCATACGCCGCGACCGTAGGTGGAAGCTCGCAGCAATTTTTGGCCTCCGGAGTTGAAGATTGCGAGCGCGGTGACGGCGACGTTGGGCAGGAAGCCGGTTGATTCCACGCTTGAGGTTGGACCGAGTTCGGTCCAGGCGGCGATCGACGTGAGACTTTGAAAGACGCCGACATCGGTGGCGACATAGAGAACGTGTGAGTTGGGATCGATGACGACTGCATTTACTGGAGAATCTGGAATTGCATTTGTGCCGGTGCCGCTGAAATCTATCCAGGTCGCGCCTGCGCTTGTGGTCTGCCAGATGTGGCCGGGGCCATCGGTAAAACCCATTACTGTTACGTAAGCGGTGTTGCCGGTTGGGTCGGAGGTGTCGATGGCCACGCTTGAGATAGGAAATTGATTCGGGTTGATGCTGGCGCCAGCCGGGCCGTTGAGCGTCGTGTTGATAAATGTGGAAGACGTGCCGGAAACTGCCGTGGCATTCGTGGTGACCCAAATGTTTCCTCCGGGAGGCGACGCCGGATTATTTAATCCGGGGCCGTCGGTGGTGGAATAAATAACTTCTGAGCCATTTGCATTCGCGGGTCCGCCGGCAGCCAGGGAGCGAATGACATTTACTTCGTTTCCCGCGCAGGTTGCGGTGCCGAAGGTTTCGAAATTCAGGCTGAGCGCGGTGAATGCGCCTCCGGATCTCGGACCTTGCCACACGCGGCAGGTTCCCACCAGCAATGAGCTGGTGGATTGCGGATCGAGAATGTAGGGGAAATAAAAAGCGCCGTCATCGCCGTCAACGTCGGCGCTACTAATGACTGTGGTGAAATCTGAATCGTTGCAGTTTATTCCGGAAGAGCATTGCTGGATTCCGAGACTGCCTGATCCTGTATCGGGATTCGAGGCGAACCAGTTCCCAGTGTTGGGATCGAGCGCACTGTAGCCGCCGTCGCCGGAGAGAATATTTCCCCAGGCTGAAATTGTAGTTGCTGTTGCGGTTGCGGGAGAACCGTTATCCTGCGTGCCGCCGAAGAGGGTGTTGGGATCGGTGGGATGCTGCGAGAAGCTGACGAATTGAGTCATCGAGCCGAGATTCTGATTGAGGTCGTCGAATTGATTCGTGCCTGAACACGAGCCGGTGGTGAGGCCGGTAAAACCGTTCAGCGTGCGGTAGATGCCGCCGTCATTAGCGAAATACATCAGGTCGGAACCGGAAGTTGGAATCGTATAGGCGATGGCGTGCTGGTCGGGATGAACGTGGGCGAGCGCGCTGAGGGGATCGCAGCCGTAGACGTGGGTGAGATTCAGGAACGGCGTGGTCGCACAGGTGGGATTGAGAGAGCTGATCGAACACTTATATAGATTGATGGCTCCGGCGTAGAGATCCGTGGCGGTTCCGTTGGGAAGGGCCAAGAGCGCGAGGTTGTAGAAGCCTTGCTCGACGCCGCAGCCGCTGACGTCGCCGCAGTTGATGATTCCGCTGTCGCTGATTTGCGTCCACGATGCGCCGCTGTTCTCGCTTTGCCAAATTCCCTGATCGACGGGATTGTCGTTGGAGTCCAGCGAAACGAACCAGACATACATTTCGTTGCGTCCGGGCACGACGGTGATTTCGGCGCGATAGATGGGGCAAGTGGTGATGTAGTTTGATGGACAGGCTGCGGCGTTTAACAGACCTGGAGTGCCTGGTTGATTGGCTAGAGCCGTCCATGTAACGCCGTCAGGCGAGGAGTAAAAGCCGTGATAGCGGAGGGCGGCGAAAAATAATCCGGCCGTTGCGTTGTACACCACCGAGGTTGCCGAGGTTGCTTCAGCCGTTCCGCCGGAGAAGAGTGAATTGTAGGTCCAGGTTTGTCCGGCGTCGGTGGAAGTGTAGAGGCCACGGTAGGTATTGGAAGTCAACGCACCGGCGACTTCGCCTTCGGAACTCGCAGCCATCGCGGCGACGACTGTATTCGTGTGCCCGCTGGTTGTGTCGAATGCCATTCGCGATCCGCCGAGACCGCTGAAAGACAGGGCGCCGCTGTTGGCGGTGGGGATTAAGGTCCAGGTACTGCCGCCGTTGGCGGAACGCAAGATCCCGAGGCCGAAATAAGAGTCGGCGGAATTGTCGGCTTCTCCGGTGCCGACAAGAATGACGCTATTGGCAGGATTGGAATTTCCCGGCTGAATCGCGATTGAGCCGATCGAGAGAGTAGCCTGATTGTCGTTTACCGCCGACCAGGCGACATTGTTGGCGATGCTGGTGGCGGCGTTGGTGGATTTCCAGACACCACCCTGCGCGCCTCCGATATAGATTGTGTTGCCGGTCAGGTCCGCGGGATCGATGGCGACAGCGGTGGCACGGCCCGCGACCTGATGATAATCCTGAAAGCCGGTGCCGGTGGCGTCAGAGGCAAGTGGTACGGGACCAAGCGGAGTCCATCCGCTGGAGGGTGTTGATGGTTGCGAATCAGGATGAACTGCGCGAGCGAGCGACAGTCGAGCCGCGCGAGCCTGCATTTTCGCCTGATAAGCACGATGGCGGAGTTCGGCGGCTGATTTTCCGGGAATCGTGCGTCCATGCAGGAACCACTCTGCGCGCTCCTGCTCGTGATCTTTTTCAAGGTCGCTATCTTTATCTTTATCCTTATCTCGATCACTCCCGGCGATCGAGGTTGGCGTCACATTTTTCTTTGCGCCTTGCGCTTGCGCAGTCGATGGCGCAAGAAGCGGCAAAAGTAAAAGGGAGGAAGCGCGAAGGGCACGGCGGAACGCAGAAGAAATCATAAAGAGTGGAGCGAACGAGGCAAGTATCGGAGTGGCGGATAGCGGGGTCAATCTCAATCGCGAATAAAATGCGCTCAGGACCATTTCGGGAAGCTATTCTGGGAATCGAAGAATCGCGCTGTACAATTTGCAAGCAATATGTCGATTGACTGGCAAGCATTTGACTGGCAGGCATTCGGGCTGACGATTGAGTTGGCGGTAGTGGTGTCGGCGATTCTGCTGGTCGCTGGTTTGCCGCTTGCTTACTGGATCGCGTTCTCGCGCTGGCGCGGGAAATTTCTGGTGGAAGCGACGGTGGCGCTGCCCATTGTGCTGCCGCCAACGGTGTTGGGATTTTATGTGCTGGTTGCGCTCGGTTCGCTGAGTCCCCTGGGACGCTGGTGGCGATCTTTAACGGGACATACGTTAGCGTTTACGTTCACTGGACTGGTGATTGGATCCATTCTCTACAGCTTGCCGTTTGCAGTGCAGCCTTTCGCGGCTGCGTTTTCTTCGGTTGATCGGAAATTGATAGCGGCCTCGGCTACGCTGGGAGCTTCGCCGCTGCGCACGTTCTTTCGCGTGATCGTCCCGCTTTCTATGCCGGGTTTGGTCACGGGGGTGGCGCTGGCCTTTGCCCACACCATGGGCGAATTTGGCGTCGTGCTGATGGTCGGCGGAAATATCCCGGGCGTGACGCGGACGGTTTCGATCAGCGTTTATGATCAGGTGCAGGCTTCGAACTACGCGGGAGCGAATGCGATGGCGGTACTACTGCTCATCTTTTGCTTCGCGGTGCTGGCAGTGGTGTACGGGCTGAACCGAAGAGCGCTGCAGGAAAAATCATGGCTGCTGGGACCGATGAAATAGACGAAGCCTTCATGTCCTCGCCGGTGGAAACCAAATCCGCAAGATCAATTCTGACAGCCAGCATTCGTAAGACTCTGGCTTCCACGGAACGTGAATTTTCTCTCGTAGTGGAGTTCAGCGCCGCGCCCGGATTTAGCATTCTTTTTGGACTGTCGGGCGCGGGTAAGACCACGCTGCTCGATTGTGTTGCCGGACTGGCTACGCCGGATTCGGGGCGAATTGCCGTGGGAGAGCGGATTCTCTTTGACGCGAACTCTCGCGTGAACGTTCCGGTGGCCAAGCGAGGTGTGGGATATGTGCTGCAGGACCTGGCGCTGTTTCCTCATCTGACGGTCGAGCAGAATGTCGAATATGGTCTGGCGCGGCTGGCGCGCCCGGCGAGAAAACGGCGAGCGGCCGAGATGCTGCAGGAGCTTCACATCGATCATTTACGGCAACGCCGCCCAGCGGAAATTTCAGGAGGAGAACGGCAGCGTGTGGCGCTGGCGCGGTCACTGGTGACCGATCCGTGCGTGCTTTTGCTGGACGAACCGCTGGCGGCTCTCGACGCGGCGACCAAGGCGAGGATCCTGGACGATTTGCGGCGGTGGAATCAGGCGCATGGGATTCCTATCCTTTATGTGACCCATAGCCGCGAAGAGGTGATGGCATTGGGGGAGCGCGTGATTGTCTTGGACAAGGGGCGCATCGTCGCGCAGGGGACGCCGCATGAGGTTTTGCGGGCTCCGCTGCAGGAAACGGTGGCGCAGTTGGCCGGATTTGAAAATATCTTCGATGCGACGGTCTGGCTAGTTCACGAAGATCGTGGCACGATGACCTGCCGGCTGCCCGGGAGCAATGCGGGGAAGTCCGTTCTTTTGGAGACGCCTCTGATTCGTGCCGAAGCGGGCTCGCATCTGCGCGTGGGGATTCGGGCGGGCGACATTCTGCTCGCCATTGCCAAGCCTGTAGGGCTCAGTGCGCGTAACGTGATTGCCGGGAGAGTGGTCTCTTTGGAAAGGCGCGACATGATTATTTCCGCGCGCGTCGATTGCGGCGTGGAAATGGATGTGCACCTGACTCTGGCGGCGCGCGACGACTTGCAGCTTGCGGCTGGCCGCGAGGTGTGGCTGGTGATCAAGACGCACTCGTGCCATTTAATGCAGAAATGAAAAGAGGTTGGCATTCTTCTCTGCGTCCTCTGCGGCGGTTCTTCGCGTTCCCTGCGAACAAAAGCTTCTAAGCGCAGAGGACACGGAGAACGGCCGCAGAGTTCGCGAAGGAAACCAGTTTGCTTCTATTGTTGCATTCTGAGTTCTGCGTTTTGCAGTTCGCTTTCCTGCATTTCGATCACGGCAACCCATTGGCCCTGGCGTTGCTGTGAAAATACGATGTGACCTCCGAGGATGTGGGCAACGGCGGCGGGCGGCAGATCACGATGGAAGCCGAAGAATTTTGTTTTCAAATCTGTCCATTCTCGCCAATGATCCCAGCGGGCCGGAGCGGGTTCGTATTTCGTCGAGAAGATGAGGGCGACATCGTAGTGGGAGCGAAAATCGGCGGAGGAAAGAATTTCGTACAGCGAGAAATCTTCAATGCGCACGATGCTCATGGGCCGGGTGATGTAGCCGAGCCAGGGGCGTGTGAGTTCATCTGATGCCGGCCACGCGGTAAGCACGCGGGCCATGGGATAACGGGCCTCGAGAAACTGTTCGCTATTTTCGTGCAGTACGATGTAATCCCGATAGGCAAGATTGTCCTCCGGCGAAAATCCATAGGGCGGATTCCAGAACCACGCCGCTACAAACGCCAGCACAACGAATGCGATGGCTGAGGGCCACCATTCCACTCTGCGCCAGAGGGTGGAGACGGACACGAGGATGATCAGAGGAACGGCGGGCAGCATATAGCGAGCCAAGACCGCACCGCCGATCAAAGCCATCGCAACGACGTAAGTCACGATGACGACGTAGAAAATCATTTGTACGGGGATTGTGATGCGCGGGCGTTCGGAGGTTAAATCGCGCAGTGGCGGGAGCATCCACAGCGCAAGCAGCATGGCTAACGTTAGAATCCATAGATGAAGATAGCCGCCGATCTGCCACAGGCGCATCAGCAGAGCGAGAACGAAACGAGTGGGATTGAGGGTCGCCGCTACGTTGTAGCGAAAGAACTCAGGATTGCCGAAGACATATCCCATGTGGGCGTAGTGGTACGCGTACCAAAGGGCCAGCGGAATTGCGGGGATAAAAAGTGAGACGAACCGCGGCAGGCGGGTATCTTGGGTCCGCCATAGCCTTCGGAGCGAGCGATGCTGCGTAAGAAAACCTATGATTCCCCATGCTGCCAGCGCAAGCGGAGCAAGAATCGCGGTCTCTTTTGCCAGGGCTGCCAGGGAAAACCAGAGTATGGTAGCGAACCTGCGCTCTTCGATATACGACGAGAGACCCCAGAAGATCAGGCCGGCGGCGGTCAGGTCTACCTGCGCCAATGAGCTTTGCGCGAAGAATACGGGATAGACGGCCGTGCACAGAGTCGCTGCGACGGCAACTCGCGAGTTGGCCACGACCTCGGCCAGGCGGAATACTCCGAGTAGCGCGAAAGCGGCGAGGAACAGCATGGCTGTCCGCGTGACCACAGGAGTGTAGCCCACTACTTTCCACCATAGCGCCAGCCAGGCCATCACCAGCGGCGGATGCGCATTCGAGAGCGTGGAATGCGGAATGAGACTTCCGGTGAGCAGGATGTCGCGCGCCGCGGGAACGTAGTAGCCAGCTTCGTCCCAGAAATAAGGCAGACGGAGCAGGGGGAGATGCAGCAGAAAAACAAACACGAAAAGAATCGCGAATAGCAGGGCTGGGTAGGTGCGTGACCAGTGCGTGTGAAGGCTTTGGCCAGGCTCAAAAGCTTTCAGAATGAGCCTCCTGCTTTGGTCCGTCTGGCTCGGATGCATCCGTCGTTTGGGAACGTGGCTTTAGTGAACTTATTTTTAGTGAACCTGCCCGCCGGCAGCCATGCGCGGGTCGAGTTTGATTTCGCCGAAGGCGGTTTCGTAGCCGTTGACGTTCTGCTGTAGCAATCCGAGCAGCGCCTTGGCTTGTTGCGGGCTCAGGTAGACGCCTTGAAAATTACGGACCTCGACCTGAGTTTCACTCTGCTGTTGAACCGTGCCAAAGACGAGGAAAAAGTCCCAGACATTGACTCGCATTTGCACGCTGTTGGCATAGGCTTCCCGGTAATCGGGGGCATTGGTCAGCTTGACATTGGGTTGTGGCGGAACGCTCATAGTCAAGCAGTGTAATGACTTTGCCGGCCGAAAGGGAAGATGCTGGGGTTGAAATTGGGACCTCACGCTCTGGTTCGCGAGCCTGGTCGTTTTTGTATTTCGTATGACAGAAAATGTCATTCCATCTGCTAGTTTCTGGCGAGGCCGAATGTCGCAAAAGGTCATGGCCATAAGCTACTTTGCTGAAATCAAAGGGCTTGTAGGATGTCTGTACCAGCTTCGTCTGGCGTTCAAAGTGCGGGAGTTGGTGACGTTCCGAAATTGAAAATGCGCGAGTCCTCTATGACCCATAAGCCTGAAGACGCGGCCATCGAAGAAGAAATTATTCTCCCGGAAAACCTGCTGCCTTTGGGTTCGATCCTGGGAGAAGGCATTACGCCCCTGGATGTCAGCATGGTGCTGGCGAAAGTGTTTCGCGTGCAGTATGCGGAAGTCGCGCTGCTCAGGCTGGATGGGGGTCTGCTGAAGTTTATTTTCCCCGAGCATCTGCGTACTACCGGTGCGATTCCGATTTCCAGCAAGGCAGTGGCGGCGCATACGGCTCTCAGCAAGAAAGCCGAGATCTTCAACAATTTTGCCCGGGTTAAGCACGCCAGCATTTTTGAGACGATTAAGCCAGTAGGGGCCGAAACTGACGAACAGGTCGCCCCTGCTCCGATTCAAAAGCTGATGTCTGTTCCTATCCTCGATCCGAACACGACCGTGCTGGGCGTTCTGCAGATTTCGCGGAAGGGCCTGGATCCGAAGTTTACCCAGGACTTCAGCCGCGAAGATCTGCACGATCTGGAACTGGCGGCGGGATTGCTGGCGGCCTCGCCGGTGATGCAATCCAACTAAGGCTGCCCCGAATCTGACAAGGCTAGCGGGAATGAGCGGCCGGACCTTCGTCTCGGCTGTTCGGACCCACTAAAGGTCAACTGTCAGGGGTGAGGCGGCTAAATATTTTGATCTTTTGTCGATGAGTGTAACCGCGATTTTACGACAACAACCCACAGTCCCGTTATGAGAACCGCTAAGGATCAGGATCGCTGCTTGTTAGTACGGACTTCAAGGAATCGTTTATCAGTGTTGCTGCCTGCTGTGAAATGTAGCATTATGAACCGGTGAAAAAGAGGCTTTGGACCGCCGTGACTTTCTTGATTACCGCTTTGGTGGTGATCACCGCCCTTGTCCGCACCGGCCAGGTCCGCATCTTCTGGACTCACCTTCGGACTGACAACGAATTAGACCAGGTCACTGTCGACCACTTCAGGAACTCCGATTATGTGAGGGGGATTAAGCCGAAGCCGATGGCGCCATCCGACGTGTACATCGGGTATTTTGGTGGTCGTCCGGATCTCGGGCACCAGTTCATCCTGTTATCCCTTCCGAGAGAATGTGCTTCGGAGAAATACATTCTTCATTTCGACAGGTTGCTTCTTCCCGAGGGGCACGTCTGGACTGCTGGACCTGTAGCAATTTGGTGGCACCCTCAAAAGGTTCGAAATCTACGCGCTGATTCAATCATTTCTGGCTGTGAGGCTGAGTTTAACTCAGCCTCCTGCGGCCAAGTCCGCTTCATTTTGGATGGCTGCGGTGGCTAACTGACTCACTGGCTCCGCTGAGTCAAAAGGAGAAGCGCCAAGTGAGCGTCGGCTGGAATCCAAGCCAGCAGTGGAATATCCCGGCCCGTCCGTAGGCTCGGTTCACTGCAACGAAAGCGCCTTGTAGCTCTCAACCAAGCAGAGAACCCTGCGAATTTGCGTTTGTAGGTGTTGGAACCAGGCGATAGCACAAGCTTGCGCCGCCTGTTCGCCTTTTTAGCAAAGGTCAATGAGCGCTTTCTCGATTCGTCGCCGACCATCTGCAGATCGCCGGTAGTAAGCACGCGCTTCGGTTGGACAATGCGAGTAAACTGAAATGAACAGGTAGCGGAAATGGGCAGACAGTTAGGGGTTGCGCTTTACGTGGTGGCGATGGCAGCGCTCATCGTCGGCGCAGATTTCGCGTTCTTCAGAAACCGATGCTGGGAACGGCTGATAGCGAATCTTGGCATAGTCCTGGTGTTCGCAGCTTTCTACTTGAGATTCCTGAGGCGTCCATGAACAAGGTGCGATAGCGTTTAAGGGACAGTGCCGTTAACACTCGTCGACCTGAATCCCTGAGCCGATCTCGGCGGGTAGTCGTTTAGGCGTTTGAGGTGTTTGGCGGGAACATGATTCCCCAGAAGGTTTGGGCACGTTCGTCCTGTTCAACGAACTCGATTGCGTAGGTAAGAACGCCCTCTGATGCTGCCAACTGGGCAACTACGCGCGCCGAGAGCCTGGCGCCTTGCTTGTTATTTACGGAGACGACCGAGCCCACCAGAAGCTCACGGCTGAGTTGGACGGCGGCGCCGTGCTTATTTAATTTCGTGGCCTTGGCGGCCGGGATCGTAAAAGAACATTTCTCCCGATCTTCCCCGGACAATCCCACAGAAGCGTGGAGCGCCATGCGATTGCTGCGGCGTTTTGCCATCGGGGTGCGGCTGGCGGTTGGGTTGGCGGGCAGGTCCGAAGGATGCGATTTCGGGCGGGGATGCGCAGGTTTCGGATTCATTGTGATCGGGACATTAGAATGTGATCGCGGTCGCTGCAATGTGCCGTTCGTCACCTCCTGAGGTTACCCCGTAGAACTTCTTGATTCTTCGAAGGGAAAGACGCGTTGCGTTACGGCAAGAAATAGGACATGTACCGGATCAGGGCTCCAGCATGCCTCGCCAGCGCCGGTTGCGAGCCGAGAGAGATGAGAAACGGCCTTAATTAGGGAAGCATTTTGCCATGGCTGCACGCTTCGCTCCTTTCGCCTTGACTGACGCTTGCCCGCGGTTTACTATAGGCGAACAAAAGGCGAATATGTGAGTTCCTCTCCGCTGTTTCCTATTCTGCAGAAGCCGCCGCTGGTGGGGATTGCCCGGCTGGCGGCGGAGGGAGAGACACTTCGCGAGGGGCACAACGTTGAATATTTCACGTTGCCGGCGCGCTCGCTGCTGAACCGCTGTACTGGCGTCCGGATGCCGTTTACCTGGACGATTAATCCTTATCGTGGGTGCGAGTTTGCCTGCAAGTATTGCTATGCCCGCTACACGCATGAATTTATGGAGATGCGCGATGGAGCGGAATTCGAACAGAAAATCTATGTGAAGCTGCATGCGGCGGAGCTGCTGCGGCAGGAGTTGCGAAGGGTGAAGCCGGGGGAAAGCATTGCGCTGGGCACGGCGACCGATCCTTACCAGCCGGCGGAACGTCGGTACGAGATTACGCGGCGAATACTCGAAGAGTTCGCCCGGCATCGCGGATTCGAGCTGGGGATTGTTACGAAATCTAATCTGATCGTCCGCGATCTGGATCTTTTGCGGGAGGTCGCACGGAATAATGTGTTGTCGATCCACATCACGATCACCACGCTGAATGTGGAACTGGCGCGGATACTGGAGCCGAGGGCGCCGCGTCCGGATTTGCGGATGGCGGCGGTGCGCGAAATCAGCGAGGCCGGAATTAATGTGGGCGTGAGTTGCTCGCCCGTATTGCCGGGAATTACCGATTCTCCGGCGGACCTTGAGGCGCTGGTGCGGGAATCGGCGGCGGCGGGTGCGCGGCATATCTTTGCCAATCCGCTGTTTTTGAAGCCGTGTTCAGCAGCGGTTTTTCTACCTTTCCTCGAACAGCAATTTCCACAGCTGGTCGAGAGCTATCGACAACGTTATCAGGATCGAGCGTTCCTGCCGGCTTCTTATGGCAAACGGATCGGGCAGCTGGTTTCGCGATTGCGGCAGAAATATGGAATCAAACGCGCCGATCCGCGGCAGGCGAAGCTTGCGGACAAATGGCCGGTGCGAGGCTTGGAGGAACAGTTGGCTCTCTTCTAGGAATTTCCGATTTGCGATCGCCAAGTGCCGATTGTTCTAGAACGTTGACGATTCAAAATTGGCAGTTGGAAATCGACAATTGGAAATCCAGTCTTACCCTTCCTCTATAATCACTGCATCCTATGGCGACCGCGCCCCCACCGGCCACCGCTCAGCGTGCTCCCCTGCGAGTGCGGATGCAACAGTTCTGGCGGAGGGTGACCGAGGGCATGGAGTTGACCCAGCTCTGGTCGCAGTTCCGCACTGAAGCCCGAGCCAGCTACCGGTTGTACTCTCGCGACGTTGCGGCCAGAACTCCTGACGATCTGGCGCGCCGCGGCCGCCGCATGCACATGGTGAAGGAATTCTTCTGGGCGCTCCTGGAGAAACTTTCACCGGCGCGCCGAGTATTGCTGTTGGCCGCGATGATCCTGCTGGTTCTGCCCACTTTTGGCGGAGTCAGTTACCAGGGAAGCGATCACGAAGCCCATGTAGTCGAACTCGATTTTCATTTCTGGGGCGGCCTGCTGATGTTCCTATTGCTCATGCTGGAGATCGCCGACCGCGTGGTGATGAAGCGCGATTTGCAGATTGCGCGCGAGATCCAGACGTGGCTGCTGCCCGGGGCTCCGCCGCAGATTCCGGGACTTGCCATCGCCTATGCTACGCGCCCAGCTAACACGGTGGCGGGGGATTATTACGACGTGTTTCCGCGTCCGGGAAAAACCAACGAAGAAAATCGCGTCGTGTTTGCCGTGGCGGACGTCGCTGGCAAGAGCATTCCCGCAGCCATGCTCATGGCAACATTTCAGGCGAGCCTGAAGACGCTTTCCACAGCGCAGGTTGCACTGCCGGAGCTGGTTGGCAATATGAACAAGTATGCGTGCTCGAACAGCCAGGGCGGACTGCGCTTTACGACTGCGTTTCTTTCCGAGTACGACGCGGCGCGCCGCATTTTCACGTACATCAATGCCGGTCATAATAATCCCATTCTGCGCCGCAGCACGGGATCGATCGAGCGGCTCGACGTTGGAGGATTGCCTCTGGGTATTCAGGCGGAGGCCAAATATGAATCGGCGAGCGTGGCCATTGCGCCAGGGGACTGGCTGATTATTTTCACCGATGGATTGGTCGAGGCCGAAAACGCGAATCAGGATGAATACGGCGAAACCCGGCTGCTGAATGCGATCGCGGCCGGCGCCGCGGGCACGCCGGCCGAAATGCTCAACCGGCTGATGGCCGAATTGGATCTATTCGTGGGCAACACTCCGCAGCACGACGACGTCACCTGCTTGCTAGTGAAAGCGGAATGAATC
>JBAVQD010000042.1:0-71056 GCA_049693675.1 Candidatus Sulfotelmatobacter sp. | reverse complement strand
TCCACCATTTTTCATCATTCCCGCGCGTGGCTTCCTGTTCGTAGATGTAGGGCATGTTCTGTTCGCGGAAAGCGCCGTTGTGAAACCAGTCGTCGCCCATCCAGCCATCGACCATGGGGTTCATGGGCACCGCAACTTTCAGCGCGGGATGTGGATTGACCAGCGCCATCAGCGCGGTAAATCCGTCATAAGAAATGCCGAGAATGCCGACCTTACCGTTGCTCTCGGGAACATTTTTCACCAGCCAGTCGATGGTGTCGTAGGTGTCGGTGGAATGATCGACGGGCGTGGGATTGAGTGGCCCGTGCAGCGGGCGGTTCATCACGTAATCGCCTTCGGAGCCATACTTGCCGCGAACGTCCTGAATTACGCGAATGTAGCCGCCTTCGACGATTACATCAGTTGGATTGTCATAGCCGTAGAGGATCGGGCCGAGGTGCGAGCTGGCGGCTTGACTGGTTTGGGCGGTCGCGCTGTACGGTGTGCGCGTGAGCAGCATTGGAGCATTCTTCGCGTCTCTTGGTAGAACGATGACGGTGTGCAGCTTCACGCCGTCGCGCATGGGAATCATCACGTCGCGCTTGATGTAGTCAAAGCTCGTGGTGACGGGAGTGAGGGTGGCGGGAGTTTCGCTGGGGAGATCATTTTGTGCTGAACATGGTTGCGCCAGCGATAGCAAGCCGAGCGCAAGACCGACAACCAGTTCCGTGCGAAGACGGATAATCCGAAACCGCGAAGCTTTTTTGTATCCGCTAAGAGACATCTGCAGATTTCCCATGCTCACCTCGGCGAATGAAGAGTGTACTGATAGAAGGCTTCAGGAACAACTTCGATTCGAGCCGATATATCATCGCGCCGAAATTTGGATACTTAAAGATGTAAGAAACAATGTTGTCAGCGTATCGGCTCATGAATGCCACAGGAAGAAATGGACGCTAAAGATTCTGATCGCTTGTTCATAATCACCGGCGGGCCCGGTTCCGGGAAAAGCACGGTGATTGATGCGTTGGCAGAACGCGGTATCTCGACGATGCCTGAGGCTGGCCGGGCCATCATCCGGGATCAGGAGGCCATTGGGAGCAAGGCTTTGCCATGGTCGGATCGGGACGCTTTCGCCGAGCTGATGCTGAGTTGGGAGATGCGATCGTATCGGATGGCGCTCGCGCTTAAAGGCCCTGTGATTTTCGATCGCGGAATTCCGGATGTCCTGGGATACTTGCGCTTGTGCGGGCTCTCGATTCCTGCTCATGTAAATCGTGCGGCGCAGAGGCTTCGTTACAATCGCCGGGTATTTATCGCGCCGCCTTGGCGAGACATTTTTCAGATCGATGCCGAGCGCAAGCAATCTTTCGAGGAAGCTCAGGCGACGTATCAAGCGATGATCGAGAGCTACTCAGGTCTTGGCTACGAATTGGTTCAACTACCTCTCATCTCCGTTCAGGAGCGCGTGAACTTTTTGCTGGGGGCTATCGTCAATGTCTATTGACGAGCCATGGTCTGATGTGTAGGATTGTGGAGACAAGTTTGCTCTTCGGGGCAAACCGGAATTTCATGCAGAGTGGCTGAGGGACGAGCCCTGTGACGCCACGGCAACCGGATTGGGATCATATATCCCGACCGCCAGGTTCCAACTCCCGCCCGGAAACGGGGAACATGAGATTCGGATGCGAGCTTCATTTTTATTTGCATTCCGACCTCTTTTCCCATTTCCTTGGAAAAAGAGGCCTTCGTATTTTAGGGCGCTTTTCTCGGGCCGCTCGTCCTCAACTGCTTGCTGTAACAGAAAGCGAGTAGCTCAATGGCTCAATACGAACTGCGCTGCCGGGAATGCGGACGAAGCTGGGGAAACCAGCCACGCTCCATTTGTGACGAGTGTTTCTCTCCTCTCGAAATCACCTACGATTACGACTCGATCCGGACTGCAATCTCCGAAGGAACCTTCAGCCGTGAGCGCATTGCGCAGCGTCCGCCAAATATGTGGCGGTATTCGGAACTGCTGCCGCTGCCTGAAGGCTTTGAGCCGCGGCTGCCGGTGGGGTTCACGCCGCTGCTTCACGCTCCGACTCTGGCGGCGCGGCTTGCGGGTAGCCAGAATGATGCCAAGGCGGCAGCGCAGAATCTTTACATTAAGAATGATGCCGTTTGCCTGCCGACGCTGAGTTTCAAGGACCGCGTGGTCGCCGTGGCATTGGCGCAGGCAAAGGCTTTTGGTTTTGATACGGTTGCGTGTTCTTCGACTGGCAACTTGGCTAATGCCGTTGCGGCACACGCGGCGCGATTGGGCCTGAAGGCCTGGATTTTTATTCCGTCCGATCTTGAGCCCGCGAAAATTCTAGGTACGCAAGTTTTCGGCGCGAATGTGGTGCGCATCGCGGGCAACTACGATCAGGTGAACCGGCTGTGCTCGCAGATTGCTGAAGAACGGCGCTGGGGCTTCGTCAATGTGAACCTGCGACCTTATTACGCCGAGGGATCGAAGACGGTTGGATTCGAAATCGCCGAGCAACTGGGCTGGCGGCTTCCGGACAACGTTGTCGTTCCCATGGCTGGCGGCTCGTTGATTACCAAGATCAAGAAGGCGTTCGATGAATTGAGCAAGCTTGGACTCGTCGAAGAGAAGCCGGTTAAATTCTTTGGTGCGCAGGCGACTGGATGTTCTCCGATTTCGACCGCTGTAAAAACCGGGAGCGCGGAGATCGATCCGCAGAAGCCGGCGACGATTGCGCGTTCGCTTGCCATCGGCAATCCCGCCGACGGACACTACGCCATCAAAACTATCAAGCACAGCGGCGGATGGAGCGAGGATGTGAGCGATCCGGAGGTAATCGATTCGATTCGTCTGCTGGCAGAGGCGGAAGGCGTATTCACCGAAACCGCAGGAGGAGTCACCGTGGGCTCCGCTGGCAAGTTATATCGTCAAGATCGCATCCTGCCGGAAGAGACGACGGTACTGTGCATTACAGGAAACGGATTGAAGACCACCGATGTGCTTGCCGGCGTGTACGAAGTTGAACGGCCGATCGCTCCCAAGCTGGCTGAGTTCGAAAAGTATCTTAGCGAAAGGCTGGACACGACCGAGGTCACGAAAGAAATTCCGGCGACGGTGGGAGCATAAGCGGATTCATAAGGAAGAATTACGATGGCGATTACTGTGCAAATTCCGACCGCATTACGGCGGCACACTGCGGGCGTGAGCTCGATCGCCTGCGCGGCCACGAACCTGGGAGAGTTGTTCTCTGTTCTCGATGAAAAGTTTCCCGAGCTGAAGCCGCACCTGCGCGACGAGGCCGGACAACTGCGTCGATTTCTCAACATCTATGTGAATGAAGAAGATATCCGCTTTCTGGGCGGGCCGGGTTATGCCTTTCAGGATGGAGACGAAGTGTTGTTGGTGCCCTCGATCGCCGGCGGCTAGCGGAGTAGTCTTCAATCACTACCGGCGTGCTGTTCCGTTTTTTCCTCAGCCTTCCACAAGGAAGACCTTTCGTCCACAGTTTCTGCACAAGGGCGAACTGTTTTTCGATTGCGAGTCGGCACTGTCTGCCTCACAGTGGGTTCACCGAAAACGTAGGATCTTCCAAGGCTTGCCAAACGATCATTGCGGCGAGCGGTGGCAGACCGGTAATTCTCGAGGGTGAATTGCCGGAGGGAAATCGGAACGCGCGAGCGTGTCTGGTTGCCTGGGCACTGCGGTCTCCTCCACTTCCCGCTCTTTGAGTTGGGTTGGGCCGCTAGCCGCTGCAAAGGTTGCTGAGCCGGGTTCTGGGAATCATGGTTCGGCAACAGTACCGGTAAATGTGGCGCTCATTCATAATGGGTGCTGTCGGACCGGTATAGTCGTCCCGTTGCCCTAAGCAGCGGGAAGGCACCTTGGAAAGATCCACGAAACGATGCGGCTCGGGTGGCTGGCCCGGGCCGCATTTGTTTTTCTTCGCTTGACTTCGCATTCGCCGTTTGTTCTCCTAGCCTCCATGGCCGGATTTTGCAACTTCATTCCATTCGTAATCCAAAAAAAATTTCGCATTGAAGCTTGGTTTTCCAACGGATGCGCTTCGCATTCACAAGCCGTATCCGGTTAATGTTTCATCTGCAATCTGAGAGCCGGGGAATATATCAACATCGTGGCAACCACTGATTACAACATCAGCACTCTTCCCGCGAACGTAGAAGCGGAGCGATCGATCCTGGGCGCGATCCTGCTCGACAACTTTGCCTATAACCAGGCTGCCGAGCATTTGCGCATCGAAGATTTCTCGCTCGACTCGCACCGGCGCATTTATGGGCGAATGGTCGATCTGGCGGAATCGTCGCGTCCGATCGACATGATCACGCTGATTGAAGAGCTGGATCGCCACAAGGATCTGCAGGCAATCGGCGATGTGGGCTACGTGTCGAGTTTGCTCGATGGCGTGCCTGACCGGCCGAGCATTGAGCACTACGTCAAGATCGTGCGCGACAAGGCGCTGCTGCGCGGATTGATTCATGCCGCGAATACGGCAATTGCGCGAGCCGCCGATCAATCGGACGCGGCCGAGGAAGTGCTCAGCGACGCCGAAGCCGCAATTTTCCAGCTCTCGGAAAAGCGCATCGGCCGCGGCTTCATGGGCGTGCAGGAGATCGTCCGCGAATCGTTCGGATCGGTCGATGCTTTGTTGCAGCGCGGGCAGCGCATTACGGGTCTGGCAACGCATTACACCGATCTCGATGAAATGACCAGCGGCCTGCAGCGCTCCGACTTGGTGATCATTGCGGCGAGGCCTTCAATGGGCAAAACCGCATTCGCCATGAACATTGCGGAAAATGCCGCCGTGGAAGACAAGCAGGTAGTGGGAGTGTTCTCGCTGGAAATGTCGCGCGAAGCGTTGTTGTTACGCTTGCTCTGTTCGCAGGCCAAAGTGGATGCGCACAAAATGCGCACCGGTTCTTTGTGGCAGGACGATACGCGAAAAGTGGTGCGCGCCATGGAGCAACTGGCACATGCGCCTATTTTCATCGATGACACTCCCGGAAGTTCACTGAGTGAGATGCGCGCCAAGGCTAGGCGCCTCAAGCAATCGCAAGGCAGACTCGATCTGCTGATCATCGATTACCTCCAGTTGATGTCGGGCGGAAGCAAGCGCTATGAAAATCGCACGCAGGAAGTATCGGCAATTTCGCGTGGACTGAAAGCGCTGGCGAAAGAACTCAGCGTGCCCGTGATCGCGCTTTCGCAGTTAAGCCGCGCTCCGGAAAGCCGCGGCGGCGACCATCGTCCGCAACTCGCCGACCTGCGCGAATCCGGCTCGATCGAGCAGGATGCTGACTTGGTGATGTTCATTTTTCGCGAAGAAGTGTACAAGCAGGATGACCCCGATCTGCAGGGCAAGGCCGAGATCATTATTTCCAAGCAACGCAATGGACCCATCGGACGAGTCAATTTAGCGTTCCTGAAAAGCTGCACTAGATTCGAGACGATGGTCGAGGGCGGGCTGCCTCCAGAGGACTGATTTGACTATTACAGGACTTACTGTAGTTGAGCTCGGTAAGTACCTTAGCCGCTGTAAGTTGCAAGCGTCGAATGGGCTGTGGAAAAGCTTGTGGAATGGCGGGATGGAGGCAGCGGCGTTTCCACATAAGTTCAATTCGGGAATTGTCAAAACCCGATTCAGTCCCTCTTAAATCCCTGAGTAGTAACCAGTTATACAATTAACCGCGCGTTAACACGGTCAAAACACAATAAGGACGCTTTCGTTCCCAAATTGGAGATTTGCACATTTCGAGGTTTTGCAGTTCTTCTTCCCAGCGGCGAATCGAACCGTCCGGCATATATGATTTCCCTCAAACCGAGGGGTCGATTTTCACACTGGTTTCGCTGAATTTTCCGGTCAATCGCTGTCTTCGCCGACCTTAAGAACGGCCAGAAAAGCCTCCTGAGGTATATCGACGCGGCCGATGCGCTTCATTCGTTTTTTGCCTTCCTTCTGCTTTTCCAGTAGCTTCCGTTTGCGCGAAATATCACCGCCGTAGCACTTGGCGATCACGTTTTTGCGAATGGCGGAAACGGTTTCGCGGGCGATAATTTTCGCGCCGATGGAGGCTTGGATGGCCACTTCGAACATCTGCCGTGGAATGAGCTGCCTCATTTTCGAGACCAGCGCTTTGCCGCGCTCGTAAGCAAAATCGCGATGCACAATAATGGAAAGTGCATCCACCGGTTCGCCGGCCACGAGGATATCGAGCTTCACCATCGGCGACTCCCAATAATCGGCGAGGTGATAATCGAGGGAAGCGTAGCCGCGCGAAACTGATTTCAGCCGATCGTAAAAGTCGAGCACGATTTCGTTCAGCGGTAACTCATAGTGCAACATCACACGCGACGAACTGACATACTCGAACGTCTTCTGCTTGCCGCGCTTGTCTTCCACCAGTTTGAGAATTCCGCCAACGTATTCTTCGTTGGTGAGAATTGTAGCCAGGATCACCGGCTCTTCGATTTTGGCGATCTCGCTCGGATCGGGCCAGCGCGAGGGGTTATCGACCTCGATCATCGCGCCGTCGGTTTTGTATATCTTGTAGCGCACGCTGGGCGCGGTGGTGATGAGTTCGAGTTCAAACTCCCGCTCCAGCCGTTCCTGGATAATCTCCATGTGAAGCAAGCCGAGGAATCCGCAACGGAAGCCGAAACCCAGCGCGACGGAACTTTCCGGCTCGAAGAAAAATGAAGAATCGTTCAGCCGTAATTTTTCCAAAGCTTCGCGGAGCCGAGTGTGCTCATGCGCGTCCACGGTGTAGAGTCCGGCGAATACCATGGGTTTGATTTCTTCGAAGCCGGGCAGCGCTTCGAAGGCGGGGTTGGCATCGTCGGTGATGGTGTCGCCAATCTTTGTATCGGCAACATTTTTTATGTTTGCGATGAGAAATCCGACTTCGCCCGCTTTCAATTCACCGATCTCTACCGGCTTGGGCGTGAGCACGCCGAGAGTTTCGGCATCGAACGTAGTCCCGTTTGACCACAGACGAATTCTCTGTCCCTTACGCAGCGTTCCCTGGAACACGCGGGTGAGAATTACCACACCGCGGTAAGGGTCGAACCACGAGTCGAAAACGAGCGCCTGCAGACGGCTGTCAGGATTGCCTTTTGGCGGAGGTACGCGTTTCACGATGGCTTCGAGCACGTCGGGCACACCTTGGCCAGTCTTGGCGCTGATGAGAACGGCATCGGTAGCATCGAGTCCGACGGCACTTTCGATCATTTCCTTGGTGCGCGGAATATCGGCGCTCTGCAGATCGATCTTGTTAATGACGGGGATGATTTCGAGGCCGTTGTTAATCGCCAGGTAGGCGTTGGCGAGGGTTTGCGCTTCCACTCCCTGTGATGCATCGACAATGAGCAACGCGCCTTCGCACGAGGCCAGTGAGCGAGAAACCTCGTAGGAAAAGTCTACGTGGCCGGGCGTGTCAATCAGGTTGAGTTGGTAGGTTTGACCATCTTGCGCGGTGTACATCATGCGAACCGCGTGGGCTTTGATGGTGATGCCGCGCTCGCGCTCCAGGTCCATGGAGTCGAGCACCTGCGCCTGCATCTCGCGCGCGGTCAACGATCCGGTCAATTCCAGCAGACGGTCTGCCAACGTGGATTTACCGTGATCGATATGCGCGATGATGGCAAAATTGCGGAGGAAAGCGGCGTCCATAGGATGAAGGGCTAATCTTTGATTTTAGCAGGCTACGACTATTCTCATTGCTGATGCTTCCCAGTTCTCTGATCGTCTCTTGCGTTACAATCCTCCGACCAGATTTCTGGAGGTGTCCGTTATGCGGAAGTCTTCATTAGTATTCGTCTTTATTCTGATCATAGCTGGCATTGCCTCGGCGCAAACTCTCTCGCCGCTGGTGCGCGGTTTTGTGAAAGTCGACGCACCCGTCGTGGTCCTCACGCATGTGCGCGTGATCGACGGTACCGGGTCTCCGGCGCGTGAAGATCAGACCATCGTTCTTCGGCGGGGAACGATCGAGTCGATATCAGATTTTGCCTCGGCGAATGCTCCAAAAGATGCGCAGGTTCTCGACCTGCACGGTTACAGCGTCATCCCGGGACTGGTAGGCATGCATGACCACATGTTTTATCCCATGGGCAACGGAATCTTCGGAGAGATGGCATACAGTTTTCCTCGTTTATACCTCGCAGCCGGAGTGACCACCATCCGAACCACAGGTTCGATCGAGCCTTACACGGATCTCGAACTCAAGAAACAAATCGATAAAGGTGACACACCGGGCCCGAAGATCCACGTGACCGGACCCTATCTCGAAGGCGCGGGCTCGTGGGCGCTGCAGATGCATCAACTCACTGGCCCTGACGACGCAACCAAAACGGTGAATTTCTGGGTGGATCAGCGCGTCGACAATTTCAAAGCGTATATGTTCATCACGCCCGCGGAACTTTCGGCGGCTGTGGCTGCGGCCCACAAACGCAGCGCTAAAGTGACCGGACACTTATGCTCCATCGGTTTTCGAGAAGCTGCTGCGATTGGCATTGATGACCTTGAACATGGGCTGCTTGTGGATACAGAATTCTTTCCCTGGAAAAAGGCGGGGGAGTGCCCCGAAAAGCTCGACTATGCGTTCATTTCCAAACTAGACCTTACAAGCGGACCGCCGCACGACATGATCGTCGACCTGGTTCAACGCCACGTTGCAGTCACATCTACCCTTCCTGTATTCGAGATGTTCGTGCCCGGTCGGCCGACGATTCAGCAGCGTATTCTCGATGCGCTTTCTCCGGACGCCCGTACCGCGGTGCTCGAAAATAAAGTTCGGGCCAGCGATTTGAATTCGACGCAGAAGCGATACCACACCGAAGCCTCGCCGTGGGCAGCGGCTTTCAAAAAAGAAATGGAGTTCGAGCACGCGTTCGCGCAAGCCGGAGGTTTGCTATTGGCGGGACTCGATCCAACCGGAATGGGAGGAGTGATCGCCGGCTTCGGCGATCAGCGAGAAGTCGAGTTGCTGGTGGAGGCTGGATTCACTCCTCTGGAGGCGATTCGCATCGCGACTCTCAACGGCGCTCAATATCTGAACGAGGCTGACAAGATCGGTACGATCGCGCCCGGGAAGCAAGCAGATCTGGTCGTGATCAAAGGTGATCCGTCAAAGCAGATCAGCGACATTGAAAATGTCGAAACCGTGTTCAAGGACGGCATCGGTTACGATTCCGCCAAGCTGATCGAATCGGTGCGCGGCGTGGTTGGTAGCCGCTGACTCCTGGTCGGCTAAAATCGCAGCGCATGCTTATTCTCGCTTCCGCCTCGCCTCGCCGCCAGGAGCTACTGCGCAATGCCGCGATTCCGTTTGAAGTGCAACCCGCTGACATCGACGAAACGCCGCTCGCAGGGGAATCACCGCGCGATTGCGCCGAACGACTGGCGCGGGAAAAAGCAATTACAGTCTCTCGGAAAAGGCCACAGGATTACATTCTGGGAGCGGACACGATCGTCGTTACGGATGAGACAATCCTCGGCAAACCACGTGATGCCGCAGATGCCGCGCGGATGCTGCGATTGTTATCGGGGCGCACCCACCAGGTGATCACCGGAGTGTGCATCTTTGATCCGATCGCGGGCGATACCGAACAAGCTTCCGAGACTACACGGGTCACGATGCGCGAACTCTCCGACGATGAGATCCGAGATTACATCGCAACCGGTGAACCAATGGACAAAGCCGGAGCATACGCGATCCAAGGCATCGCCTCGCGGTGGATTCCACGCATCGAAGGCGATTACAGCAATGTGGTAGGTCTGCCCGTGGCGCTGGTTTACGGCATGTTGAAAAAGAGAGGCGCGATCTGAATCGCGTTCGATCGCATTCTGTCGATTACGGATGGGAAATTACTAGCAGAGATCAGGCAATTGTGGCATCTGCAGATTAAATCTTTTTTTCTGTTTCTGCCTCCTTCTTCTCTTTCTTTTCTTCTTCTGGCTCTTTCATGGCCGACTTGAAGTTACGAATCCCTTCCCCCAGGCCCTTGCCGAGCGCAGAGAATTTGCTGGTCCCGAAGACCAGAAGGGCGATGGCCACAATCAAAATCAAATGCAAAGGCTGAAACAGACCCTCACCCATAAATCCTCCATCGGAACTGGCGCAGAACGCCCGCCTCGTACCACGCTGAGAAAATTCTAGGCTACCCTAACAGAGGAGTCAAAGAAGCCGCTAAACCCGTTCGATCATTTCTGCCAGCAGGAGGGCTCGGCGCGGCAGTTCGGAAATCACAATAAATTCGTGCACTGCGTGCGCGCCATCTCCAACGCCGCCCAGACCATCGAGCGTAGGAATGCCGATTCCGGCGGTGAAATTGCCGTCCGAGCCGCCACCCACGGCGGCTTCTTCAAGATTCCATCCGACTTCGCCAGCAATCTCTCGCGCCTTCTTGTAAAGCGCCGCCACTCCGGCGGTTCGCTCCATGGGAAGACGGTTAATTCCACCTGTCATATCGAGTTTGCAAAATTTATCGAACGGCTTCAGGGAGCGCAATTTGCGGTCGATGCCGGCGGCTTGTTTCGCGCTCTTGATGCGCACATCGATCTTTAACGAAGCCTCGGCTGCAACCACATTCGTCCGGGTTCCGCCTTCAATCACGCCTGCATTCACCGAAATGCCTTGCCGGAGATTGTTCAGCTTGGCAATCACCGTGATCTGCCGCGCTAATTCGAGAATCGCGCTATGTCCTTTTCCGGGATCGAGTCCGGCATGCGCCGCAATGCCTTTTACGCGCAGCGTGTATTCCCCGACGCCCTTGCGTGCGGTCTTGACTGCACCTCGAAGTCCAGCGCCGGGCTCAAGTACCAGAACTCCGGCGGATTTTCTGGCTAATGCCTCTGTGATCTTTCGCGACGAACGACTGCCCACTTCCTCATCTGAAACCAGAAAGACTGTGATGGGCCGGGGCAGGCCGCTGTGCCACTCCCGCAGCGATTCAATGGCATGCAGGATGAGCGCAATGCCTGACTTCATATCGAGTACGCCCGGCCCGCGGAGGCGGCCGTTCTCGATCGTGCACGGCATCTTCGCCAAAGTCCCCAGCGGATACACGGTGTCGAAGTGGCCGAGCAGCAAAACTGGCTTGCCGTTTGAGGTACTGCTGAAGTTGATTTGCAAGCTGTCGCCGAAGTGATTGCTGGAATGCAGTTGCGTTCGCCCGCCCAGCGCTTCAAACTTGGGCGCGAGGAACCGCGCAATGCTATCGACGCCAGCTTTGTTGTCGCTGGGGGATTCAATCTCGACCAGTTCGCGAATCGTCTCAACCACGCTATCGAGGCGCTGTTCGAAGTAGCGCAGACGGTCGTTCCCTGCATTTCGAGGACCTGCCGGTGGCGTTGTTTTCTTACCGGACACATTTACCTTTCTTCGGCAGGAGTTTGGGTGGCGCTCAACTTAACGGCTCTTACCACGAAGGGCACAAAGTCACACGAAGCAAATCTTACCCATGCAGCCTTCGTGATACTTAGTGTCCTTCGTGGTCCATCGATTGTTCTTTCACCCGCAGACTCGCCGTCGTTGCGAGTTTTGCGTCTTCATTGTGAACGCAACGCGGTACAGTATAATCTTCAGGCTGTTTGGGGCGAATCCATGATTGAGACCACTCCACCCGTGAACGACGCTGCGGCTTCGTCGAAGCCGGCCCTCGACATTCACGACATCCTCAAAATTCTTCCGCACCGCTATCCCTTTTTGTTAATCGATCGCGTGCTCGAACTGAAACGCAAGGAAAGCATTGTCGCCATCAAGAACGTCACCATCAACGAACCTTTTTTCAACGGACATTTCCCGGGCTTGCCGATTATGCCGGGCGTTCTAATTGTAGAAGCGATCGCGCAGGCCGGCGGAGCGCTCCTGCTTACTGAAGTGGAAGATCGCAACGATAAGGTAATGGTCTTCACCGGGATCGAGCGCGCGAAGTTTCGCCGCCCCGTGAGCCCTGGCGACCAGCTGCGTATCGAGGTGGAAGTGAAGGGCTGGCGCGCGATTCCGCGGATGATCGCGGCAAAAATGCACGGCGTTGCATTCGTCGCGGGTAAACGCGTAGCCGAAGCCACCGTATCGTGCCAGCTCATCGACAGTTCACGCGGACGCGGCGACGGCACGGCTGTGGAATGAAACCGAGCCCGGCAGCGACCATGAAAGCCCATCTCTTGATCCATCCCACCGCGATCATCGACCCGCGAGCAAAGGTCCCGGCATCGTGCAAGATCGGTCCCTACTGTGTCGTCGGACCGGACGTGGAACTAGGGGAGGATTGCAATCTGGTATCGCATGTTGCGATTGAAGGGTCCACAAAAATCGGCTCGGATAATACATTCTTTCCCTTCTGCGCTATCGGCATGGCGCCCCAGGATGTTACTTATAAGGGCGAACCGACCCGGCTGCAGATCGGCGACCACAACGAGATTCGCGAGAGTGTGACCATCAACCGCGGCACGGTAAAAGGCGGCGGACTCACCAAGGTCGGCAGCCACACTTTAATCATGGCGTATGCGCACATTGGACACGACAGCGCGATTGGCGACCACTGCATGCTGGTGAACGGGGCGACTCTGGGCGGACATGTGACCGTGGAAGAATGGGCCGTGGTCGGTGCGCTTTGTCCTGTGCACCAGTTCGTGCGAATCGGAGCACACTCCTACATTGGCGGTGGGACCACCATCACGCAAGATGTGTTGCCGTTTTCCATGACGTCGGCGGCTCGCAACACGCACGCCTACGGAATGAATAAAGTTGGCCTGGAGCGCCGTGGCTTTTCGCCGGAGCGCATTCGCAAGATTCACCACGCTTATAAAACTCTGCTGGCATCGAAGATGAACACGTCGCAAGCGCTGGAGAAGCTGAAGGCGGAGGTGGATCGCGGGGAGGATGTGGATTTGCTGATTCGGTTCATTGAGGCGTCAGAACGCGGGATTATTAAGTGAGGCGAACGTCAAAAGCCCCGCCTAGGCGGAACTTGGACGGTGCACTCTCATGTGATCATCGTTATCGATACGTTAGATACAGCGTAAATCTCCTAGTTGAAGAGTGTGGCGTCAGGTCCATAATTACCACTGGTCGTCAGGGACCAGTTCTCGTCTTTCAGACGCATCCGTTTCTTGAAGAGCGCTTCGCGGACCCAGTCGTGATGACCAGACTCGAGGTGCTCCGCGCCTAGCTCCTTGTTGTTTAGGTAGCATCTGTACTCGAAGACAGGACCCGAGAGGTCTCCACCGTGGAGCCTGCGAATTATCGTATCCGTAAAATCCCGTCCTTTTTGATACCTAAGAGCTACTACAGGAGTGCAGTTCTCAGTGCTCATGCTTTTCACCTCCGCGACTCGAATGCTCTGACCAATCATCATGGGAAAAACCATCTGCCGACACTAGTATCGAGATGGGTTTCTGCGGCCGGCCCGGGCCAGCCCCCAACTCGAGCGACATTTCCTAACGGGCTGACGGCCCGGTGTCAGCCGGAGCCATGCCGTCTGGCACAACGAAATGTCGACAGACTTTAACGACTGCATATAATCAGTTGGCATAATCGTGTGCCGGTACAGATCTGTTTTGAGACGCTACGCTAACGAGAGGCTAGATGAAGATAGCAACTCTCATTTTGGCTGTGATATTAGTCACCCTGAATTCAGGATTCGGGCAAACGACTGATTCTCGCAAATCCACTTCCACTAAACCCACTTTAGCCGCTACGTTGGCATGGATGCACAATACTCTCGATTCGGGTCTCGGGGATACTGCTACTACGGATGAGGTTCGTCAGAATCGAATGTCTTCAGCGTCGTGTGATGTCACGTTCGTGTATCAGACGCTGAAGGATTCCAAGGCTACCTATCGCAATTCCAACACTTTCAACCTGAAGAGTATCGACCCGACATCAATCGCAGTGACTTCCAGCGGTCACGACATCTTAGGGAAAAAAGCATCGTCACGTTTAACACTACTGATAACGCAAAACTTATCAATCTTCAGATCCCATCCGACCCAGACGGGACGCCAACTGATTCTCTACTTATAGAATTCCCTTCTGACTATGCTAATCGCTTCGTAAAAGCATTCAGGCGTGCGGTCATTCTGTGTGGGGCGAGGCCGTCAACCTTTTGACGGGACGACATAGGCTGGCGGCGCCCTTGTCTGCGCCATTATAGTTAAAACATCCTAGGAGGCTCAGTTTCGTGGTCTACGCTTGAGTGGCCGAGCCCTGCTCCGTTCTGCTGTTGACTCGGCCATCCGTGCCGCCTATCCTTGCGAGATAATGAAAGTATGCCAAGAGCTGAGGCCGCTGTGACTGGGATTCAATTTCTTACGGACGACAAGGGGCACCGCGTGGCCGTGCAGATCGACCTCAAAAAGCATGGGGCTATCTGGGAAGACTTCTGGGACGGCCTTATTTCCGAATCGCGCCGCAAGGAAAAAAGCGTCCCTTACGAGCAATACCGCACCAGCCGCTTGAAGCGCGGCCAGTCGCGTGGCTAGCTACTCCGTCGTCGTCAAATCGTCCGCCCAGAAAGAACTCGACGCTCTCGACGATGCCGTCTTCCGCCGCATTGACCGCAGGGTTCTGGCGTTGGCCGAAAAATCCGCGCCCCGCAGGATGCAAGAAACTCAAAGGCCATAAAGACCAGTGGCGCATACGAATAGGCGAGTGGCGCGTAATCTACTTCATTGACGATGCGGCCAAGCAAGTGAGCATAACCCGTGTCGCGCACCGCCGCGAAGTCTACGACGGCTAGCCCAACGTAGGTGAACGTCAAAAACCCTGGCCAAGCGAAGCTTGGGCGGGCCGTTGGGGTTCAACGAGTCACAGTAGCGATTTCGTCGCGTCCTTCTTTCCGTCTACTTGGATGCTAGACTACTCGTCGGTCGATGCGCGATTACCTCATGCCCTCCCACAACAAAAAGCTCGGCCTTATCGCCGGCAACGGCACGTTTCCCCTGCTCGTGCTCGACGCGGCGCGCGCGCAGGGGTTCGAAGTTGTCGTGGCTGCGATCAAGGAAGAGGCTTTTCCGGAGATTGAGGATCGCGGCGCGGCCTCGGTTCACTGGCTATCGCTGGGCGAGCTTTCGAAACTGATTGAAACTTTTCAGCGCGAAGGAGTTCGACGCGCAATCATGGCGGGACAGGTCAAACACAAACAGATTTTTTCCTCCATCCGTCCCGACTGGCGACTGGCTAAACTGTTGCTTTCCCTCACGACGCGCAACACGGATAGCCTGCTGGGCGCCGTGGCCAAAGTTCTCGCGGACGAAGGCATCATCCTCGAAAACTCGACGTGGCTGCTCGAACCCTTGCTGGTGAAGGCCGGAGTCCTCACCCGCCAGCTTACTGATCAGGAACGCAAGAACATCGAGTATGGCCGCGCGGTTGCCCGGGACCTGGCGCAGCATGATATCGGACAAACCGTTGTAATTGCTGAAGCGGCTTGCGTGGCCGTCGAAGCCATGGAGGGAACCGACGCCGCTATTGAGCGTGCAGGTCAGATCATGAAATCGTTGCACGGCGACGCGTCGGCACTGAGCCGCGACCTCACCGTGGTGAAGATCGCGAAACCAAACCAGGATATGCGTTTCGATGTCCCCGTGATCGGCGTAAAAACCATCGAAGTGATGCGCGCCGCGGGCGCAACCTGTCTGGCGCTCGACGCGCAAAAATGTCTGCTGCTGGATGGCGAAAAAATTCTTGAAGCCGCCCGCACAGAGACCATCGCAGTTGTTGCCGACTGATGGGACCTTCGGAAATCCTCAAGTCGTTATAAAAGGAAAAGGCTGAAGATATGACTTCCCCATGCTCTGAACCTGCTCTGATTGCCGAGCAACTTCGCCGCGCTTTCGCGGGCGATGCCTGGCACGGCCCCGCGATGCTGGAGTTGTTGCAAGATGTGGATGCTGCCGCGGCCGCAGCCAAACCCTCGCCAGACGTCCACAGCATCTGGGGGCTGGTTCTTCACGTCGCCATCTGGGATGCCGCGGCTTGCCGCCGGCTAAACGGAGAAAAAACTCAGCCCACTGGCACCGCGAATTTTCCTATCGTTCCAAAACCGACCGCAGCGGCGTGGCGCAAAACCATTGCTAACACGAAACGCACGCACGATCTACTGGTCAAAACAGTCGGAGCTCTGCCTGAGTCTCGGCTGCGTGAACGCGTCCCTGGCAAGAAATATGATTTCTACTTCATGCTGCACGGCGTGGTTCAACACGAGCTTTACCATGCCGGCCAGATTGCTATCCTGAAAAAAATGCGGATTGCGCGATAAAAGGGATTTAACCGATTCAAACGGGGCCTTTACGTTTACAATTCTTTGTTCCCGCTGGCAACTGGCCATCCGAGAGTTTTCCTGCAAGCTGACAATCCGATTTCCGTTGCGGTGGTGGGTGTAGGCGTCTTTGGACGCAACCACGCCCGCGTCTATCACGAACTGGAACAACAGGGCGAAGCGGTTCGTCTGGTGGGAGTGGTGGATCCTAATCTCGACCGTGCTGACGCGGTCGCGCGCGAGTTCGGATGCCGCGCCTTCGGTTCGGTTGAGCAGATGCTCACAACGCACAGCGAAGTGCGCGCGGCATCCGTCGTAGCGCCTACGGTCCATCATCTTGACGTGGCGCGTGCGCTGATGAAGGCGGGAGTGGACGTCCTCATCGAAAAGCCGTTAGCCGCATCTTTGATGGAGGCAAACGAACTGGTGCAACTGGCGGCCGCTCACAAACGCATTGCACAAGCCGGGCACCTCGAGCGCTTCAACCCCGCCGTTCGCGCCACGATTCCCTTACTTACGCAGCCCATGTTCTTCGAAGTGCACCGGCTTAGCGTGTTCACTCCGCGATCGCTTGATGTGGATGTTGTGCTCGACCTGATGATCCACGATCTTGACATCGTGTTGTCTTTCGCAAATTCTCCGGTGAAAGAGGTTCGCGCCGTCGGTTTGCCCATTCTCTCCGGCAAAGTTGACATCGCCAACGTGCGATTGGAGTTTGAATCGGGATGCGTAGCCAATTTCACGGCCAGCCGAGTTTCTACCGAGCGTGTGCGTAAGTTGCGCTTCTTCCAGCCCCATCAGTATGTCTCGGTCGACTATGGACGCCAGGAAGTCCTGGTCTTCACGGTTGGGAAGGATGGATCAACTTCGAGCGCTCCCACGGTCAATCCGCAGATCGGAGTGGGAAAACCGCCGGTGAGTTCGGAAGAGCCGCTGCATGCGGAATTGCGATCGTTTCTCCACGCCGTACGGCGGCGATCCACACCGGTAGTGCCCATTGAAGATGGTCGACGTGCGCTTGCCCTGGCACTCGACATCGTGGGCGCGATTCGCGAACACGGGAAGAAAGTCGGGCTCGCCGGCATGGCGGGGAAGAAAGGCTAATTCCTGTCGCGGTGAAAGGCCGCCCTCTCCGTGAGCTTGCCCGCGTCAAGAATAATTCTCCGGTTGTATCATTAGAGTAGGATGGCATTTCCTATTCGAGTCTGCGGTGTCTGCTCAGAAGAGTTCGAACTGAAGCCGGATAAGCCCGGCTTTGCCAACCGGTGTCCAGCATGTAGCGAACCCGAAACCGCCGGGCCTGCGGTGAAGCAGAAGATGGATGGCGACGAACGCAAAGCTCTTGCCGACGCAAACGAGGCTCGGAGAAAAGCGATGAAAGACCTCCTCTACCGCAAGGACAGCTAGCAGTCTTCTCCGACATATCCTGCACAGCGAAACAATCCGCAGCAAAAATAATTTCCAGGTTTCGACGCTTTAGGACAAGCTGTACTGGCGGGGTACGGAGCGGCGTTTTACAATTGTTTACACACCTAAGTCCCACGCCATTTGTCAGTGAGCAGAATCGCTTGAAAGATGCGAAAATAAGGCTAGCTTTGAGCATGCTCGTCGATTGCGTCATCCTGGGAAGGCCGGATGCAACGCAGCCTCGGGAATGTGTGTCTAACGAACAAGCCAGCTCGGGACAAACTTAGTTCATGCCGATCACGCAAATCCCATTCCAGGATCCAGTGGCGCCTCCCGAGAAGCCGCAGCCGGAACAACTCGGGCTCTATGACGCTCAGGGATGGGAAACAGCTTACCGCGATCTCGATGAAGATGCTCGCGTTCCGCACCTACTGATTCAGTTGCAAGATGATCTAACGCGTTCCCGTCGGCGGGAGGCCGCATGGATTTCGATTATTGTCCACCTGCTGCTGATCGTCTTTCTCGCAAAGATCGATTTCTTTGAAAAATATATGCCGTGGCATAGCGCCACGGCGACGAGAAATCTTACTGCCGGTAAAGATCTGACATTTCTGGAACTGCCACCTGACCTCCAGAAACTGCAGCACAGGCCCAACACCAATATCGCCTCAGACAAAGACCGCATCGCGATGACGCGGCATCCTCAGCTCGATCTGAAGGAACTTCGCAAGAGCTTGGCAGCGCCGCCACCGGGAGCGCCGGGTTCGAGTGCTCCGCAAATGGAACAGCCGACGCCAAAGTCGGCGGGAGGATTTTCACAGAATCAGCCCGCGCCTCAGCCGCCACCTCCAGCGAACCAGCAAACCGCGCAACTGCAAACGCCAGCTACGCCCAGTGTGGAAAATGAGTTTAAGAAATATGCGGGTTCCATGTCCGCCGGCTCTGCAATTCAGGAGGCTGCGCGGGCTGCTGCCAGACCGGGAACTGGAGGCCAGGGTAGCGGTGGTGATTTTGGACTGGGAACCGGGGCGCACGGCGCTCAAATGGGACCGTTCGAGATCCTCAGCGATACCATGGGCGTTGACTTCGGCCCTTATCTGCAGCGCGTTCTGCATGACGTGCGGCAGAATTGGTACAACGCGATTCCAGAATCTGCGCAATTCAAACACGGAAACTTGATCATCGAATTCGCAATTACGAAGGATGGAAAAGTTGCCGGCATGAAACTGGTAGCACCCTCCGGAGACTCTCCGCTTGATCGCGCGGCATGGGCCGGCATCGTTGGGTCGGATCCGTTTCCTCCTCTTCCCAGCGAATTTGGCGGCCAGTTCCTGGCGCTGCGTTTCCGCTTTTACTACAACCCAACCAAAGAAGAGCTGCAATAGGTTTTCAAGAACTCTCGACCAGCAACCGGCAACGCGTTACCAGACGCGGCAGCGGTTCTGATTCACCATGGGCGAACCTGCCTTACAGTGGAACGCCTCCTGAAAGTCTGGCATGTTCGAGACTACGCCGTTGGTTCGATATTTCTCAGGAGAGTGCGGATCCACGGTGGCACGCAGGCGCTTGGTCTCGTCGCGAGTTTCTCCGCACCAGCTTTGGCCGTAGCCCACAAAAAATCTCTGATCGGGAGTGAGACCATCGATCAGTTGCAGATTCTGTCCCTTCGTATCGTCCTTCCACGCCATGTAGGCCAGGATCAGACCGCCGAGATCGGCGACATCTTCGCCCAGCGTCAACTTCCCGTTGATTTTGATGTCATCGATAATTGTGTACGTCGAATACTGGTCTGAAATGCAGCTGGCACGCTTCACAAACTCTTTTCCGTCTTCGGACGTCCACCAGTCGCGCAGATTGCCTTGAGCGTCGAACTGGCGGCCCTCGTCGTCAAAACCGTGTGTGAGTTCGTGGCCAATCGTACCGCCGGTGTCGCCATAGTTCGGAGCTGCATCGGAGTCGGGATCGAATGCCGGCGGCTGCAGCACACCAGCGGGGAAATTAATGTCGTTCATCTGCGGGTTGTAATACGCGTTTACGGTGGGCGGAGTCATGTCCCACTCGCCGCGATCCACGGGCTTGCCGATCTTCGCCAGTTCGCGGTTGAATTCAAATTTTCGGGCTCGCTCCACGTTCCCGAGTTCGTCTCCGCGGACGATTTCCAGCTTGCTATAGTCGCGCCATTTATCCGGATAGCCGATCTTGTTTGCCATGCCGTGCAACTTCACCAGCGCCTGCTGCTTGGTGGCGGCGGACATCCAGGGCAATGCATTGATGTCTGCCGCCATGGCCACATCGATTTCCTTCACTATCTTCAGCGCCTGCTGCTTGGCCTCAGGGCTGAAATATTTTTCCACGTAGACCTGGCCCAGCGCTTCTCCCAGATAGTTATCGACATTCTGCGTACAACGCTTCCAGCGTGGTTGCAACTCCTGCTGTCCGCGCAACGTCTTTCCGTAGAAGGCGAAATTCTCATTGACCAAGGCTGACGAAAGAAATGGCGCATTCGCATGGACCAGATGCCAACGCAAATAAACTTTCCAGTCTGCCAGATTTTCTTTTGCGATTTCCTCATTCAGCGCCTTGAAGAATCCGGGTGAAGCAACGTTCAACGAGCCGAGTGAAGGTAGTCCAACTTTTGTGAAGTAGACTTGCCAGTGAAAGTCAGGACTGATTTTCTCGAACTCGGCGCTCGTCATTTTGTGGTCGAGGTTCTTGGGATCGCGCCGTTCGACCCGTGTCATCGAACCTTTGGCCAGCGCGGTTTCAATGTGCATCACGGTTTGTGCCTCGGTGGCCGCCGCATCCGGTTCATCGCCCAGCAACTCGAACATTTTCTGCACATGCACAACATAGGCTTTGCGCAGGTCGACCGATTTCGCATCCTCTTTCAGGTAATAATCTCGGTCCGGTAATCCGAGCCCTCCCTGATCCGCTTCGGCAATTACTTGACTGGCATCTCTGTAGTCTTGTGTTGACTCGAAGCTGAATAAGACGTTGTCATCTACCATCGTCGCTGCCACGTCGGCGATTTCTGCTTTGGAGCTGAGCTGTGCAATGCGATCCAACTGCGGCTTTAGCGGCTCCGTTCCCTTCGCGTTGATCGCATTCTCGCCCATGCACGAAGCATAGTAATCGCCAATTTTTTGTTCGGAGGGATCGCGGGTGGAAACTGGCTTTGCGGCTGCTTCCAGAATTCCGCGCAGACGTTCCCGGTTCTCATCCTGCATTTTTGAATATGTATCCCACGAAGACTGGTCGGGAGGAATCGGATTGTTCTTGATCCAGCCTCCGCAGGAATATTGGAAAAAATCCACGCAAGGATCCACAGTACGATCCATCGATGTGACATCCAGGGCGGGTTCGTGTTTGGAGGAGGCGGGCGCGGCCTGCTGCGCACCGGCCAACGATGTGAGCGCAGCAAAGGTAAACGCAAAGAAACAATTACGGAGGATCGCCATGAAAATGAAAATCCTTTCTAATCTACTTTCGGCGAAGTCGATGATGCAGAGACCAACCGTTAGAACACAAGAGTATAAGCTTGGCGTTAAGCTCTTGTTCGAGGGGAGCGGAGTCTTAGACGCTGAAACGCACCCTAGCCCTTCCGCAGCCGGATCGATCCGTCTCCCGTATGAATCACCAGCAGATTGCCTCCGCCATTCAGTTTGCCTCGAACTTCGTTCTCGCGAATCTTGCCCTGGGTCGTGATCGGCATATCCAGATCAATGTGGCCGTCACCGCTATGCAGATCCACATCCGCCGCCAGGTTTTCCGGCACTTCCAACGTAACAGTCCCGTCGCCGCTTTCGAGCCGCCAGCCGCTGGTCAGGGCAGAGCCGGTGCCTGCGCGCGCTTCCAGCCGGCCATCGCCTGTCTTCAACTCCAGCTCGTCAAAGCGGCCACTGGCTCGGATGTGTCCATCGCCAGTAGTTGCGTGCAGTTTGCCGTCCACGCTGTCAACGTCCTGTGAGCCGTCTCCGCTGCGCAGTTGCATCTCGCCTTTGAAGTTGCCGAGTTCAATCTTGCCGTCGCCGGTGTGCAGATCTACCCGGCCCTCGCGCGGCATGTGGATAGCGATGTCGACACGATGACTCATGGAGTTGCCCCAGTTGATCGACACGCCCCGATGCGGATAGCGCACCTCGATTTCGACCGTATCACCCGTCTGGTGCTCTTCGATCTGAATGCCTTCGTTGCCAATCTTGTAGCGCACGCTCGTAACCCTGGCCTCGATCATGTTCTGATCCCAAGTGGAAACATAAATGTTCGCATCGGAAGTTTCCACCCGAAGATCCGGCTTGCCGGTAAGAGTGTAGGTTTTTGACCACTGGTCAGCGTGCGCCGGCGATGCCGCCAACAAACAAACGACAACTCCGGGCATCAGAGTCATCCATAGCCGGTATTTCGAAAGCGTCCTTTTCATAACTCTTCTCCGCCAGCATGCACACTACTTCCAACTCTTAGACGAGATTACGTGCGGTTCGTGGGTTTGGTTCCATCTTTTGGTACGCCATGCGAAGCAGGGTTCGTTCAGAAAACGGTACATAAAGCAGGGCGGCGCTGGCCGCAAAAGCCGCGCCCAGCCCAATCTTCTGCGTCAGTAGAAAAGGAGCGACAGCCCAAAGCTGATCGAGGGCCAGGATGAGAGGGAACATTCGGAGGAATTTCTCGCGAAGGCGCTGGTAGTCGAAGCCCACAGCAGACAGCAGATAGCAACGCAGCGGGATTCCGACTCCGGCTGTTACCATAACCGTGCTTACCAAAAGAGTCGCACGCCATCCAGAGAGAAAAGAATCGGCGATTCCCTGCACGGCGTGGAGCCGAAAAAGTGCCGTCAAATAGAAGATCAGGTACATCACTTGGGCCAGAGCAAACAGTCCTCGCGTTACCCCCCGATGCGGAATCGGAACTTCGAGTTCGGGATGCAAATCGGACGGAGCCAGATTCCCAACGGAAGCAGCTTCCCCGCTCGTCGCACCATGATTAGCTTCGGTCTGCACGGGTGCGATAAAACGATAGCCACGCCGCGCCAGGGTCTCGATGTAACGCGGACTCGATGCCGAATCACCCAGGACCTCGCGCAGTTTATTCACAGCCGTGTTCAAGCTGTGGTCAAAATCCACAAATGTGTCGGCAGGCCACAGTTTCTGGCGGATCTCCTCGCGCGTGACCACATCGCCAGTTCGCTCCAGCAGCAGCGCCAGAACGCGGAAGGGTTGCTCCTGCAGGCGTAGCTTCGCTCCATTCTTGCGCAGTTCGCCCACGGTGAGATTGAGTTCAAACACACCGAACCGCATGATTCTAACCCTTGGATTGCCTTGCGAATCGGGCATAGACCTGGGATAGCGAAGACGACGCGTAGTGTAGCACCAAGACGCATCGCGCACGTTTCTGCACGGCGTACAATATTGGCGTGGTAAATGCTCACCAAAACGATTCCGGCCACAAGCATCGCCGCCACGCGATCTACGCCTCGGAAACTTCCGGTTTATTGCTGATCGCTTTTCTCCTGCTCGTGGTCACAGTAATTCGATACTGGCATGCCATTCGTTGGAGCGTGCGCTGACGGTGGCTGTGGCGCAGCTTGATCCGCTGCTCGTGGTCGTGCTGGGACCGACAGCGAGTGGCAAGACTGCGCTTTCTCTGGCGCTCGCCGCACGTTTCAAAGGCGAGATCGTAAACTGCGATTCTGTCGCCATGTACCGCGAGTTTGAGATAGGCACCGCCAAGCCCACGAACGCCGAGCGCGCGCGGGCGCCGCATCATCTGCTCGATATTGTTGCACCGACGGAGCACATTACGGCCGGCGAATACGCGCGCCAGGCGCGGCCAGTGCTGGAAGAAATCAAATCCCGCCGCTGTTTGCCGATTCTGGTCGGCGGAACCGGACTTTATCTTCGCGCCTTGCTCGAAGGACTTTTTCCCGGCCCGCAGCGTTTTGAAGAACTGCGTGAACGATTGCGCGAGCGCGCCACCAGCCGCGGCTCGAAATATTTGCACCGCATTCTGTTTCGCCTCGATCGCGCCGCCGCGGAGAAGATTCATGCGAATGATGTTCCCAAGCTTATACGGGCGATTGAGGTTTGCCTGACGTCACGCCGCAAGATGACAGCACTCTGGAACGAACGCGGGCGCGATCCTTTGCGCGGCTTCCGCATACTACGGCTCGGTCTCGATCCCGATCGCCAGGCGCTCTATGAGCGAATCAACCGCCGCGCGCAACAAATGTTCGAGGATGGACTTATCGAAGAAACCAACATGCTGATCGGAAAGTACGGCAATGCCGCTGGTCCACTTGCTTCGCTCGGCTACAAACAAGCCGGGCAATTCATTCGCGGAGAAGTGACCCTCCAGCAAGCGCTGCAAGCCGCTCAACAAGCTCACCGTAATTATGCCAAGCGACAGATGACATGGTTTCGCCGTGAGCCGGAAGTTCATTGGCTGCGCGGCTTCGGCGACGATGGGTCGATTCAGGCGGAAGCCGTGAGGCAGGTCGAGAGATCACTTTCTGCCGGCTTTCGCGGATAGCCTCCATCTCTGCTATCGTTTTCGACATGCGTCGAACATTGGGCTTTTTGCTTTTCGCTCTTCTCACTACCACCGCCGTTCTTGCTAAAGACAAATATCAGCGCCCTGGTCCCATTCATCTCACGCACGATGGAGAAAAGTGGGCTGAGAAGACGCTCCACAAGCTGACCCTCGAAGAGAAGGTCGGACAAGTGTTCATGATCTGGTGCCGCGCCAGCTTTCTGAATGTGGAAAATCCTGAATATCTGCAACTGCTCGACAACATGCAGAAGTATCACGTTGGGTCGTTTGCGATGACGGTGCATGTGGACGGCCCATTTCTGCTGCGCAGCGAGCCCTACGAGGCGGCTGAGCTTCTCAATCGCCTGCAAAAGGAGTCGAAACTTCCGCTCTTGTTCGCCGCCGATTTCGAACGCGGCGTACCGATGCGGCTGATGGGAGCTACGATTTTCCCCCACGCGATGGCCTTCGGCGGCGACGGCAAGTTGAGCGACGCGGAGAACTTCGGGCGCATCACTGCTGAGGAATCGCGTGCCATCGGCATTCAATGGAACTTCTTTCCCGATGCCGACGTGAACTCAAATCCGGTGAATCCCATTATCAACACGCGTTCGTTCGGAGAAGATCCCAAGCAGGTCGGCGATCTGGTTGCGGCCTATATCAAGGGCGCGCACGAAGGCGGAATGATGACCACGGCTAAACATTTTCCGGGTCACGGCGATACCGCGACCGATTCGCATCTCGGCGTGGCCAGTGTGAACGTGGATCGCGCCCACCTTGATTCCATCGAACTGCCGCCATTACGCCAGGCCATCGCGGCCGGCGTCGACTCAGTTATGGTGGCGCACGTCACGGTTCCGGCGCTTGATCCCGATCCCAATCACGTCGCCACAATTTCTCCAGCGATTGTTTCGGACTTGCTGCAAAAGCAACTTGGTTTCCAAGGAATAGTCGTCACCGATGCGCTTGACATGGCGGGACTCACGCACCTCTTCGCCAATAACATAGGCCGTGCCGCCGTGGAGGCATTTAAAGCCGGCAACGATTTATTGCTGATCCCGGCTGACTTTCCGGCCTCGTACAACGCCATGATTCAAGCCGTTCAGTCCGGGGAGATATCCCATGAACGCCTTGATCGCTCTGTGCTTAAAATCCTGGAGGCGAAGGCGTCTTTGGGGCTGCAGAATGCCCGTTTGGTCGATATAAAAGCCATTGCAGACATCGTCGGCAAACCGCAGAATCTGGCCTTTGGCCAGCAAGTGGCCGACGCCGCCGTCACTCTGGTTCGCGACAATGGCAAGGTTCTACCACTGAAATCTTCGGTCAAAAATCAGGGAACCGGGAAGACTGCACTTCCGTATACAACACAAGAGGAGACGCACAATCAGGTGGTAGCTGTGTTGTTTTCCGATGATGTTCGTGCGGATTCCGGGCGCGCTTTCGCGCGTGAGTTCCGAGCCCGAGTTCCCGACGCGCGTGTAATTTTTGTTGACCCACGTATAGCGGCAGGGATGAGCGACGAGGTACTCAAGGCAGTGGACGCGGCGCAGACGGTAGTTGCGGCCGTTTATGTGGTGCCGACTGCTGGCAAAATCGGAAACAGTGTCGCTATGACTGACGCGAGCGGAGCGTTGCTGCAGCAAGTATTGGATCATGCCGCGGCAAAGACCGCCGTGGTCGCAATGGGAAATCCGTATCTGGCTGCGGACTTCCCGAAGATTGAAAATTATATGTGCACGTTTTCCAATGCGAGCGTGTCCGAGATTGCCGCGGTGAAGGCCCTGTTCGGAGAAATCGTAATTCATGGACATCTGCCCGTCAGCATCCCCAACGTCGCCGCGCGGGGAACAGGGCTCGAACGGGCTGTGCAGGTTGGCAGCGGAGGGACTCAACATGCGCAAAAATGAATTGTCGGGATTTGCAGTACTCGGGTCAATTGCCGTTATCGTTACAATCTTGACCTTGTCCGCATGCAGCGTGAACGTTCAGAAAGAGGCGAATGGGCAGGACAAGCAGGTGGACATTAAAACGCTGCTTGGCGGAGTTCACGTCAGCAAACAGTCAGACGCCGCCGACGTCGGATTGCCTGTTTACCCCGGCGCTCGCTTGAAGCAAGAGGATTCTGACGGCAGCGACAAGAGTGCCAACGTGAATGTTTCAGGCTTTGGGTACGGACTGAAGGTTGTGGCCCTCGAATACGAGTCCGATGACGCGCCCGGCAAAGTTCTGTCCTTCTACCGGGACCAGTTAAAGAAATTTGGGAGCGTTCTCGAGTGCCACACGTCCCGGGGAAACTGGAACGTCAACATGGGAAAACATGGTTCGAACGAATTGACTTGCGATGGCAGCGGAGGCAATGAGATCGAACTCAAAGTGGGCAGGCAAGACGACCAGCACATCGTTGCAGTGGAACCCGAAGGCAAGGGAACGAGCTTCTCACTCGTTTACGTGCGAACCCACGGCAAGGATGCCGACATCTAGACCGTAGTACCTGTAGCGGGAAATCTGCTGGGACGAGAGTCCCAGGGAGGGAAGTATGTTTCGATCATTCGTATTTCGCGGAGTGCTTGCGGTGGCGTTCGGTATGGTGGCGGGAAGTGCGAACTTCGCCGCATCGCAGCAGAATCAGGACGGCGGCCAGGACAAGCATCTCGATATACAAAGCTCGGCCGGTGACCTGCACGTGGGAAACGACGCCGACGCCCGAAAGGCTGGACTACCTCTTTATCCCGGGGCGCGGTTGCGGCATGACGAAGAGAACAGCGACGCGGCTAATCTTAGCCTTTTTACTGAAGCCTTTGGCGTGAAACTAGTGATCGCGAAATACGATTCCGACGACGCCCCGGGTAAGGTCACGGATTTTTATCGCGGCAAGCTAAAGAAGTACGGCAAGGTGATCGAGTGCCACACTCGCGAACACGGGGGCACCCACGCAGATTTCAACGATGACGATTCTAAGGACGAACATTCTCAGCCCGTTAAATGTGAAGGCGATAACGCTGGTCCGGTTACTGAACTGAAAGTTGGCACGGAAGCTAACCAGCACGTTGTCGCCATCGAACCGAAAACCGGCGGCGGATCGAGCTTCGCATTGGTTTACGTGCACACGCGAGGCAAGCAGGGCGATATCTGACGCAAATCTCATCTCTCCACGGCGCGAATCAGGAACTGCTTCCTTGCGCGCGTTGAGTCTCGTGCGATACCTTCAAAACTAGTTCTGTTCCAATCTCCGATGGACCATCCCTGCTACAAGTGCGGGCACAGCGTCGAGGACGGTAAACCGTTCTGCGGGGAGTGCGGAGCGCCGCAGATTCGCGTACCCATGCCGGAAGCGGCAGTTGTAGCCGCCGAAAGTGGCTCGTCCCTCGACCTTCCACTTTTGTCGGCCGACTCGCCGATTCTTCCAAGTACCTTGAACGCCTCCGCGCTTTCCGCCGGCTTCGTGTGGCCAACCGCTATTCGGGCTTGCGCGATCGCAGCATTGATTGCGGCATTGGTAATGGCGCTGGGATTGATGGTTCCTCTTCTGGCGGTGTTGGGAGCTGGAGTGCTCTCCGTTAATCTTTATCATCGCCAGAATCGAGGATGGAATGTGAATGCACGCTCCGGAGCGAAATTGGGAGCGCTGTGCGGCATTTTCTTTTTTGGCATCTCGGCTGTCTTCGAGACGCTGGCGACAACGTTGTTTCATACCGGGGGGCAAATTCGTCAAAAGATGCTCGAAGCATTGCAGCAAGCGGCTTCCCGCACCAGCGATCCCCAGGTACAAAGCGCATTCGAAAGTCTCAAAACGCCGCAGGGCATTGCGCTGATGTTGGTCTTTGGGCTTGTTGTCTTATTCCTGGTTTCGATTGCTGCGGGGAGCATTGCTGGTGCATTGACCGGCGCGTTCCTCAGTCGCCGAAACCGGCCGTGAATGCGACATTTGCCGCTCTTGCCGCAGGCCGTGTTGGCCGCGTATGATGCACCGTTTGCCCTCTTACGCCATAAACAAACCGGCACGCGGATCACTCCTCGGCATCGAGCATCTCGAGGACAAAGAAATCCTCAGCTTGCTCAAACTGGCTCGCAGGATGAATCCGCTCAAGGCGCGACCTCTGTTGCGGAATAAACGCATCGTGCTGCTGTTTTACGAAGCTTCCACGCGTACGCGGTCTTCCTTTGAAATCGCCGCCAAGTCGCTGGGCGCGATCACGACTCTGGTTCAATCGTCCGGATCGAGCATCGAGAAGGGCGAGTCTTTAATCGACACGGGCTATACGCTGCGGGCGGTTGGCGCGGACGCCATCGTCATTCGACATCCGGCGGCGGGAGCGCCTCTCCTGATGGCAAAGCATCTCGACATTCCGGTGATCAATGCCGGCGACGGGATGCATGAGCATCCGTCTCAGGCGCTGCTCGATGCCTTCACGATTCTGAAGTACAAGAAATCGTTCAGAGGTTTGCAGGTTTCGATTATCGGCGACATCTACCACAGCCGCGTGACCCGCTCCAACTGCCACCTGCTGACTCGCTTCGGCGCAAAGATCACGCTCTGCGGGCCGCCGGAATTTGTTCCGGAAGTGGCAGCCACGCTTGCTCCGGGGTTGCGCGTGACCCGGCATATTGAAGACGCATTGCGAGGAGCAGATGTGATCATGCTGCTGCGGCTGCAGAAAGAGCGCCTGGCCGGCCAACAAATTAGCCTGCAAGATTACATTGCGCGATACCAGATGACAGCGGCGCGGGTGAAACTGGCGAAACGTGATGCTATCGTCATGCATCCCGGTCCCATCATTCGCGGGCTTGAGTTGACGGCGGAAGTTGCAGACGGTCCACAGTCGAAAATCATTGACGAGGTTCATAACGGCGTTCCCACGCGAATGGCGATTTTGGCGCGGGCGCTAGGCAAGGCGAAATGAGCCACGGATTTTCACGGGTTAACACAGATACACAGAATGGCTAACCACAAACCCAAACCGGGGTCGCTGCTTATCAAGGGCGGCCACGTCATCGATCCGGGGGCGAAGATCAATGCGCCGATGGATGTTCTGCTGCGCGATGGGCGTGTGGCCGAGATCGCGCTGCCGAATAAGGTTCGAGGCGGTGCCGATGAGAAGTTCGATGCGCGCGGCTTGATCGTTGCCCCGGGGTTTATCGATCTGCATGTCCACCTGCGCGAACCGGGGCAAGACTATAAGGAAACGATCGCAACCGGCACCGCTGCTGCTGCTGCCGGAGGATTCACTTCGGTTTGCACCATGCCGAATACGGTGCCGGTTGTCGATACCGACGAATGGGTTGCATGGTTGAGACGTCCCGAGCGCGGCGCGGTGGTGAATGTTTTTCCTATCGCTGCGGCGACGGTCGGCTCGCGCGGGGCAACGCTCACGGATTTTGCCGCTTTGCAGCGGGCAGGAGCTGTGGCTGCTACCGACGACGGGAAACCGATCCTTGATAACGAAATCATGCGAGCTGCGTTGCGGCTTGGGGCTGAGTTGAACTTGCCCGTCGTGCAGCATGCTGAAGATACTCGCCTCACCGAAAATGCGTCCATGAACGAAGGGCCCACCAGCTTTCGTCTCGGTCTGCGGGGGATGTCCGCTGCCGCCGAAGCGAATATTGTGGATCGGGACGTGACTCTCGCACAGCAGATTCGCGAATCACGGCTGCATGTCGCACATCTTTCCACATCAGACGCACTCAAGGCGGTGCGGCGAGGCAAGCGTGCCAAGGCACGCGTCACTTGCGAAGTGACACCGCACCATTTCACTCTGCTCGATCAGGACGTTGGCGAGTACGATACGAATTTCAAGATGAACCCGCCGCTGCGTTCGGCGGCTGACCGCGAGGCCATCTTGGTGGCGCTGGCCGACGGTACCGTTGACGCCATCGCTACCGACCACGCTCCTCATGCCACGCACGAAAAGGAAGTCGAGTTCGAGCACGCCGCCTTTGGCCTTACGGGCCTTGAGACCGCATTGGCGCTGGCGATTACGAAGCTGCATCGCGAGCGCAAGATTCCCCTGACGCGCATCGTCGAGCTTTTTGCTTCAGGACCAGCGTTCGTCTTCGACCTGCGCGGCCGTGGATCGCTGGCTCGCGGCAACTTTGCTGATGTAACTATTTTCGATCCCAAAAAGCGCTGGACGTTCGAAGCCGTAAAGTCGCGGTCGTTGTCGCGCAACACTCCGTTTGAAGGCTGGCAGTTTACGGGGAAGGTTGTGGCGACGATTGTGGGCGGGAGGATTGTGTACCGGGCGGAGTAATATCTTCTGTCTGGCTCTAATCAGAGTCGCGAAGCGACGTCATTCATTAGCCCCGCACATAAGTGCGGGGAAGCGTACAAAGCGAAGAACGGAGTCGCAATAGCGACGCAACTAGGCGGCAAATAGTCGTTCGGCATCGTATGCCACGCCGGACTTGGTTAGAAGCACAAGAAATTCTTCCTCAAAACCCCTTTTCTTGTGATGTTCCGCCTGATTACGAATATGGGCCTGAACCGTTGGCAACAGAGAAGGACTTACGCTGAAAGCTCCGTAACCTTTTTGCCACTCAAATTGCGATCCGCTCTCACCGAGCCAGCGCGAGGAGTTGGCCTTCAACTTCTGCACAATTTCAGCCAGTGCTAATGCAGGCGGCAGACCGATAAGCAGGTGAACATGGTTGGAGGTGCCGCCAACAGCTAGAATCTTGAAACCCAGGTTGTCCGCTATACCGCTCAAGTAGGCGTAAAGGCTATCTTGCAATTCGGCAGGAATCAGGGCACGTCGTTCCTTTGTGCTAAATACGCAATGCACGAAATTGGCAGCATGTGTGTGCGACATGGGAGGTGCCGTCCCTGAAGGGACTCAGGGCGTCAATGGATTCCACCCCGCACTCGCGTGCGGGGCTAATGAATTCCGTCCCCTTCGGGGACTGTCCCTTCATTTGCCTCCAATACTACGACCTTAAGCGGATGTTTCTGGCATCGCTCATAACGAATACCTTGCCGAATTCCACATACGGGATGACCGGACCAGTCAGTGCACAATCCCCATCCTCTTTCCCACTCTCCCCAGCACCTCCAACGCTTTCTCCAACTCTTCTTGCGTGTGCGTGGCCGTCACGATGGTGCGGATGCGGGCTTTGCCTTCGGGAACGGTGGGGAAGGCAATGCCGGTGCCGAGCACGCCTTCTTTGAATAGCTCGCGGGAGAAGTCCATGGTGAGCTTGCCGTCGCCGATGATGATGGGGGTGATGGGAGTTTCGCTGGCTGGGGTGGCACGGCCGCCAATGTCGAAGCCGTGCAGGCCGAGTTCTTTTTTCCAGAAGCGCGTGTTCTCCCATAGCCTCTCCATGCGCTCGGGTTCGTTCTCCAGAACTTCGAAGGCCGCGATGCAGGTTGCCGCGACCGACGGAGGATGCGAAGTCGAAAACAGGAACGGACGCGCACGATGGTAGAGGAAATCGATCAGATCGCGCGTGCCGCAGACGTAGCCGCCGAGGGCGCCGATGGCTTTCGATAATGTGCCGACCTGGATATCCACGCGGCCGTGCACCTTGAAGTGATCGATGGTGCCGCGGCCGTTGCGACCGAGAACGCCGGAAGCGTGCGCGTCGTCGACCATCATGATGGCGCCGTATTTTTCCGCGACATCGCACAGGGCGGGGAGCGGACCGATGTCGCCATCCATGGAGAAGACGCCGTCGCTGATTAGTAACTTCTTGCCGGGCTGGTCTTTCACGCTGGCCAGCTGCTCTTCGGCGTGGGCAACGTCCTTGTGGCGGAAGACCAGAATTTTCGCTTTCGACAGGCGAGCGCCGTCGATGATCGAGGCGTGATTGAGCGCATCGGAGATGATGAAATCTTCTTTGCCCAACACTGCAGATACTGTGCCGGCATTCGCCGCGAAGCCGGACTGGAATACGACGCACGCTTCGACATTTTTGAAGCGTGCGATCTTCTCTTCCAACTCCATGTGAATCTTCATGGTCCCGGCGATGGTGCGCACCGCGCCGGATCCCACGCCGTATTTGCGCGTGGCTTCGAGCGCCGCCTCGCGCAGCTTGGGATGCGTAGTGAGACCAAGGTAATTGTTCGACGCCAGGTTGATGACCTTCTTCCCGTCGAAGGTACAGACCGGCGCCTGCTCGTCGTCGAGCACGCGCAGCTTGAAGTGCGTGCCCTTGGCCTTGAGTTCGTTGAGCTGGTCGGTGAGGTAAGAGAGCGGGTTGGTGCGGGTTGCAGCGGTCATGATTCCCTCAAATCTACTTGCCACGGATTCACACGAATCCAGAGTGACTCTAAAACATGATCGGGTTGCTGGTTGCGACGCTGGCCTCGCACAACTGTTTCATATTGTTGAAGAACTCTTTTTCGGAGTCGGAGAGAATATCGCTGGAGTGCAGCACCGTCTCGACCTCTTTCAAGAGTTTGGCCGCGAGTTTGCTGGAGATCCAATCGCCGGTGTGCGTGCCGTCATAGAGAACTTTTTCCAGCAGAATGGGAAAGCGCGGTCCGGGACTTCCCTGCAAATGGCGGAGAAAGCTTCGCAAATTCTGCACCCGTGTGATGTTGCCCAGAAACAGCGAGAGCAGATATCCCTCGTGCTCGCAAGACTTGCCGAGCCACTGGTCGTGAACTTCCCACTCTTCTTCCGAGGGATCACCGGTTAGCGTAGGCTGGCCAGATTCATCGAATGTGAGACGTTCAGGGAACGGGTGCGGTTTAGCCTTGCCATCGCGGATACAGGTGCAGCGCACGAATCCATCAAGGCTCATGGTTTACCTCCGACTACTCTTGTCCCCCACATCGTTGGTAAAAAAAGTCGCGGGCGAGGGTGCCCACGCCACAGGGGCTCAACGTACTCCGTTCGGATATATCAAGATTTTACTGGCCTCGCCGGTTTTCAGGCGTTCCATGGCCTGGGCAAAATTCTTCATTGGAATGCGGTCGGTGATTACGGGATGCAGGTCCAGTTTGCCAGCCTTGAGCAGCGCGGTCATCTGATACCAGGTCTGGTACATGCGGCGTCCGTTGATGCCTTGCACCGTGATGCCTTTGAAAATAATGTCTTCGGAAAAGTTCAGCGAGATGGGTTTCGAGGTCAGGCCGAGGAGGGAGATTCTCCCGCCGCGCCGCACGATATCGAACGCTGTACGAATGGAATCCGGGTGGCCCGCCATCTCTAGCACGACATCCACGCCCAGCCCACCGGTCTTCTCCATCACGATCGCTTTCACATTTTCCTTGGAAGGATCGAGCACATAGTCGGCCTTCATCTCGCGCGCGATCTTGCGCCGGTGTTCGTTCACTTCGATGGCGAACACGCTCGTCGCGCCCACGGCGCGGGCTACGGCGATAGCAAAAAGTCCAATGGGGCCGCATCCCGTGATGGCTACGGTTTTCGCGGCGATCTCGCCCGCGAGAACTGTATGAACAGCGTTGCCCAGCGGATCGAGAATCGAGGCGTATTCCGGAGGAACGGCGGGATCGAGCTTCCAGATATTCGATTCTGGAATGACGACGTATTCAGCGAAGGCTCCGTCGGCATCTACCCCGATAATCTTCACGTTCTGGCAGATATGAGCCTCGCCGGTGCGGCACTGCAGGCATTTGCCGCAGGCTACGTGCATCTCGGCAGAAACAAAATCGCCTTCCTTAACGCTAGTCACTTCATCGCCGAATGCGGTTACCTCGCCACAGAACTCGTGCCCAGGAATGAGCGGAGGATGAATGCGGCTCTGGGCCCAGCGATCCCAGTTGTAAATATGCAGGTCGGTGCCGCAGATGGAAGCCATCTTTACCTTGACCAATACGTCATTCCGTCCGAATGTCGGAATCTTTACTTCGCGAATTTCCGCTCCGGGCGCGGCCTCCGGCTTTACGACCGCTAGCATCGTAGATGACATCAGATTATGACCTCACTGCTATTTGAAAGGACAGCCTGTTGTTTCAGCTTGAAACGCGGTCAAAGCAAACGCAAGATTGTAGCACCAAGCGGGGGACGCTTTCTGCGGGGCGTTGGTTCTGCGCAGCCATTCGCGCCTAGCTTAGGGGCTTATAAGGCTTTGGACGCGCGATCTTGTAATCCTCCGATTTGCCGCGTGGGATGCTCAGCGTGTTCCACTGGTTCGAACGGAGATGTTTCGCCAGAAAAATAATCTGCCCAATGTGGCCAGAATAGTGTGCGATCTGGCGATTGACGGCCTGCAGAACGGTATGGGGCTCACCTCGAATGGTTACGGTGTGCATCACATCTTCAGGCTTGAAATTGTCGATCGCAGCGAATACTTGCGCCCAACCTTCTTCCCACCAGCGCATCACATCGGCTCGGGCGGTTGAGGCATTCAACTCAAATTCCTGGTCGCGAAAACGGTCGGGCTTTTCGCCGTCGCTGCTGAGGAAATCGGAAAAGCGTGAACGCATGTTTCCGGCCAGATGCTTTATCAGGATGGCGACGGAATTCGATTCCGGATCTAGAGTGACAAATAACTCTTCGTCTCTAAGCTGGGAAATCGCGCCTTCGGCCAGGCGTTTTTGACCACGCAACTGGCGGCGCGCTTCATCGATGTAGTGAGTTGCGAGATCGGCCACAAAAAGCTCCTGGACTGTAATCAGATGATAGAAATCTGGGCGCGATGTCAATTATCGAGCACGCTCCTGCGAATTTCCCCACCCCCCGCCGCCCGGCGACTCAATTCTGATCCGGTCACCTGCCCTCAGGCGCGTGCTGAACTTTCCTGGCATAGTTTCCACCGATCCGTCGCTGCGGATCACACTCGTCCTGCCCGATGCGCCGTCACTGCCGCCATTCAACCCCCAGGGCGCGAGCACACGGCGTTCGGAAAGCAGCGTAACGTCGCAATCGGTCAGCACTTCGATCTCGCGGACAATTCCATCGCCGCCAAGATATTTTCCTTGACCACCGCTGCCCGTTCGCAGTGAATATCGCCGCACGCGCAGCGGGTACGCATACTCTAACGCCTCCGCCGGAGTATTCAACGAATTCGTCATGTGGGTATGGACGCCCGAAACTCCATTCTTGGTGGGGCGCGCGCCCATTCCGCCGGCGATGGTCTCGTAATAAGCAAACGGTGCACCGGTACGGGGATCGATGCCACCGATGGTCAGATTGTTCATTGTGCCGGAGGCCGCAGCGGGAATGCGCTCCGGAATGGCCTGCGATAACGCGCGGAGCAGAACATCGACGATGCGTTGGGAAGTTTCGACGTTGCCGCCGGCAACCGCAGCCGGTGGACGGGCGTTCACAATCGTTCCTTCGGGCGCGATGACGCGGATGGGGCGCATCAATCCGGCGGTGGCCGGGACATCGTCCGCCAACAGACAACGAAAGACGTAGAAGCACGCGGAGTAAGTGATTGCTTCCACCGCATTGATGCTGCCTTCTACTTGCGGATCACTTCCCGTGAAATCGACCGTGATCATGCGGCCCGCTCCGGGTGAACGCTGCCCATGGCCTAGCGTCACCGTTACCGCGATCTTCACCGGTTTGTCGGTGATGCCGTCGTTATCCAGAAAATCTTCGGCGTGATATTTGCCCGGCGATATATGAAGCAGAAATGAGCGCATCAATTCTTCGGAATATTCCAGTAGTTCTTTGGTGGCGCGCTTGGCCCGGTCAAGTCCGTACCGCGCACATACTTCTCGCAGGCGCTCGGTTCCGGTGTGACACGCCGCCAACTGAGCACCCAGATCGCCTTCGCGCTCTTCCGGAGTGCGAACGTTTTTCAACAGCAGAGCGAGCACATCGGATTCCATTACACCGGCACGCATTATTTTCACCGGCGGAATGCGGAGTCCTTCCTGATAGATCTCGCGACAGAGTCCCATGGAGCCGGCGTAGGCTCCGCCGACGTCGGCATGGTGAGCGCGCGAAGCCACATAGAAATCCGGAGCAGCCCGCTTGGGTTGCTTGATATAGACGGGCGCTACCAATGTTATGTCTGGCAAGTGCGTTCCACCACGGAATGGGTCGTTCAGCATAACCACATCGCCGGAAGACATTTCGCCAGCGGCAATGGCGGCGCGCACTGACATGGGCATCGACCCGAGATGCACCGGCATATGGTCGCCCATGGCAATCACTTCCCCGGCGCCATCGAACAGGGCGCAGGAGTAATCGCGGCGCTCTTTAATGTTTGGCGAAAACGCGGTGCGCCGAAGGGCGGCGCCCATCTCCTCGGCAATCGAGTGGTAAAGATTCTTGAAGATTTCGAGTTCGATGGGATCACGCTTCATCACGCGCAGTTTAAAGGAAGGCAGAATCGGGGGCTAGTGCTCGGGATTATTTCCGACTCTCTGAGCCGGTCGGAGGAGGAAAACGCTTCGTGCCAGGAAAAATATTGCGAAGAAATGAAAAATTGTGTTGACACTGCGTTCACACTCCCGCAATATCTTGTGTTAAGGAAGCTGCCCGTACAACAAGTTGGGTGGCTTTTGGTTTTCGGGTCCCCGAAGTCGACAAGGGAAAATCGTTCACGGAGGAACCTTCATGGCAACCAAGAAGAAAGCAAAAAAGAAGAAACACTAACCGTCTGCGAGACGATACTTCGCAAGGGCCGAGATTTTAACCAGCCTCTCAGGAGAAGCACCTCTTGAGAGGCGTTTCCTTTTGCAGCGGGAACGTCAATTTCGCACGTTGGTACAGCGCGCGCGAAATTGTTCGTACGTCCGGCCTCCGTGTGTCACAATACGTAGACCGCACGGGCCTTGAACCGTGGATCCGAGCATGAGTCCGAGAAAAAAAAGCGCGGGCAAGAACAATCACAATAAAGCTAAGTCCGATGAAGTATTCATTCCTGACAAGCTCTATTTCCGCATCGGTGAAGTGGCTACCCTATGCCGCTTGCCCGCTTACGTGCTGCGCTTCTGGGAGAGCGAGTTCCCGCAATTAAAGCCGGTGAAAAGCAGCACCGGGCAGCGCATGTACCGCAGGCGCGACGTGGAAAGCGTTCTACGAATCAAGCAATTGCTCTACGAACAGGGATTCACAATCGTGGGCGCGCGGCAGCAGTTGCGTTCCGAGACAAAAACCGATAAAGGTCAAGCCGCGATTCCATTCCCGACGCCGTCTTCCCCCGAGATCCAGCACATTCGCCAGGGACTGCGCGAGATTCTCAGTCTGCTCTCTGCGCGGCGTACCGGATAATTCGGGCCCGTCACTTTCAGTCAACCTTGTCACGCGACCTGCCTCGACGGCAATTCAGGCTACTCGTTCCGGTGCGGGCTTTTTAACTTTGCCCGCGTTGGCCGCGTCCAGACGGATGCGGCTGGCGCGTGCGGTTTCGTGAAGCAGATCGTCGGTGGCGCGAGATCCGTCCCCCGCCATTACCGAACCCGCGGCTAATGCAAAACGCAATGCGTCCGCTTGGTCGTCGAAATACAGAATGACTTGCCCGGACATAATGATTCCCCCGAGAGTGGACTACTTTCCTTCGCCCTGAAAAGATCTTGGACGAGCAGCGCGCGACGAGCGTGGAGCCAGTGGAACTTTTCACGATTGTCGCGGAGTATGGCGAACGTCAGAAGTGCTTTTCTTGGTTCGGGGCTATCGGAAGTGCATGCGGAGCACGGAATGCTCGCAGCAATCAAGAATGAATCCAGGATGAAATGGTCGGGACGGGCAGATTTGAACTGCCGACCCCTCGCACCCCAAGCGAGTGCTCTACCAGGCTGAGCCACGTCCCGACTAGGAAGGAACCCGCTGCATCGTGTCGGCAACAGGTGGGGTTGACTCAAGGATTTTACCACTTGCGCCGCAGTTCCGCGCAGGCAGTTCGTTTTGCTTCGAGTTTTGCTCTAGCGATGGCAGGGCGCAGGCCAGGGATTCAATCCCGGAGCAAATTGGAAGTCCTGCGGAGTCGTAATCCCAACGCGCAGCTTGATGCGAGCTAATGCGCCGGTCTTCGGATCGGTTTTATACGAAGAGATGATAAGTTTGAGCGACCCCTTCCGCGCAAGCTCCACTGCCTTGGTGTAGTCGGCCAACGCCTTGTCGGGATCAGGGGTTTGATAAGACCACAGGACATTGCCGACCAGTCCTGAAATTCGATCATAGTCGGATCGATCGAGCAGAAAATCCATTTCATGCGGATGCGATAGAGAAGACTTAACGGTCTCGCCGTATCCCGGTCCGAGAGTCTGGTTCCCGTTGAATCGCAAGGGCAGATTTACAGGGTAGATGTAATCCTTTGTGTTCTCTTCTGCGGGGACGATATCTACAAACCAGCCCGGATCCTTCTCCCTGGTTACGCGAAAAAGCAAGCCGCCGCCCAACTCACGCTCGTAGTTGTCGTTGGCATTCAGAGTTACCTTGAAGGAGACCAACTGGCACGAAAGAGAATGCTGTGCCTGAGCAGCGGCCGGCGCAAATAGACACAGCGACAGAAGCCCAGCGAGCAACATTTTGCGATCATTCCGGATCGGCATGGATCCTGCTTAACTCTTCTTTCGCTTGCGCTTTCTTACAGCCTTCTCTTCCAGCACGGCAAACTGAATTTCCTTTTCAACGGGATCGACGCGGTCGACCAAAACGCGAATTCTTTGTCCCAGGCTGTAAGTTTTGCGCGTGCGCTGGCCGATGATCTGGCGTGTGTTCTCGTGGTAAGTGTAGTAGTCGTCGGTGAGCGTGTTCAGCGGGACCAGGCCTTCGATGAACAAGTCCGTCAGTTCGACGAAGAAGCCGAATTTGGTGACACTGGTGATCAGGCCATCGAAGTCTTCGCCCACGCGGTCCTGCATGAACTTTACTTTCTTCCACTCCATGAGTTCGCGTTCGGCTTCGTCGGCGCGGCGCTCGGAAAGACTCGACTCTTCAGCGATGTTGTGCAGTTCGTCGATGGGAATCGGGCCGCCGAGAGGCTCGAGGGCGTGGCGATGCGCGGCATGATCGCGACGTTTGGACCAGGGGGAAGGCACGGCTTCTGGATCCGACGTGCGTTCCGCTCGTGCCGCCGAGGCGCCGGCGCTATGTTCGAGCGCCGGGAAAACTCCGAGTTGGACCTCGCCATCTTTTTTCTCCGGAGAATCGCGCAGCACTTGTTTCAGGATTCTGTGCACGATCAGGTCGGGATAACGGCGGATGGGCGAGGTGAAGTGCGTGTAGCTTGGTGCGGCCAGTGCGAAGTGGCCGAGATTTTCTTCCGAATAGCGCGCCTGCTTGAGCGAGCGCAGCATCAAGTAGCTGAGGATGCGCTCTTCCGGCTTGCCCGCGATTTTCGCCGCCAGCTTCTGATACATGCGAGGCGTGACGTGGACATCTTTCGGTACCTCAATCGTGCGGGCTTGTTTGCCCGTGCCCCGTGCCGCGCGGCGATCGCTCTTGAACTGCACACGTTGAATGGGCAGCGGACCGACGCCGAGAGAATATCCAAATGTTGCCGCGATCACTTCGAAGTCGTAAACCCGCTTGGCGTCGGGCTTTTCATGAACTCGATACAAGGAGGCAATGCGCTTGGATTCCAGATATTGCGCGACGCATTCGTTGGCCGAGAGCATGAACTCTTCGATCAGGCGATGAGCGATGTTCCTTTCGGAACGCGTAATGCTTTTCATCAGTCCGAGTTCGTCGAACTCGATAACGGGTTCGGGCAGGTCGAAATCGATTGATCCGCGGCGCTGGCGTTTGCGGTTGAGCATCGTCGCCAAATCGCGCATCAGCTCGAACGTCGGCACCAGAGACGCGTAACGTTGGCGGGCGGCGGAATCGCCTTCCAGCACATCGTTTACGGTCGTATAAGTCATGCGCTCGGCGGAACGGATTACACCTTCGCATAATTCGTAGCCCAGAATTTCACCCTGAGGATCGATCTGCATCACGCAGGAAAGCACAAGGCGATCGAGATGTGGCCGCAGGCTACAGATATCGGTGGATAATTCGAGCGGCAGCATGGGCACGGCGCGATCCGGAAAATAAACACTGGTACCGCGGAGTTGAGCTTCCTGATCGAGCGCGGAACCGGGCCTTACATATTGCGCCACGTCGGCAATGTGGACCTGCAATTCGAAATCGCCGTTATCGAGACGGCGGACGTCTACCGCATCATCGAAATCGCGTGCGGTTTCGCCGTCGATGGTAACGATGGGCATCGAGCGGAAGTCTCGGCGGCGGCGAAGTTCCTGCGCCGGGACAATGGCCGGAATATTCTGCGCCTCTTCCAGCGTGGCCGCGGGAAAGTGGTGGGGCAGATGAAATTTGCGGATGATGATTTCGACATCGACGCCGAAGTCATCCTGGCGGCCGAGGATTTCGAAGACGCGTCCGCGTGGATTTTGCGTCGGCGTGGGCCAGTCCGTGATCTCGACATCAACGACAACTCCTTCCAGGTCGTCCCATTCGGCGTGTAGGGCGGCTTCGTCTCCGAGTACGCGGTCCACGGATTTTTTCTTCGTATATAGTGCCGGCGTCTCCCCGGCTTGTTTGACACCAGGAATTTCCATGCCCGGTGGAATCATGATCTCCTGCGTGATCTTGCTGTCGATGGGCTTCACATAGTTGTGGCGGCTGCCGTAGTGAAAAATTCCTACCACGGTGGGATGAACGCGCACCACCGAGCGCACGATGCGCCCTTCGGCGCGGCCGTCGGAACGGGTGGAAACAACATCGACCAGCACGCGATCGCCATGCATGGCATTTCCGATCGCGTGCGGCGGAATGAAGATGTCTCCCGCCAGGAGCGATTTGAGCGCCGGACTCAGAGAATTCGCGTCAGGAATGACGAACCCGAAGCCGTCGCGATGCATGGTCAGCCGTCCCGCAACAAGATTCTTGTCCGCTGCGGCTTGCGGCAAGGCATAGCGATCGGAATTCAGCTGAACCAATTGTCCTGCTGTGACCAGCTTTTCAAGCTGCGTGTCCAGTTCTCCGCGGGCAGCGCCATGCAACCCTAGCTCGCGCACAAGCTGCTTGAATCCTGCCGAACGTTTGGGCTGGCGGGCGATGTGTTTGAGAATGGTGGTGTCAGAGATCATGGAAATAGGCTATTTGCTGTCAGTTGTCAGCATAACGCACGAGGGCGGAAGGTCGATCTGTGATTTCGAAGCCAGAAGAGAAAGCTACGCAATTTTCAAACTCTTGCAGGGATCCTTCGGCCCGCAAGGAGCGCGGACCTCAGGATGACAATGCAAATTGAGTGAATGAGCTTACCAAGTGTCCCCGCCGCCGCGCGGGGGCCATGCACCCAGCGCCCGTCGAATCATGGCGATCTGCCCGGTGTGATAGCTGTTGTGCGCGGCGAGTTGCCACAGAAGTGCTTCGAGAGTGTCTGCGCGTTGCTGGTGGCTGGGGTGCGTGGCTTCTATCTTACGATCGAGATCAGCTTGGCTCGAGTCTGCCAGTGCAGCGGCGTCGTTTAGCAGAGCGGAAAATCGCTGCACGAAAGCCCTCCATTCATTCCCATTCATTCGGGTCGTCCCTGGAAAGCTTTCGGAGTTATGTTCTGGATATGGCGGCTTCTCGCCGCGCGCGCGACGCAGGTCATAGTCCATCCAGTAATTCATGTGGAAGTCGAGTTGTGCGATGGAGTGCGGAAATCCGGCTACGTGGCGTGTGGCCAGTTCGGCGGAAAGATCTTCGATGCAAACCAAGGGATCGGCGTGCGCGCCTTGGCCATGAAGCAGTTCAGTAAGTGCGCCTGATGACATGGCCGATCATCCACGCGCCGCCGCGAAATATTTTTCTTCGAGTATTTTGCGATGGTGCAGTTCGTGCCCCGCGATCATGTAAGCCAGCGCTCGTACACTGACTTCGTTTTTGCTGGCAACGCCGCGGCGCATCCAAGCCGCTTCGTCAAGGTTGCGCAGCAAAGAGAGGGTTGCGCGGCGAACCGCGATGAAATCCTCGACCAAATCTGAGAGCAAGCGATTGGAGAACGGACCCTCACGCACATAATCATCCTGCTCGAAGCTTTCGAGCGGCGTCGTATCGGCGCGAGAAATGCGCAGTGCCCGGTAGGCGAAAACTCGTTCCGTATCGCAGACGTGGCCGAGAACTTCTTTCGCGCGCCATTTTCCGGGCGCGTAGCGGAAATTCCCATCGTCCTCGTTGCGGCCGGAGAGCAGCATCATGGTCTGGCGACGCTGCTGGTCGAGGCTGCTAAGAATGTCGTCGCCCTCAACCAACGAAATATAGCGAGCATAATAAGGAGCGCATTCGTCTGGTTGAGGACGAGCGATAGTGAAGGCTGGCGGAGTGATAACGGCTGGTTCGGACATCAAGGTCTCCCTGAAATTGAAGTCTAGCTGGCGAATTGTTGAGCCAAGAGCATACTCCGATAGACTGTGGAACGGTTCACTGGTGAGCTTCGTTCCGGGAATCCTTACACGGTATGCGAGCCAAAAGGGGAGTCCAGGGAACGGTAGGGCTCCGCATAGAAAGCCCTAAAGTGCGTACCACAGAAGGAAACTTCGTTGAAAATAAAGCTTTTCCACAGCGCTCAAAGTGAGACGACGGAGTACAATTCCATTTGGTCACGCAAGTGCGGCACGTGATCCCTAATCCCAACAAGGAAAGGAACTATGTAACCCATGTGGAAGCCGACGAATCAGCCTCAGACCCCCGGACGCCCCAACGAACCGGAGCGTCCAACCATGACTCCACCGAGCGCGCCTGCCATGATGGCGAATGAACCTGCCGTTGCGCCGCGTCCGGCAGCAACCACCACCACGACTGCGGACCAGGCGACCATCGGCAAATCGCTGGTGATCAAGGGCGAGGTGACTGGATCGGAGTCGCTCTACATCGATGGCCGCGTGGAAGGTTCCATCAGCCTGGCGGGAAACCGAGTCACCATTGGTCGCAACGGCGTGGTGGCGGCCAATATTAACGCCCGCGAGATCGTGGTGCTCGGCAAGGTGCGCGGCAATTTGACGGCCAGCGACCGGGTTGACATTCGCAGCGATGGATCGCTCACCGGCGACGTGGTAGCAGCACGCATCTCCATTGAAGATGGAGCCTTCTTCAAAGGCGGCATCGATATCCGCAAGGGCGGGCAGCCTTCCCAGCCGAAGCCCAACGGCGAGGACAAGAGTGTCGCTGCGCCGGAGCCGGCAGCGGTTGGCGCCAGAGCGTAGTTGCCGGCAGGTTTTGAACGATATCAGCGGCGGGGTTCGCAGACCGAGCGAATCTCCGCCGCTTTGTTTTTTCACGGCATGTAATCCTCTGACCGCGCAGGAGTGCTGGTGACGGGCTTGCACTATCGGAAGTGCAGAGCGGTTGCTCTCCTGCTTACGGCGGCAGTACCATGAAGTTCTACCCACGGTTCGCGCCTAACGGTCGGAAGATTTTCGGTTTCGGTTCGGCTACGCGAACTAAGTGATTCACGTTCCGAAAGGAAGAAGTCCGTTTTGATTGATTTGGGCCACGCTTTACGGAAATTGCTGCTCCTGACTTGTGCTATTCCGTTGTTTGCTTTCTTTCCCAAGTATCTCGCTGCCGATGCGGCTGCCTTCGATCTCACCGGGCCGAAAGTTGATGTCCGGGTACAACGCGAAGGCCATACACTGCCTATCTCTGAAGTTCCCAATCTTCAGGTCGGAGACCGGCTCTGGGTCCATCCCGATCTGCCGGAAACTCAATCAGTCCGCTACTTGATGGTTATTTCTTTTCTGCGAGGATCAACGAATCCTCCTCCAGATGATTGGTTTACGCGCGTCGAAGGCTGGACTAAACCGGTTCGCGATGAAGGCGTATACGTTACCGTTCCAGCCGGAGCCGAGGAAGCGATCGTGTTCCTCGCGCCGGAAACCGGAGGAGCGTTCAGCACGATCCGCAGCGCCGTCCGCGGCAAGCCGGGCGCTTTCGTTCGCGCCGCACAGGATCTGGAACAAGCCAGCCTCGACCGGCAACGCCTGGAAAAGTATCTCGAGTCCGTTCGTGAGGCTTCGGAAACCGATCCGGAAAAGATGAAGGCGCGGACTACACTTTTGGCGCGCAGCCTCAACATGCGTCTCGATCAGCAATGCTTCGACAAGCCGAGCGCGCAGCAAGCACCCTGCCTTACGCAGAACACCGACCAGCTAGTTCTCGACGACGCCCACAGTCAGACCATCGTCGCCACTCTTAGTTCGGGACCCTCCAGCGATCTGCTGGTGCAGGTCAGCGCTACACCCACTGCCGGAGCTGGATACTACAGCGCTTACGTTGGCGCAGTCGTCGATGTGGTGCGCATTCTTGGTTCGGCGCACACTGCGCAATATCAATACATTCCGGCTCTGTCGTTACCGAAGAAGGACAATCTTAATCTTCGGCTCAACTATCCGCCGTCTTTCCGGAATCCGAAATCCGTCATCGTGATCGCGCTTCCGTTGGTTGTCCCAGCGGCGAATCCTCCGTTGCGCGCCATCGATTCCACGCAGGTTTTCTGTGTGGATAAACCGGGTCTCGTGCTACCGGCTGACGGCGCTCCATTAGTATTTGCGACCGAGTTGGCTCACAACTTTGTTTTGCACGTGGAAACCAAATCTCCGAACGGCATCGATCTTCCCGCTGCGCCGGATCCCGCGCAGGGTGGTTTTGTAATCGACACGAAGGCCATGCAATCCGTTGAATTGGAAGGCGAGGTCAGTGGAATTCTGCGCGGTACCTGGGGCTTTCACCCATTTGATGGTCCTCGCTTCCGGCTACGTGCCTCCAGCCCCGGCCAGTGGGTGGTCGCATCTAAGGATGCCAGCGCGCTCATCGTAGGACGAGAAGATACGCTGCATCTTCAGTCGCCCGACGCGTGCTGTGTAAGCGCCGTCAGCTTGCGCGATGAAAAAGGCAAGAGCTCTACGGCTGTCTGGAAGATCGCCAAGCCCGAAGAATTGGAAGTGAAAGTTCCGTTACAGAATGCAGTCGCCGGAACTCTCACGCTCATGATTCACAAGCAGGGCACGCGCCAGCCCGATGAAATTCCGCTGCATACTTACTTTGAGGCCGGACGCCTTGACGCCTTCAGCATTCACGCCGGAGACGCCGACGGAATGCTTAAAGGCACCAGACTCGATCAAGTCACGGCGCTCGATATTGCCGGCTTGCATTTTGCTCCGGCAGGTTTATCTCGCGCCAATCAGCAGGATGAACTCAAACTGGTTTGCCAGGACGCCACTGTAAGCAAGCGCCTGCAGGCCGGAGATGCAATCGCGGTTCACGTAACTTTGAAGGATGGCCGCGCATTGGATCTGCAAACCAAAGTTGAGGATCCGCGTCCGCGTGTCACCATTTTGAGCAAGAGCGTGCAATTGGATCCAGAGGTTGCGGCTTCGGCAGTTCGGCTTGAGAATGAAGGTGAGCTTCCTCAGGATGCGCGTTTGAATTTCTTTTTGAAGACTCTGGTTCCGGAGAATTTTGCTCCCGCGGAAAAGATCGAAGTCGCTACGGCAGATGAGTCGTTCAGCGTAATGTTGAGCGAGAAGGATGGGAATCTGACGCCGCAGGATTCGAAGACGATCTTCGGCGTCCTCGATCCCATGAAACTGCTGGGGCCATCGGCCTTCGGTCCACTGAAGTTTCGTCCAATCGATTCGGAAGGAACCGATGGAGACTGGCAGCCTCTGGTTACGCTGGTCCGGATTCCCGTGCTGGAAGGAGTACGTTGCGCCAAAGCCGCGGAAAAACAATGCACGCTTGATGGCGACAAATTGTTTCTTATCGACGCCGTCAGCTCAAATCCTGACTTTACCAACTCCGTAACCGTGCCCGATGGCTTTGTCCAATCCGCGCTAAAAATTCCGCAACCCGAAGGCAAGACGCTCTACCTCAAGCTTCGCGACGATCCGGCTACCGTGGTCATGGTGAACGTGCCGGTCGTCAATACACCGGAGTAGCGCGGCCGTAAATGCTTCACGGTTGAGTTCCCGCGTCCATAATTTCCTTGCCTTCGTTCTGCGCCACCGCGGGATAAGCGATCTTCTTGCGACGTCGTAAATCGTTCGGCAATTGCGATTTCAAAAGCCATAGACCCACAGCCGTCGCGGCCGCCCAGGTAACGGAGATTAATGCCAGTTGCAGCAGGTCGGTGACGCGGCTGCCGTGACCATAAGCCGGCAGCGGAACGATTTTTGCGACTTCAAGGCTGATCACTCCGGCGACGACGGCGGTAAGTGCAGACTTTCCTAACTCATCCCAACGCAGTGTTCTCAACGAAACCATTTTCCGGTAGTGCAGCAAGCAGGCCAGCGCCAGCAGGTTTGCGCCAATGCCAATGTCAGAAGCGAATGCCAAGCCAACTACGCCATATTTGTGGAAGAGCAACGAATAAACCGGCAACGATGCGCTCGTAATCAGCGTCACTGCCACCATGGGAGTAAGCGTATCTCCCGCGGCGTAGAACGCGCGGGCGTAGAGTCCCTGGGCCGACCACAGCGCCAGGGACAACGAGAACCAGAAGAAATAAACCGCCGTCGTCCGCGTATCGGAGAGCGTGAATCTTCCGCGGCGGTAAACCAGATCGATCACGGGAAACGCGGCGGCCATCATCCATCCCGTGGCCAGGAACGATGCGGCGGCAACGCGGTAGACAGAATCGTTCACCGTGGTGGCAAATTCTTTCAGGCGTTTCTCATTAAATAAACGGGCGAAGAACGGCAGGGAAGCTTGCCCCGTGGCTTGTCCGAGAACTGCGATGGGCACGGCGAACAGACGCTTGGCGTAGTTGAGGCGCGCGATATCGCCAATGCCGCTTGAAGCGTAGTGGCGCAGGATCCAGTCGTCGGCCGTCACCAGTGAAACGCCCAGCATCAGCGGGATGGAAAGCTTCACCCACTCGCGAAATGCGGGATTCATGATGTCGAACGAAGGCTTGTAGCCGGTGCCAATGCGCGCCGCTCCGACCACGCTGGCGAGAAAAGGTCCGACAACGCTCCCCAACAGTGCGCCATAAGCCAGCGATGCGATGCCGAGATGGCGGCCGGCAATCACGCCGCCGAAAATAATGAAAACGTTGTAGAGCAGCGGCCCGAAAGCGGGAAAAAGAAAGAGACGGTGCGAGAGCAAAACGGCCGAGACCACGCCTCCAACGTAGAAGAAAATTTGCGCGGGCAAGAGTATGCGGGTGAGATGAACCGTCAGGTCAACCTGCGCCGGTGAGAAGCCGCGAAACATCCAGCGTACGAACTGCGGGGTAAAGATTTCTGTGATGATGGTGCCAATGATCATCACCGTGGTCATCACCGTGATGACCACAGAAAAAGTTTTCTTGGCGTCGGCGTCGCGATTCTCGGCGAGAAAGCGGGTGTAGATGGAGATAAAAGTGATCGACGCCGCACCCCCGGCCACGATGTAATTGAGCCAGTCCGGCAGCGTGAAAGCGGCGACGTAAGCATCGGTCTGCGCCCCGGCGCCGAAGGCATAGGCGATGTATGCCTCCCGCACATAGCCGATCACGCGCGAAAGCATCACCGCCCCCATCAGCAGTAGCGTGGCCGAGAAGGCCGTGTGCTGGTGGGAGGGGCGCAAAAAATTCAGGACCTTGGTCATGGGACGCTGATGCAAGCAATCAAATTTCCTTCAAAGCCTACCAGACGCTTTGCATCTACAGCGGCGTCTATCGCGAATGTAGGTTACGCCGGTTCCTTTATTGATACTCCGGCGTGGAATGCGATATCTCGTGGCAGGTGAGGCGCGCCCCTAAGCGCCAAATTCGCAATCATTTACGCGATGATCTCGAATTGAGTCGCGCTTGAGACGCGGTGCATTGCCACACAATATCGATTGCTGCACAGTCAACCCATCGAAACTCGAAGCGCGGACAAAAAAATGAAACAGACAATTGCGGGGGCAAGAATCTCGAGCGAGATGACTGATCTTTGCGAGCAAGTAAATCCCAGAGTATTGCTGGAAATGAAAGCGGCACATACGTTGCCGGAAGTGCGAGTGCAGGAAAGCTGGGTCGCAGCCGGCGAAAAGAATGTGCTGCTGTGGCTGGCCGCCCGCACCCCGCAATGGATAAATCCAGATCATCTGACTTGTTTGGGATTAGCAGCGCAGATCGGCGCGGGAGCCTGCTATGCCCTAGCGCGGTGGAACAAATACGCGCTCCTCGGCGTGATCGTCTTTCTGGCGTTGAATTGGCTGGGCGATTCGCTGGATGGCACGCTGGCGCGGGTGCGGCAGACACTGCGCCCTTGCTATGGATTTTATGTCGACCACATGGTCGATACATTCGGCGCGCTCGCACTGATGGGCGGCCTGGCGCTCTCCGGCCTCATGCGGCCGTGGATTGCAATCGGACTGCTGATCGTGTTTCTTATGCTTTCGATCCAGTCCTATCTGGCCACTCATGCGTTGGGCGAGTTTCGTCTCTCGTTCTTTCGCTTCGGCCCCACTGAACTGCGCCTCCTGCTGGTGGCGGGCGATCTGGCGTTGCTGAGGAAACCGGAGGTTCATTTTTTGGGTGGAGAATACCGGCTCTTCGATGTTGGCGGAGCCATCGGTCTCGCCGGAATGGCGGCGGTGCTGTTTTACTTCACTGTGGAAAATACTTTGCGGCTTTATCGCGCGGAAAGGTTATCTCGATGAGCGCGTGTCTTCGCAATTCGATTCGCGGAAGCATTTTTCTGCGATGGTGGCGCTTTAATCTTGTCGGTGGCATTGGAATCGCTGTTCAACTTATTCTGTTGTTTTTATTGAAGAGCATCCTCCACTTCAACTACCTTTCCGCAACTGGTCTGGCAGTCGAGGCCACAGTGATACACAACTTCCTGTGGCATGAGCGCTTTACATGGGCGGACCGGTTGCAACCCTCGTGGCGGAACTCCCTGCCGCGCCTGCTGCGATTCAATCTTACAAATGGTGCTGTCTCCCTCGCCGGGAATCTGGCCTTAATGAAATGGATGGTCGGTCTGGGCCATATGAACTATCTGGTTGCGAATGCGATTGCAATCGCACTTTGCTCGCTGGTGAATTTTATAGTGAGCAACGAATATGTCTTCGACGGACGGTAAGAAAGTGCACGTAACCCCAGATAGCCGTCGCGAGATCACGATCAACTTCCAAGGCAGCGCTCGCTCTACACGGGCTTACTGATCATTCGCTACATCATAGGCCGTCGAGAGATCGATGTCGGTCTTCAGCGGCACGTCCTCGGAAGAGTCGCCAACCTCCACCGTATATTTGCCCGCGTCCGCATGCCAATGTTTCCCGGCCACGTCGTAGTAAGTAAAGGCGCGGGGATTGAGCGGAATCGAAACGTGTTTCGTTTCGCCAGCTGCAAGCTCCACGCGCGAGAAGCCTTTTAGTTCTTTCGGCGGGCGCGGGACCTTCGGATCGCTCTCGGATACGTACACCTGGGCTACGTCGGCCCCCGCGCGAGCGCCAGTGTTGGTCACATCAAACGTTACGTTGTAGCGGGCGGTGGAGGATGCGCCCGGTGTCACTTCAATTTGGCTGAATTGAAAAGTCGTATACGACAGACCATAGCCGAAAGGATAGAGCGGTTTAACGTGATTGTGTTCGTATCCACGGTAGCCGACGAACACGCCTTCTTTGTAAACCACCCGATTCGTGCCCGATTCAGGATAGTAGGTATCGTGGACCGGATTGTCGGCCCAGCGCCGCTCGAAGGTAGCCGGGAGATGCCCTGACGGATTGACCGCTCCGAAGAGGATTTCCGCGAGCGCAGTTCCTCCTCGTTCGCCGGGATACCAGAGTTCGAGGTAGGCGGGAACGTGATCGAGCCAGTCGCCGGCATCAACATTGCCGCCGGAAGTGACGGTGACGATGGTTTTCTTGTTGACTGCGGCCAGCTCGCGGATCAATTCGTCCTGACCGAATGGCAGACTGAAAGTGCGATCCGCGCCTTCGGACTCGCTGCTGGAGTCAAAGCCGGCAGCGACGATCACCACATCTGCCTTCGCGGCTAAGTCCTTCGCAGTAGCAGAGACGATCTTGTGCTGATCCATGATGCCGACGCGAAGATGTCCGCCGACGGGATTATCCTGGTACGCCTCGGCAACAATCTTGTGCGCTCCTGCGGGGAGATCTAAAGTTGTGTGGTTTTGCAAAGCCGTCGCATATTTCCAGTTATCGAAGATGAGCTTGCCATCGACGAAAAGGCGGTAGCCGTTGCCTTCGCCCGAGTATTCCGCTGCGACTATGTACGAAGATGTGGCCGGCGCGATGTAGAAACCGGTCCAGCGGCGAGAAGAGGGCTTTTTGCCCGCGTCCAGCAATTTGAGGGCTTCGTCAAGATCGGCGAAGTCCTCCCAATCCTTACCCGCATAATTGAGATGGCCCACCGTTACAGTTGACACCGGCGTACCGCTGAGATCGCCGTTCGCAAAAGCTTCAAACTTGAGGCCGGGCTGGCCATTTTGCGCGGCCGTGGAAAATTCAGTGGACTCAGCGAGGTCGATCATCTTCGGAAGTCCGCGCTCGTAGTAAACCTTCGCTGATGTGCCAAGGTAGGTTCCGATGCCTTCAAGAATGCTGACGGCCGAAAACGGAATCGCCTTACCGCTTCCTCCCGCGACTGGTTGCGCCGGCCAGGCATCGGGACCGACAACAAGAATGCTCTTGATCTTTTCCTTATCGAGAGGCAGTAAAGAACCTTCGTTCTTGAGAAGCACCGTACCTTCGCGCGCACCCTCAAGAGCGACCAGATGATTCTCCTCGTTATATTTCGAGAGCGAGGGATCGGTTTGCTCGCGATCGAGCCAGCCGAAGCTCGCTGCAGTGGTCAGAATGTGACGGACCTTCTCATCAATGGTTGCTTCCTTGACGCGACCGTCCCGAATCGCCGGAAGCAAATTAGCTTTATTCATATGCTTGCCGGTGGGCATTTCAAGATCCAGGCCACCGTTGGCCGCGCCCACTCCGTCGTAAGTCGAAACCCAATCCGACATCATGACGCCCTGAAATCCCCACTGCTTTCTGGCTACGTCGATATTGAAGTAGCCGTTTTGCGTGGAGTGCGTCCCGTTCACGAAATTGTAAGAATCCATCATCGCGCCCACGTGCGCGTTCTTCACCGCGAATTCAAAAGCCGGCAGGTAAATCTCACGCGCGGTTCGTTCGTCGACGATGGAGTCGCTGTCGTGCCGAAGGAATTCGGAATTATTGGCGAGGAAATGTTTTACCGTCGAACTGACGCCTTGTTTCTGCATGCCCGTGATGTACCCGGTGTCGATACTCGCGGCAAGGAAAGGGTCTTCGCCGAAGTATTCGAAGTTGCGGCCGTTCATCGGTGCACGATAAATGTTGACGCCGGGTCCAAGCATGAAATGAATGCCGCGCGCGCGCGCATCTTTGCCAATGCCCGCGCCTACTCGTTCCGCAAGTTGTGGATCCCACGACGCCGCGAGGCCAATGCCAGCCGCGTAAACGGTAGAGGGAAATTTCTGATTGCTGCGCACGCCGAGTGGTCCGTCAGACATTTCGAGCGCGGGAAGGCCGAGTTCCGGCATCGCTCGAACCGCAAAACCAGTGCCGCCGATATAGTCAATCTTCTGATCAAGCGTCATCTTGCCGAGTAAGCCCTCGACTCGGCGATCGATTTCAGGATTCGGCGAGACGGTTTCCTGAGCGAATGCGGCCTGAGAGAAAAGAAATGCGAAAGCAAACAATAAAGCGCACAACGGAAAACGAGGAAGCTTCGACATGGAAGACCTTTGACCGGAGCGAAAATGCATCCTCAAAGCGAGGATGACGGCGTGGGAACGCTGGGCTCAGCTGGGCCGCGGCATCAGTGTACACGGTCGCACGGCATTTCCGGGAAGAGAAGAGGCACGCTGCAAACGAAACTGCGCCGCCGGATTACTCAGCTATGGACTACAGATTACATTCTGCAGGTGCGGAGCGAGTTGGAGAAAGTGGCGCAAGTTGAAGGTGTAGATTCTCTTGCAGTGGCTGCTGCTGGCTGCCGCCAGGTGCAATGCGTCGTAAACGAGACCACCCGTCCATCCCTTTTCGGCTGCCTGCTGCAGGACTGACTTGTACTCCGCCGCGCTGAGCTCTGCAATATGGAAATGAGGCAGAATGTTTTCCGCAAGAAGCCGCCATGCCTCGCCCGGATAGACCATTGGAGTGAGTGGAGCGCGCGTTAAGACAGCGTAAAACTCAGCAGTGCCGTGCGCGCTGATCACGGCCTCCAATTTGCCCTCCCGAACCTTCTTGAGCAGTTCAAGAGACTGAGGATGATGGGGATGGGCTGAGATTGAAGCTGCGATTAATACGGATGTATCGCAATAGACTTTCATGCTTCGATTTTAAAATTCGCTCTCATGGCTTGATCGTCATTGGCCGAGCATATCCCGTGCTCGTTCTTGCTCCAAATCGTCGGAAAGCTGCTGCCAATCAAAGGCGGGGATTATCTCGCCCGTGTGCACCAGAAATCCGTTTCGTTCCACCAGAGATGGCTGCTGGGTGACAGGACGCAGCAAGAGTCCACCAGACGCTTCCATAGCCTCGAACGTCGTGCCGACCCTAAACCCCAGACGCTGGCGAAGGGGTTTCGGCAGGACCACCCTTCCGGATTTATCGAGAGTGAGTTTCATGCCATTTATTATACCACATGGCATTTTTTGTGGCATGAGACCGGTCTGCCCCGAACGTCCTAGATCTTCAACACAACTTTGCCGTAGTTCTTGCCCTCCTGCAGTAATTTGTAGGCTTCCGTAGCGCGATCAAGCGGAAAGACATGGCCGATCACAGGAGACAGTTTATCTTCCGCGATCCATTGCGACAGCTGCGCCCATGCAGGCTGCATGATTTCCTGCTTTTGCGAGAGATATGTAAGCCACAAGCCCTGAACGCTCGCAGACTTTGCGTAGAGGGCGCGAACATCGAGTTGCGGCTGCTTGCCGGTCGCGGTGCCGTATTGAATGATGCGGCCGAAATCGCGCAGGCACCGCAGACTCTTGGCCGTGTGCTCCCCACCCAGCATTTCGAAGACTGCATCGACACCCTCGCCGCGAGTGAGATCCTTCACGGTTTGTTCGTAATCTTGCTGTTTGTAGTTGATCGCGTGCTGCAGCCCCAACGTTCTTACCCGCGCCAGTTTTTCGTCGGATGAGGACGTTCCGTACATTTCTGCGCCAAGGATTTTCCCAATCTGAACGGCTGCCGTGCCGACTCCTCCGGCGACGGCATGGATCAATACTCGATGCGGGGCTTTGCTCTGCTCAACAGCCGAGGACCTGCCCTGAGCCTGTCGAAGGGGGGACTCTCCCCAAGCAGGCTGTGAGGTCATGCCGGCTTGCCAGTAAGCCAGATAAGCCGTAAAGAAATTGACCGGGAAGGCGGCGCCTTGTTCGTAGGTCCAACCATCCGGGATGGGCCATAACATGCTCGGATACGCGGCCACCTTTTGGGCGAAGGCTCCCCACTGGACATAGCCCATGACGCGCCGTTCTGTGGCTTCTTCGGTACCGGCAAATTCGCGTCCGGCAACGAGCGGCGGAGGCGGGGTTCCGGGGTAGCCCCCTTGGGCGGTCATGAAGTCAGCGAAGTTCAAACCGCCGGCCATGACGCGCACCAAAGTTTGCCCAGACTTCAAAACGGGCTCGGCGGCCTGCTGCACTGAGAGTGCGTCTGGGCCGGAGAGGTTTGTGATCACTAAGGCTTTCATTCACGGGAGTGTATCAGCCTGGTTCCGAAAATTGCATGGCCCTTCATCCGCCGCCGACCAGCCCCAAGGTCGACATACCGAGGAATCGCCCCGACTTTCTTAACCCGGCTATTTGCGATCCGGTATATACTTTTGGCGTTGGCTTACTTGACTCTTCCTGGCTACGCCTCCACGGGCTGGGAACGGGGCGTACATTCATCCCCCTAATTCTTGCGCGCCCCGCATAGTGGAAATGCCGATTCACATCTGAGGCGGGTGTGGAACAGGCACCGCTGCATGGCTACCAGAGTACTGGAGTTGCATCGGGGGAGGGTCATCCTGTGGACTTGGTATTGGTACGTCTTCTTTTTGTCATAGTTGTTTCTGTTGCTTGCTACTTTATTGAACCTTTCCGGCTGGCTCGGCCGCAGGATGCGTTAGTGGGAGCGGCAGTTGGCGCGGGAATCGTTTTATTCGAGTGGAAGCTCCGTTCGGTGAGCCTGAAACGGCTGATCGGCGCGGCCATTGGCAGCTTGCTGGGCATCTGTGGGGCCTACCTATTTGCGCTGGTAATACGCAGTAGTGTGCCTGCCGGGAACACACAGAGTTTTCTCCAAATCCTCGTAATGTTACTGATGGCCTATGTTGGCCTGATTGTGGGAGCGAGCAAGGGCGACCTGCTGAACTTAGCTGCGTTGGGCGGAGTCTTTGGCGGCGAAAAGCAGGGCAAGAAGAGCTACAAGATTCTCGATACCAGCGTCATCATCGATGGCCGCATCGCCGACATAGCCGAAACCGGATTCCTCGACGGCATCATTGTTACACCTCAGTTCGTCCTGCGCGAACTGCAACTTGTAGCTGATTCGGCCGACTCGCTAAAGCGCAATCGCGGACGCCGCGGGCTGGACGTTTTACAGCGCCTGCAGAAAATGGCCACGCTGTCGATCCAGATTGTCGAAGATGATTTTCCCGCCGTCCGCGAGGTCGATCTGAAGCTGATCGAACTCGCCAAAGTCTACGAAGGAAAGATCATTACCAACGACTTCAACCTGAACAAGGTGGCGCAGTTGCAGGGCGTCGAAGTTCTGAACATCAATGAATTGGCGAACTCTCTCAAGCCCATCGTGTTGCCCGGCGAAATCATGAAGGTATTCATCCTGAAAGAAGGAAAGGAATACAACCAGGGTGTGGCCTATCTCGATGACGGCACGATGGTGGTTGTAGACAACGCGAGAAAGATGATCGGCAAAACCATCGACGTGTCAGTCACCTCGGTATTGCAGACTACTGCAGGAAAAATGATCTTCGGCAAGTGGGATGAACGGGCCTTTGGTCGGTCGAGTTCCCCTGTCCAGCCCCCCGCCGCCGCTGTAATTCCCGGAGCGGTAGGGCCGGTAACGCCGGTGCCGGGCACGCTGGTCGAGAGCAAGCCCAGCCAATCTTAGGATGCGGCTTCGACGACCGACGCCACCGAAATGGTGTTGCCATCCAATCTTCCTACTACCTTCACGCGCTCCCCGGCGACGCGCTTCAGTGCGGCTTGATCGCCTTTGAGGCGATAGGTCGTCTCGCCATCCACGAGAGCGAAACCTTCTCCACTGTGTACGCAAGATCGCGTGCAATCAGCCGCACTCATTCCCACAGTGGCAGAGTGCTTGGCGCCACACCGAGTATCGGTAATGATCCCGTCATAGGTCTGGAGTGGAAGACCCGAAGATTGCACCTCGGTTGGCGATTCCGCTGCCGCGACAGCGGTAACAGGTTCGGTTCTGGTCAGAGAATAGGCCAGTACACAGACGATCCCAGTGCCCAGTGCTGCAAGCAAAAACCAGGGACGGAGGTTTGCATTCTTCATCACAGTTTGGTACCTCTTTTGGGCTGCAGGTTGCCTATATCCGAGCCACCGCAATTGCGCACTAATTTGAAGTGCAAGTCAGCTGCCAGCTTGAATTTCCTCTCACTGGCTGCTAACTGGCTGAACTGTGGGGATTTGTCTTAGAACGCGAAGGATGAACATTGGAAACTGGCGAGCCCGCGTGCAAGAAGTTCGCTCTTTCTCCTCGCCTATCACTACAGTGTTTCCTGTATGCCTGCAATAACGGATGCTCGAACTACTCTATTTGAAGTCGTAGCCCTCGCGCTCGTATACTTACAGCCCCGATGAAGGTAATTGTCATAATTCCGGCTGCCGGTCTCGGAACCCGCATGGCACCGGTACCGACTGGCGACAAGCAAAGAAAGGCTCCGTCGAAGCAGTTCACTGAACTGGGCGGAACTCCGATTCTCATCCACACGCTGCGTAAGTTCGCCGCCGTCGATGCCGTGAGCGAGATCTGGATCGCTTTGCGTGACAATGAGATTGCGGCGTTTCGCGATCGTCTCGAAAAAGAAGCGAACGCACTAAAGAAGAAAGTTGAACTGGTGGTGGGCGGAGAACATCGGCAGCAGTCGGTGGAAAGCGCGCTCAACGCGATTTCCGCCGGCGCAACTGATATCGTTCTGGTGCACGATGCGGTGCGGCCATTTGTGACCGGTGAAATCATTCAGGACGTTATTGAAGCGGCGAAGAAATATGGAGCGGCGATTGCCGGGCTGCCCGCCGTCGATACCGTGAAGCAAGTCGAGCGCACGGCCGAAGGCGCACTGATCAAGGGAACCATTCCGCGTGCCAGCATCGTGATGGCGCAAACGCCGCAGGGCTTTCGTTACGCCGTGATCAAGAAGGCATTCGACGAGGCTTCGGCAGACGGATTCCTCGGCACGGATGAGGCGTCGCTGGTGGAAAGATCCGGTCACGATGTGGCCGTCGTAATGGGATCGCCGCGGAATATTAAAATCACGGCGCCGGCGGACATGGAGCTTGCTGAGTTCTACTTGGGGAAATGAGCCACGGATTCTCACGGATTTTCGCGGATCAACACCGTAACGTCGGACTACGTCCTCAGTTTCGCCGGCTTCTGTTTGACAATGGAAGAAAAAAAATCCGTGAAAATCCGTGCGAATCCGTGGCCAGGATTTCTTTATGAGAATCGGCTATGGCTGCGACTCGCATGAATTTCGCCCCGGCATTCCTCTCAAGATTGGCGGGGTCGCGCTGGATTACGAAAAAGGTTTAGGTGGGCACTCCGACGGTGACGTGTTGCTGCACGCTATCACCGATGCGCTGCTCGGTGCCGTGGCTGCGCCTGATATTGGGGCGTTGTTTCCGCCCTCCGATCCAAAGTGGAAGGGCGCGGATTCGGTCGTCTTTCTTCGCGAGGCCCTGAAAAGGGTACGCGATGCGGGATACAGCTTAGCGAACATGGATGCCAGCCTGGTTCTTGCCGCTCCAAAAATTGGCCCGCATGCTGCGGCAATTCGTGCGCGCGTGGCGAAGTTGCTGGGAGTGCCGGCCGATTGCGTTGGGCTTAAGGCAAAGACGCCGGAAGGACTCAATCTGGAAAATACTGCGGTCGCGCACGTAGTGGTGCTGCTGGAAAAGCGCAACGGTCTGAAGAAGCCGAGAAAGAAAAAGAGATGACTGCGTTGAATTCGACCCTACGTCTGAGAACTTACTTCACAGTTTCAAATTCACCCTTCCCTTGCTGGTGGCGCGCTTCCGCTGCCTTGATCAGGGCGTGAAAAATAGCGCGCGATGGTTCATCCAGATTGACGGAACGCTCGGGATGCCATTGCACCGCAATCACGAAGTGATCGGGAGCGGTTCCTTCCAGGGCCTCGACGATGCCGTCGCCGACGCAGTGGGCTGAAACCCGCAAGCCGTCGCCGATCGTGTCAGCCGATTGGTGGTGCGATGAGTTTACCGGCAGCACAAGGCTGTCGGGCGATAGGATGCTTGCTAGCTTCGAATCCCCTGCAACTTCGATTTCGTGCGCCACCGCCACATTTTTCCCAGCTTCGTGATCGATTCGCGTGCGCAGATCCTCGGGAAGAAAATCCGGAATATGTTGGATGAGCGACCCGCTGCGATAGACATTCAAACTTTGTAGGCCGTAACAGATACCCAGGATAGGTTTGCGCAGGTTGTATGCGTGTTGCAGCAGAAGTTCGTCGACGGTATCGCGACGAGGGTCGGCAGCTGCGGTATGGGAGGAGCGAATTGCGCCAAATTTCGCGGGATCGACGTCGGCCTTGCTCCCGGGTAGCAAAACTCCGTCGCAGCCCGCGATGATTTTCATGACTTCGGCGGGCGTCCGGTCGAGCGGAATACGAACCGGTTCGCCTCCTGCGAGTTTGACGGCATATTCGTACTGAGGGATCGAGCGCTCCGCATATTCAGGATCGCTGGAATGGGGCAAAGGGATGGCAATATGTGGCGGCAACTTGGCAACCATGTTCAGCTGACCCTCTCGATATTCGCCAAAGTTCGTGCCTGGCGGTAGTGGCGGATTTCCATAACTAACGCAAGCACAAAAATAATGCTTCCAGCGACCACAGCAGCGGGCAGGGCGATGTGACGATAAGCAACCCTCATATCGGGGTGCACGTGGCGCAAAGTTGAGAGCGCTCCGACCCCAATGATTCCCAGAAATAGACTCACCGCGAACGAAATCAGAGTGCCAATAAAGGTCACCAGCAAAACGCGCAACGGGATTGCGTACCATCGTGGCGGACGCCCAGGGGATTTCGGCGGCATACCTCTAAGCTACACTATTCAGCCCGAATTCATCGACAAAGCAGACGACCGGGCACGCCTCATCCCGTCAGGGTTCGGGAATCGGCTCGATGCGTCCCAGCAGAAAAACATAGCCCACAATCCCGATCAGCAGAATCAAGGTCGCAGTCACGAACGCTGCCGCAAACGAGTGCGATGCCGCCACGATATAGCCAGTGACGATGGGAGCGGAAATCGCCGCAATCTGCCCGCAAAGATTCACCGCGCCAGCCAGTGTGCCCACGCTCTCCCGCGGCGCGATAAGAGAAGGAACGGTCCATGCAACGGGGGCAGCGGCCGCCAGTCCTCCCAGGGCAAGACTGATCCAAATCAGCGCGGCGATTGGCGTGTGAGTTCGCGCCGCGCCGAAGATCGCTAGACCGAAAGCCATGCCCGCCACCAGCACAGTTTGGCGGACGCAGTTCGCGTCATAACCTCGCTGGATCAGAGTATCCACGAGCCATCCTCCAACCAGGAGGTCCGTGGCAGTCGCGAATAACCAGGGCACGCTGGTATAGAAAATCGAGTGAAACAAATCCACATGCAGCGAAACGGAGAGATAGCTGGGCAGCCACGTGAGCAGCAGAAAAAACGTGTAGTTGTAAGCTCCCCATCCCAAAGCGAGGCCGTAGACTTTTCGCTGCCTCAGAAGATAACCCAGCGAGCTGCCACCTTCTGCTCTCGCCTGATCCTCCAGTTGAGCGCCACCGTTCAGAACGAACTGCAGTTCCTGACGGGAGAGTTTGTGGTCTCCACTGGGATTACGGTAGATGCAATAAAACAGAAGAAAATAAATAAAGCTGACCAACCCGGTAGCGGCGAAGCTCCAACGCCAGCCAAAATAGAGAAGCAGCAGACCAATCAACGGAACTCCGATGGCGCTGGAGAATTTCGCAGCCGCGTCGGTGATAGCCGTAGCCAGACTTCTCTCCTCGCGCGTGAACCAGTAGCCCAGGGCTTTCGCGTTGGCGGGAAAAGTGGGTGACTCGCTCACGCCGAGAAGGAATCGCGCTCCGAAGAACCAACCGAGGCCGGGAGCAAGCGCCGCAGCGAAAGAAGAAAGACTCCACAAGAATGCGCTCAGCCGTCCCACGCGGCGAACTCCCCACCGGTCAAGCAATACTCCCGCGGGCATTTGCATTAAAGCGTAAGTCCAACTGAAGGCACTGGAGAGATAGCCAAACGCCACTAGCGATAATCCGAAGGAGTCATGAAGCGCATCGCGAGAGACGGATAAATTAATGCGGTCAAAAAAGTTGACCAGCACTCCAAAAGCAAGCAGGAAAGCGATACGCCAGCGACGGCGAGGGATTGAAGTGTTCATCGACACTGCTGGCGGTTCAGTAGTCAAAGGGGCTGCCACCGAGTCAGCGCGACCATTCTCGCACGAACCACTTGGCGATTCCTGCAAGAGCCCGCCACCAGCGCAATTCGGCGCGCGAATGCTAGGGTTGCAACACCTGACCCGGTTGAGGATGAACGTGCTGATCTTTGATCTCGCTGGAATCCCAGCCCCCGCCGAGCGCTTTCACCAGGTAGACCGAGCTGACCATCTGCTGACCAAGCAACTGCGTCTCCAGCCGTTCACTGGTGAGCAGAGTAGTTTGCGCCGTAATGACGTTAAGATAGTCCGTGGCGCCGCCTATGTAACGATTATTGGCGATGGTGAGTTCACGCCGCGCGTCGTCCACGGCGGCATGTTGTGTGACCAGCGCCTGTGACAGCGTACTCAAATTGCTGATGCCATCTTCCACCTGCTGGAAAGCGGTGAGTACTGCCTGGCGATAGTTTGCCACGGACTGATCGTAAGCGGCGCGCGCCGCCGCCAGGTTGGCACGGTTTCGTCCGCCTTCGAAGATCGGCTCTAAAGCGTCGGCTCCGAGGGACCAGAAGAGACTGGGCGCATTGAGCAGAGGCGCCAACTGCGCACTCTGCCAACCGCCAGCCCCGCTCAGCGTGATTTGCGGATAAAAAGCGGTGCGTGCGATGCCGACCTGCGCATTCTGATAAGCCATCTGCCGCTCCGCCGAAGAGACGTCCGGACGGCGTTCTAGCATGTCAGAAGGGACGCCTAGTGGCACCGGCGGAGGCGTAGCCTGCAGCGGCGCCACGCGCACAGTGATGCTGGACGCCGGCTGGCCGATCAGCACAGCGATGGCGTGCTCGAATTGGGCGCGTGATTCTTGCGCTAAAGAGAGCTGCGATATCGTCGCGTCGAGAAGCGCAGCTTGTTGGGCAACTTCGAGTCCGCTGACGATACCACCTTCGTGCTGCCGGTTTACCAGATCCAAACCTTTACGCTGGTATCCGACCGACTCCTGCACCACGTTGAACTCGGCATCCAATTCGCGCAGAGAGAAATAGTCAGCGGCCAGTTCCGCGGTAAGCACCAGTTGTGCGTTTCCAAGGTCTGCAGCGGTGGACTGGAGAGTGGCGTTCGCCGCTTCCACCTGGCGCCGCACCCGCCGGAAAACGTCGACCTCATAATTGATGTTGAATGGGATTGTAAAGACATTCTGCGTATAGGGAGGAACAGTCTCCTTTAAGTTCGCCACGCCCCTCCCTCCCGATGGTGTCGCGCCATTCAGCGGACGATTTCCCGATCCACGCTCACGCGCCGCGGAGGGATCGGCCGAAAGTTGGGGAAACAATCCGGAAGTGGCTACGCGAGCCAGCGAGCGAGCCTGATCCAGACGGTCGCGAGCCGCGACCAGGGATTGATTGGCATGCAGTAATTGCTGCTCGTAGGAGTTGAGGTCAGGATCGTTATAGATTTTCCACCACTCGCCCTTAGGAATCGCATCTTTGGGCGCGGCTGGTTGCCACGGCGGTTGTGTCTTCCACGCATCTGGAGCCGGCGCCGGAGCCGCCGGTCGACTGTAACGCGGACCGACCGTACACCCGGCTGTGAATGCCAGGAGCACAAGCACCGACCATATTGCGGCACGCTTCACTACGCCCCGCCTTTCTGCTGGTTTTGCGGCTGACCGGGCTGCTGCTGATTCGGAGGTTGAGCTACGTTCACTTGCTGCCCTGGCTCAAGAGAATCGGGGGGATTGACGACGATCCGGTCCGTGGGTTCGATCCCACCCAGAATTTCTAACGTCGTCCCGTAATCGCGCCCGATGTTGATCGGGCGCAATTGCACTTTGTTATCCGGACCGACAACAGCCACCTGCGCGCCTTGGGCGCGGAACAGCATCGTGTTCACCGGGACGGTCACTTTGTTCACGTTGGACCCGACCGCGAAGTGAACCTCTCCAAACGAGCCGGGCAAGAGACGTCCATCTTTGTTGGGTACGTCGACTTCGGTGAGTAGAGTCCGAGTATTGGTGTCAATGGCTTCGGCTGTTCGCGCCACCTCGGCCACAAACTTTTGCCCGGGAAATTCCTGCAGTGTGATGAAAGTCTTGGCGCCCACTTTTATGTAAGGAGCGTAAGCCTGGGGCACGCTGGTATAAACCCGCAGAGGGTCTACTCGAGCCAGATCAAACAGCTCGCGGCCGGCGGCTTGAGCACCGGCATTGATCAGCGCGCCTGGATCCACAGTGCGTCTCGTAAGCACTCCCGTGAACGGAGCATAGACATCTTTGAACCCCTCCAGTTGCTCGAGGCGGCGCACGTTGGCATCAGCAGCAGACAGATTGGCTTGACTCTGCCGGTATCCGCTCGAATACTGGTCGGCTTCCTGGGCGGAGACAGAATCCGTCTTCCGCAGGTTTTCCCAACGGTCGGCCGTGATTTTCGCGATCTCCATCTGAGCGACGACTTGCTGGCGGGTTGCTCGTGCTTGATTCAACTCCTGATCGACTTCGGGCGTGTCTATCTTGGCCAGCAACTCACCTTTCGTCACCCGGCTGCCAATGTCTTTGTACCAGCGCACCAAATAGCCATTGGTACGAGCGTAGATTGGGGATTCCTCATAGGCGAGCATTGATCCCGGTAAAATTAAATCTTCGTCTGGCTTTTCCGGAGTCGGATTCACCACAGCGACCGTTGGTATGGTCTCGATCTCGGTTTCCTTGGCCAGCGCCCGCTCGTGGGTTACCCGCAACAACAGAGTGATCCCGCCTGCGACGATAAGAACCAACAGCATGACTCCGACCATGGTTAAGGCCTTGCGTGGTGGAGCGGGCGGAAGCTCCGGAGGGCGCTGGATCGAGGGCGGTTGGTGCCGGGAGCGCTTCTGGATTTCCTCGATTTCCTCATCACGCTGAGCTTGGGCACTGACCGCATGATGCTCTTCGTTGCCGTCCTGCGGTTGAGACTGCCGGCCATTGGAGCCCGGTTCATCGCGCCGCTCGTCCTGAGTTGGCTTCGACTTGATTTCCTCGGTCATTCTTGTTGACTCCACTCCGCTCGACTCCGATTTTTCTTATCAACAACTCTTATTTCTTATTCTGTTCCGCCTGCGACCGTCTGGCTTCTCGACGGCTATGGAAAATGGCGAACACACTGGGCACGAAGAACAGTGTGGCGACGGTAGCAAATAACAGACCTCCGATCACGGCACGCCCCAGCGGTGCGTTCTGTTCGCCGCCCTCGCCAAACCCCAAAGCCATCGGCACCATTCCGATGATCATAGCCAGTGCGGTCATCAGCACCGGACGCATGCGCGTGTATCCCGCAGCAACCGCGGCTTTCACCGCGGGTATACCTTCATCTATTTGTTCTCGGGCGAAGCTCACCATCAGAATGGAATTAGCGGTGGCGACGCCCATGCACATGACCGCGCCGGTAAGCGACGGGACGCTCAACGTCGTGCGGGTCAGCAACAGGAACCAGCAGATTCCGGCCAGCGCTCCGGGCAAGGCGGCGATGATGATGAAAGGATCAAGCCACGACTGAAAGTTGATTACGATCAGCAAATAGACCAGAAGAATCGCGCCCACCAATCCCACCCCTAAGCCAAAGAAAGACGAGCGCATGGTGGCCACCTGGCCGCGTACCACGATGTGGGTGCCTCGAGGCAGATGGCCATCGAACGTCTTGAGAATTTTGTCGGTGTCCGCAGCTACGGCGCCCAGGTCTCGATCCTGCGTGCTGGCATAAACATCAATCACCGGCGCCACGTTCCAGTGGTTTACAGTCGCGGCCCGCACCGTGGGCGATAGCTGTACCAGATTCCCCATGAGCTGTGGACCCTGTTGCGAAGTGACTGGAATGTTCAGCAGGTCTTGCAGATTGGTCATGCGATATTGCGGAGACTGCACAGCCAACTGATAAGTAACTTCGTTTTTCGGATTCAGCCAGAAATTGGGTGCAGTCTGGAAGCTGCCGCTCAGCGAAACCAGGGCGCTCTGGGCTACGTCGCGCGCGGTTAGCCCAACTTGCGTAACTCGCGTGCGCTCAATATCCATGTGCAGGGTAGGCAGGGAGAGCAACTGCTGCACATGGACGTCGGCCGTACCGGGAATTTGCCGCATTTTGTTGGCAATCTGCTGCGCAATGTCATAACTGGTTCCCATGTCGGTGCCGATGATCTGCACGTCGATGGGGGCCGGCAAGCCAAAGTTTAGAATTTGCGTCACGATGTCGGCCGGCTGGAAAAAGAACTCCACGCCGGGAAAGCGGCGCGGCAGAACTTCGCGCAAACGCCGAGTAAGATCGGCGGTCGGTGGATGTTTTTCCGGATCCAGTGCAATCAGAATCTCGGCGTCGCTGCTGCCGATCGTTCCGTTCGAACTATAAGACTGGTTGATGCCGGAGTTGGGCAGGCCGATGTTATCGAGGACGGTCTGCAATTGTCCCCTGGGAACTTCCTGCCGCAAAACAGCTTCAATTTCATCGCAAAGCCGGGCAGTCTCTTCCACACGCAAGCCAGCACGGGCGCGCACATGCAGGCGCAACAGGCCGGCATCCACTTGCGGGAAAAAGTCTTCGCCCAGAAAGAAAAACAGTCCGAGCGAGAGCAGGCAGAAAGCCAGAAAACAAATCACGAACAAACCGCGATACTCGATCGTGGTTTCCAGCAAGGCCTCATAGCCTCGCCGGAAGTCTTCGAACTTGCGTTCGAAGCCGCGCTGAAATCGGCCGAAAAATGATTTTGGCGTTTCCTCGCGATGCTCATGCCCGCGCATGATGTACATCACCAGCGTCGGGATCAGAGTTCGCGATAATAAATAGCTGGCCAGCATGGCAAAGCTCACCGCCTCCGCCAGAGGCACAAACAGAAATTTGGCCACGCCCGTAAGAAAGAACATGGGCACAAACACAATGCAAATGCTAAGCGTCGAAACAAAGGCTGGCACAGCGATTTGCTGCGCGCCATCAAGAATCGCTTGCCGCATTTCTTTACCCATCGCCAGGTTGCGCTCGATGTTTTCAATTTCAACCGTGGCGTCATCCACCAGGATGCCGACCGCCAGCGCCAATCCTCCGAGAGTCATGATGTTGATGGTCTGGCCGATCGCCCCGAGAAGGATGATGGAAACGAAGATGGAAAGGGGGATGGAAATAGAAATGACGATCGTAGGACGCCAGTCGCCCAGGAAGATAAGGATCATGACCGCGGTAAGCGCCGCCGCAATGAGTCCCTCGCGCAACACACCGTAGATCGATGCCCGCACGAACAAAGACTGATCAAACAATGCCGTGATTTTCAGCGATGGCGGCAAGGCTTGCGCGGCCTGCTGCACGATATTCTTGACGCCGGCCACGATCTGCAGAGTAGACGCGTTGCCATTCTTATAAATCGACATGAGCGCGCCCCGGTTCCCATCCTGGCGCACAATGTTGGTCTGCGGAGCAAAGCCGTCGCGGATGTGGGCCACGTCCCGCATATAGAGCGTGGAACCGTTGGTCGTCTTCACCGGCAAGTCGTTCAATTCCGCGATGGTTTGCGGCGTTCCGTTCATCTCCACGTTGTATTCCAGCGAGCCCATCTTGATGGTGCCGGAAGGCAGAATGATGTTCTGCGCATTGACGGCATTCACAATGTCGTTGGGATCGAGGCCGTAAGCTTGCAACTTCGGCAAGTCGAGGTCCACCTGGATCTGCCGAATTTTTCCGCCGTAAGGATACGGAGTAGCGGCGCCCGGCACCGTCGCAAGATAGTTGCGTAGAAAGTTTTGCCCAAGATCAAAAAGTTGTTGTTCCGGAAGAGTCTTGCTGCTCAACCCGAGTTGGATGATAGGAGTGGTCGACGCACTGTAGGAAATAATGAGCGGCGGGGTGGTGCCTGGCGGCAAGCTGCGCACGCTGGTTTGGCAGATTGCTGTGATTTGCGCGATAGCGCCTTGTACATTGGTGCCGGGACGGAAGAAAACTTTGATGACACCCAATCCGTATACGGACTGCGATTCCATGTGCTCGATGTCGTTGACGGTTGTGGTGATGCTGCGCTCGGAGTTCGCCACAATGCGATCGGCCATATCTTGCGGCGACAGACCGGTGTAAAACCACACCACGGAAACTACGGGAATATCAATACTCGGGAAGATGTCGGTCGCCGTACGCAGAATCGTGAGCGGCGTCAGAATAATGATGACCAGCGCCATCACCACAAACGTGTAGGGACGTCTTAGGGCTAACGCTACAATCCACATCGCTTAGGCACCACCCAAAGTCAAAGAGGGCTGCCTGCACGGATGCGAAGCCAACCCATCAAGTTTGTTTTAGATTCGATACTGCCCGTATTGGATTCTAATACGCAGTCTTGATTATATGTTAGGGTAGGCACATGCGCCAGAAGGCATCGGCTCTCAGGAATGGAGGAGGGAATGGCCGAAAGCGGCCGCCGGGGCGGCCTCGGAGTGAGGAGGCTCGGCAATCCATTCTGCAAAGTACGTTGAAGCTGCTGGCGGAAAAGGGTTTTTCAGAACTGACAATTGAAGCCGTGGCGGCTCGCGCCAACGTTGGCAAAGCCACAGTTTACCGTTGGTGGCCAGATAAGGGCGCTCTCATCGCCGATGCGTTTGCCAGCAGCGCCACTCGTAAGCTGCATTTTCCCGATACCGGTTCGGTTCGCAGCGACATGAACCAGCAGATGCGGCAGCTTATAAAAATTTTCCGCAGTCGTCGCGGACGTATCGTCTCCGCCATGCTGGGCGCCGGGCAAAGCGATCACAACCTGATCGCCGCCTTTCGCGAACGTTTCATGAAACCACGGCGCCAGGAGGCTTACGCCACACTTCGTCGTGGCATCTCCCGCGGCCAGTTGAAGAAAAATGTCGATATGGATTTGCTTCTCGATTCACTGTACGGTCCCATTTACATGCGATTCCTCCTTCGACATGACAAGTTAACTCCCGAATTTGTGGATGGCCTTTGCGAACTAACTCTGGGCGAAAATCGTTCCCACGCAAAGCCGAGGAACTGAAATGGTCTCTCGCAGCTTAGTTTTCTGGGAAGTCGATCCTCAGGCGGATTTCATGATGCCTGGCGGCAAGCTCTACGTACCCGGCGCCGAGCGGTTACTGCCTAATATTCGCAAGCTGACCGACGCCGCCCGGCAAGGCCGCGCGTTTCTCGTCTCGCACGGTTGCTACCACACTCCGGACGATCCTGAGTTTCAAACGTTTCCACCGCACTGCATCAAGGGAACGACCGGTTCCGCCTTCGTTCCCGAGGCCTTGACCGATAAAGTTTTCACCATCGCAAACGATGCTCAGGCTGTGCTTCCGCACGATCTTTCCCCATATCAACAAGTTCTGCTGGAGAAGCAGACGCTGGATATCTTTGAAAGCCGCCACGCTGCAAAATTCTTACAGCGATTCGGGGACGATGTTGAATTCGTGGTATTCGGCGTGGTCACGGAATACTGTGTGCGCTTCGCAGCCAAAGGTTTGCTGGATCGTGGCCGGCGGGTGTCTGTGGTGCACGATGCAATCGAAACATTAAACGCAGACAATGGGCAGCGGGCGGTTTCAGAACTCCAGGATCTGGGAGCAAGGTTCTTTGGTACTCGCGAAGCCCTCGCGCTGCTGGATCTTTCGAAATAGTCCGTCCGATTGGGCGGTGATTTATAATCCGCCCACCAATGAATCTGACCTCCGGCACGAAGCTGGGACCATACGAGATCATTAGCCTGCTGGGCGCGGGAGGAATGGGCGAGGTGTACCGCGCCCGCGACTCGCGTTTGAAAAGAGATGTGGCGATTAAGGTCTTGCCGCAGGCGCTTTCTCTGGACGCGGACCGGTTGCGACGCTTCGAGCAAGAGGCCCTCGCCACCGCTGCACTGAATCATCCAAATATTCTTGCGGTATTTGATATCGGAACGCATGCCGGTGCGCCCTATATTGTCTCCGAACTGTTGGAAGGTGAAACGCTGCGGGAGCGGTTGCGCAATGGGGCAGTTACAGTGCGCAAAACTCTTGACTGCGCCCTGCAAATTGCGCACGGGCTGGCGGCCGCCCACGAAAAAGGAATTATCCACCGCGATCTGAAACCGGACAATTTATTCCTCACCAAAGATGGTCGTGTAAAGATTCTGGATTTCGGCTTGGCCAAGCTGACTCAGCCTGATCTGACCCGGGGGCAGGCTGGCGCCCACACGTCGCTGCCAACCATGACCCACGCCACCGAAGCGGGCTTGGTGATGGGCACCGCGGGTTATATGTCACCCGAGCAAGTGCGCGGTACTCTGGTGGATGCACGCTCCGACATTTTTAGCTTCGGAGCAATCCTCTACGAGATGATCTCCGGCAAGCGGGCGTTTCACCGCGAGACTTCCGCAGACACGATGAGCGCGATCCTGAAAGAAGATCCTGCGGACTTAAGCGAAACCAACCGCAACGTTTCTCCCGCACTGGAACGCATTGTGCAGCATTGTCTGGAAAAAAATCCCGAGCAGCGGTTCCATTCGGCCAGCGACATCGCGTTTGATCTTGAACATCTCACCGGAGTTTCGGGCAGCAGTGCGAGGGTCGCGACCGTAGCGGCTGCGCGGCCGCGAAGCAAGCTGCTGGTTGTGATCGCCGGAACGGTGGGGCTCGCCCTGATCATGCTTGGCATCGGCTGGTGGCTGGGACGAGGCAGCGCCGTTACGCCTCTCGCCGAATATAAGCAGATCACGTTCCGCTCCGGCTGGATTGGTCATGCGCGCTTCACGCCCGACGGCAGCGTGGTTTATAGCGCATCGTGGGATGGAGGGGGAAGCCAGTTGTACGTTGCTCGAACCGACAATCCAGGCTCGCGGGAACTAGGGCTGAAGGATGCGGAGCTGCTTGCGATCTCGAAGAATGGTGAGCTGGCAATTCGCCTGAAGACCGTGATCTTCCCCGGTTATGCGCGAAGCGGGACTCTGGCGAGAGTTCCTCTGAGCGGAGGAACACCGAGGGAGGTTTTGGACAACGTGCAGGACGCGGACTGGGCGCCGGATGGCGACAGCATGGCCGTGATCCGATATGTGCCGGAAAACAGCCACTGGCGGCTGGAATACCCGGTTGGCAAAGTGCTGGTCGACAGCATCACGTGGATCAGCCATCCCAAAATTTCTCCTGACGGCAAGTGGGTGGCATTTGCCGATCATGAAAATACCAGCGGGGACGACGAAGGTTCCGTGGCCGTGATCGCGGCTGATGGCACCGGGAAAGAAAAGAAACTTTCCTCGGGGTGGGAGTCACTGCAAGGGATCCTATGGTCGCCAGCGGGGGATGAGGTTTGGTTCGCCTCCACCAATACTGGCAGCGGCGACAACCCGCGTGCCGTGAGCCTTTCCGGCAAGCTGCGGAATATCACAAATATCCCCGGCGGCATGTGGCTGGAAGATCTGCGAAACGGAACGGCACTGACGGTAACCCACCAGCAAAGGATTGGAATTCGCGGTCTGCCACCGGGAGGAAAAGAGGAGCACGAGCTGGGTTGGTTTGGATGGTCAATCCTGAGCGACATCAGCCGCGATGGGCGAAAAATCCTGTTTACCGAGGCGGGCGATGGCGGCGGGCCCAACTATACCGTCTTTCTGCGCGATACCGACGGATCGCCCCCGGTACGCATCGGTGAGGGCGACGCGCTGGCCATATCGCCGGACGGGAAATGGGCGATCACGAAGCCGCCGAAGGGTGGACCGCTCAATATGGTGCCGACCGGAGCCGGCGAAACTCGGCAGATCACGCGTGATGCGGTTACCTATGACGCCGTCAGCTGGCTGCCAGACGGCAAGAAGCTGTTGGCGAGCGGGATCGAGGCAGGCCATGGTGTGCGGGACTATCTGATCGATCCAGCGAGCGGAGATGCGAAGCCGGTTACTCCAGAAGGCGTTGCCGGAGTTCAGGCGTCGCCAGACGGCAAGAGCGTAGCCGTGTTGGGGGCGGATGGAAAATGGGGGGTGTGGTCGCTGGAGCAGAGTTCGCTTCGTCCCATCCCAGGACTCGATGCGGTCTACCGCGTGATCGGTTGGTCTCGAGACGGAGCGTCGTTGTACGCCGCGTCTGTCCGTGAAAGTGAGACGGTCGCGAAGGTTTACAAGACGAACATCGGGACCGGGAAGATGGACCTCTGGAAAACTTTCGGAGAAGAAAAGTTGGCCGGGAGCAAGGGTATTGGCGCACCTCGCCTTTCGACCGATGCGACTGCCTATGCCTACGTCTACGTAGTAACGCTTTCGCAAGCTTATGTCGTGACCGGATTGAAGTAGGGCAGAGCTAGCCAGCTAAACTTTCAATCACCCGCACCGATTCCGGCGTAAGGGTTAGCGTCCCGCTAGCCAGATCCTGCAGCATGTGCTCTGGGCTGGAAGTTCCGGTAAGCGGCAGCATTCCGACCGCACGTGCAAAAGCAAAAATCACCTGTCCCGGACTAACCCGATGATCCCCGGCCAGACTGGCGATGACCGGATGGCGAAGCACTTCGAGGTTTGCGGTGAGCAGCGAAAATCCCTGATAAACAATCTTGCGCTCGCTGCAAAATTGCCGCACATCGCGGTCCCAGCCTAAACGGGCATAGCAGCGGTTCTGCACGAAGGCAGGCAGTTCTGAGTGTGCACCGTCTAATTCCTCTAAGTGTCGCAGCGAAACATTGCTGACTCCCAGCAGGCGGGCGCGGCCAGCATCGCGCTCCTTTTTCATCGCTTCCCACACTTCAGCGTCGGCGCCGGTCCATGCGTAGCCGGATGCAGGTCCGTGCAAAATATAGCTATCGACGTATTCAGTGCCCAAATGTTCAAGAGAACTAGCCATCGACTGCGCTACCTGGGCGGATAAGCTGGCGTTGGAATCGTACGGCAAACGGTGATCCTGGCCCGGCCTGTAGGTAAACTTTGTCTGTAGAAAAAGATCTGCGCGAGTGACGACTCCCGCGCGATACGCAGCGGCTAATCCCTGGCCAACCCCTTCTTCGAAGTAATGCCGACGTTGGTTGGCGGTATCGATTCCGCGAAAGCCCGCGCGCAGCGCGAGTTCGACAAGGGTGGGAGTTCGTTCTTCTTTCCAGGCGGTGCCGTAAAGAAATTCAGGAATGGGCACGGCTTGCGACGTTCTCATGCCACTATTCTGACACGGTGGGGGCTCCTGCGATTTTTTCCGCACGACGCACCCCAACGAAACAGGGGACGGTTGCCCGTCCCCTGTTTCTTTTCTCTTTGTTTCCTTTGCAATCGTTGAATTACTGCGATTGTGCCTGCGCCTGTGTTTGTGTCTGTTCGTCCAGTTCCACGTTATCGCCGGCATGAACGTCTTCCATGGCGAACACGATCATTCCAGTCGCAGTGGTGGGGGTAGTCCCGATTACGACAATCTCGCCAACCGCACGCCGTGGCA
>JBAVQD010000041.1:0-3799 GCA_049693675.1 Candidatus Sulfotelmatobacter sp. | reverse complement strand
GGATGGGTGCCATGCCCAGCTTCCGCGGGACTGCGGGAGGAGAACAGCTGATTCTCGCTGGAAAAGCTAACAAGTTGCAGTGATGCCAATCACCGCGTGCGTTTCACGACAGTCAAAAAAATGTCATTCAGCGTTTGAGGTTTCACGGTCAGGCCTGCTGACCCCAAACCAGCAAGACCACCAGGAGACGATTCGCTTTCTTCTTGAGGTTCTCAACGCGATTCGGGATGGGTGCCATGCCCAGCTTCCGCGGGACTGCGGGAGGAGAACAGCTGATTCTCGCTGGAAAAGCTAACAAGTTGCAGTGATGCCAATCACCGCGTGGTGTCTGCCTTAACGGGGTTCAGCTCATGCTCTCCGAATCGCAGCGGGTGGAAAAAACCATGACCGGCATCACGGCGAACGTTTTTCAACAGAGCGCGCCCTCAAAAGGAGTCGTTGCTGATGGACGAAAGGTGAAAGGCTCTCGGGCCAGGGATTTTAGTCGCCCCCGACGCGGCGATGCGGCACTCGATAACCTAGTTGCATGGAGACGTGCCGCGCCGCATCTTTCAGTGCCTCAAGGATGCGCGGCATGGTCTGCGCACTCACCTGGTTGGTAGTGCCACTCAAACCGATACTCGCCTCGATAGCCCCACTCTGATTGAATACCGGCGCACCCAGGCAGCGCGCGCCCAAATTGTTCTCTTCGTCGTCGACCGCGTAGCCCTGCGCGCGCACCTTCTCCAAATCCTTCAGCAGCCTGGGCAGGGTTGTGATGGTCTTCGAAGTTCTCTTCTCCATGCCGTGGTCGGCAAGAATCTTCTCCAGCTTCTCCTGTGGAATATGCGCAACAAGGGCCTTCCCCACGCTGGTGGCATGGACCCGCATGCGTCGTCCCACCCAGGTGTCCATGCGAATAAATCCCTGCGGTTCCACTTTCTCAATGTAGACCGCTTCGGGTCCGTCGAGAATCGCCAGGTGGCATGTGAGATTCGTCTTTTCCATCAGGTGGCGCATGATGGGAAGCGCCACTTCCCGTACGTCGATGCCGCTCAGCGCCCCCCGGCTCAGGCTCAAAATCTTTAATCCCACGCGGTATTTTCCCGTCTCCGCGTCGCGCTTCAGGTATGCCTGCTTCTCCAGGGTGCGCAGGATGTAACTGGCAGAACTCTTTGGAATCTTGAGTTTGCGGCTGATTTCGGCGTTGCTCAGGCCGTCGGGCTCCTGCGCCACCGCTTCCAGCATGGCCAGTGCCCGTTCGACGGCAACAGACGGAGACTCGTGATTGGAAGGCATGCCGAATCGTTATGGTAGCAAAAATCACACCGCCAACAAAATGAATATATGTTCATCCTATTGAACACCGCTATTGACCCGACCCGTTGGCTGCCCTTAGGATCGGACGGTATTACGAATAGCAGTTCAGCATATTGCACACCCATGGAAAGAAAGATCAATTTTTCAGGAGACAAAGTACATGTTGGACCACGAAAACGGACGCAGCAAACAACCTTTGACTTCCCACACCCAGATCGAGCATCCTTTGAGCCAGAAGGAAAAGGCTACGCAATACGCTCTCGCCCAGCAGTGCATGACCAACGACTGGGAAACAAATCCACGCTGGGAAGGCATCGAGCGGCCCTACACTGCCGAAGATGTGCTGCGTCTCCGCGGCTCAATCCACATTGAGCACACGCTGGCGCGCCTCGGCTCTGAACGCCTGTGGGAGTTGTTGCAGACTGATCCTTACGTAAACGCACTGGGTGCCGTGACCGGCAACCAGGCGGTGCAGCAAGTGCAGGCAGGACTGAAGGCGATCTACGTCAGTGGATGGCAGGTTGCGGCCGACGCCAATAATGCGGGTGCGATGTATCCTGACCAGAGCCTCTATCCCGCCGACAGTGTTCCCAATCTTTGCCGGCGCATTAACAATGCATTACAGCGCGCCGATCAGGTTCACCACGCGGAAGGCAAAGCGGCTCCGTCGCAGACCTGGTTCGCGCCGCTGGTGGCCGATGCCGAGGCCGGGTTTGGCGGCACCTTGAACGCCTTCGAATTGATGAAAAGCATGATCGAAGCGGGTGCGGCCTGCGTCCACTTCGAAGATCAGCTTTCTTCGGCAAAAAAGTGCGGACACCTCGGCGGCAAAGTTCTGGTCTCGACCACCGAGGCCATTCAGAAACTGGTGGCGGCGCGACTTGCATCCGACGTGATGGGCGTGCCCACGCTGATCATGGCCCGCACCGATGCAGATAGCGCTCACTTGCTGACCAGCGACATCGATGCGCGCGACCGCGCGTTTTGTACCGGCGAGCGCACGCCGGAAGGTTTCTTCTGTATTCGCGGCGGAATCGATTCGGCCATCGCCCGCGGCCTGGCTTACGCGCCTTATGCCGACCTGATCTGGTGCGAAACTTCGCATCCCGATCTGGAAGAAGCGCGCCGTTTTGCCGACGCGATCCACGCCCGGCATCCGGAAAAGATGCTGGCCTACAACTGCTCGCCTAGTTTCAACTGGCGCAAGAATCTAGATGATGCGACCATCGCTCGCTTCCAGCCCGAACTGGCGCGCATGGGATACAAGTTCCAGTTCGTGACCCTGGCGGGATTCCATGCTCTGAACCTCAGCATGTTCGAACTGGCGCGCGGATACAAACTCGCAGGCATGACCGCCTATTCTCGTCTGCAGGAAAAAGAGTTCAGCCGCGAGACCCAGTACGGGTATGAAGCCGTCAAGCACCAGCGCTTTGTCGGGACGGGATACTTCGACCAGGTACAGCAGGTCATCAGCGGAGGGTTGGCGTCAACCGTGGCGTTGGCCGGGTCCACTGAAGCCGAGCAGTTCACGGAACGGAAACCACTTACCAGGCCGGAACGTGGTCCGGACGCCGCCTGTCAGCCAATTCTCGGCGATTGTCCGCACACCCCGGTCAAAATCGACCTCGGCTCGGAAGAAATGCTGCTGCCCTCCGGCGATTGAGCGACCGCTGTAACAGCGCCGAAAAGATGCTCACGACTGGCTGCGATGCGAACACTCCCGCCGCCAGTGGCTGGGCTTCACACCTACAGCACCGCTCGTGTCGATCCACGTGGGCTCACGCCGATTGGAGAAAACCCGAAAGGGCGTTAACGACGATAAGCCAGCGTATGTATCACCAGCTTGCAAGCCTAAGAAAACAATAAAACTGGCGGAGAGAGAGGGAGAGGAACTCTAGGCTGAATTCTTCAGACAGGACAAGTATTTTCGTGCTTCGCATATCAGTAGTGCGCTGGTATGCAGAGCGTTCTCAGGCGACGATCCTGCGTGAAGTTTTCTGCCCGGCACTAGCTCCGCTTTATTGAGAGAAAGCCCTCCGATTGAGAGAAATCTTCGGTGCTGCGCACATAATAATGCCCCAACCACTAGCAGGGTCAGTAGTCCTCGGGTAGCAGAAATGTCGTCACGCTGCGGTCCCACTCCGTGATGATCCAGAACTTCGCACCGTTCGACATTCTGTAAACGGAGAGTAGCCGCTCGCCCCGCAGAAGGCTCTCTTCGTTAGCTCGCCAATCCTCCGCATTGACTTGGCCCCAATCCCCGGCGAGATGACGAATAAGAAAGGCCAGCGGGTCATCGCCACTGGCCGTGAACTGCTCCATTGCTCCCGGTGTGATGTAGACGGAGCCGGGAGAAAATTTGACTCCGCTCACCCTTCACCTTCAATCTTGATTCGGAATCTCTTCATGACAGCCGATTTCTTTCGGTGTTCTTGAAGGCATTTGTTCGCCGCATCCCTAATCGCAACCAAGAACTTCTTGGCGTGACGATTGGCTGTGC
>JBAVQD010000040.1:0-9354 GCA_049693675.1 Candidatus Sulfotelmatobacter sp. | reverse complement strand
CTCAACGGCGGCGCAGGAGGCGAAGAATCCTAAGCGCGATATGCCCTTTGGCATTCTCGGCTCGCTGGTGATTTGCACGGTGCTTTATATTTTGGTTTCCGGCTTGCTCACTCACCTCGTGCCCTATGAGCAACTCAACGTTCCAGATCCCGTGGTCGTGGGCATCCGCGTGGCGGGGCAGCAATGGGCTACCTTCTTGGTGGAAATTGGAGCGCTCGGCGGTCTGGCCACGGTGATGCTGGTGATGTTGCTGGGACAATCGCGGGTGTTTTATTCGATGTCGCGCGATGGGTTACTCTGGCCCTGGGCGGGAAAAATTCATCATCGCTTTCGCACGCCTTACCTCAGTTCCATTGTGGTGGGTATTTTCGTTGCGATCCTGGCCACGGTGATTCCCCTCAATGTTCTGGATGAGATGACGAGCGTGGGGACGCTGCTAGCTTTCGTGTTGGTAAGTGCGGGAGTGTGGGTGATGCGCCGGACTCATCCGGAGCTAATCCGGCCGTTCAAAACGCCGTTGGTGCCGCTGGTTCCCATTCTCTCGATTCTTTTTTCGGGGGCTCTCATTATTTTTCTTTCTCCAGCAACGCAGATCCGGCTAGTGGTCTGGCTGGTGATTGGACTGGCTATTTACTTCAGCTACGGACGCAAGCACAGCAAGGTGCAGCAGGCACTGCGATCAGAGCCGGTTTCGAAGAGTGTGTCCTAGACTGAGCTTTTGTCTTAGGGTTAAGGGCTCTCCGCACGGCGCGGAGGGCTTTTTTGTTTTATAGTCGGTCAATAGATGTCTGATACGAAATGAAGTAATTCAACGAAGTAATTCAACAATGAAAATTGTTAGCGCAGAAGAAATGCGGGCCATTGATCGCTCTACTAGCGAGCGCTTTGGCGTACCTTCGCTCACGCTGATGGAGAATGCGGGCGCGGCCGTAGCAGAGTATGTCCTCTCGCATTATGGTTCTGCCGTACGAATCGTAGTTTTCTGTGGCAAAGGAAATAACGGTGGCGACGGTTTTGTCGCGGCGCGACTGCTGCGTGAACGGGGGGAAAAGGTCGAGGTGATCTTGTTGGCGGACCCAGCCGATCTGCGAGGAGACGCTGCAGTCATGTACGGCAAGTTACCGGTCCCACCGATCGCTGTGCATTCCATCGATGAATTGAGAAGTGAACGGGTACAGCTTTTGCTTCAGCCTGATTTGTATCTCGATGCCGTTCTGGGCACGGGTTTCAAGCCACCGGTGAGCGGGCTGTATGCCGAAGCGATCGCGATCATGAACGCAAGCAAGGTTCCGGTAATTGCCGTGGATATTCCTTCTGGCGCAGATGCAGACGCGATGGGGCCACAGACTGGGACGATTGCACGCGCCGACGCGATCGTGACATTTACCGCGCCGCGGGCCGCACACGTATTTGGATCGTTGACGCTGGGTACGACTTACGTGGCGGGAATAGGATCTCCTGAAGAGGCTATCGTTTCTTCGCTGCAACTGAATGTAATTACGGCGCGCGATATAGCGGGATTGATTGGGCCACGACGGGCCGAGTCGAATAAGGGAAACTATGGGCATGTGCTGGTGGTCGGAGGATCGCGCGGAAAAGCGGGAGCGGCCGCGATGGCGGGAATCGCCGCACTGCGCGCCGGTGCTGGGCTTTCGACGGTGGCGACGGCAAACTCAGTGCTGGGAACGGTGGCAGGATTTCATCCCGAGTTGATGACCGAGCCTTTGGCCGAAACGGACGCGGGAACGATTTCGATGAGCGCGCGGGAACGAATTGATGAGTTAGCGAAAGGGAAAACTGTAGTTGCGATTGGTCCCGGAATATCAGGAAATCCGCAGACTTCAGAAATGGTGAGAGAGCTGGTGGCGGACCTCCGAGTCGCCATGGTCGTGGACGCGGACGGCCTGAATGCATTCGATGGTCGAACAGCGGAATTAAATGGCAACGGCCGGACGCTGGTGATTACACCGCACCCGGGAGAGATGGCGCGGCTGGCGAGAATGAGCATTCCCGACGTGCAAAAAGACCGGTTGGGTGTGGCAAGAAAATTTGCACGCGAACACGAATTGATTGTCGTACTCAAAGGCCATCGCACCCTCGTTGTGCGGCCAGATGGCGAGGCCTGGGTGAACACCACGGGCAATCCGGGGATGTCTACCGGCGGCACGGGAGACATTCTGACCGGAATGGTCGCGGGCATGATCGCGCAGAATCCGAAAGGTGCGTTCGCCGCTGCGATGGCTGCGGTGCATCTGCACGGGTTGGCGGGAGATGTGATGCGCCAGAGCGTGGGTGAACATTCGCTGGTGGCGACTGATCTTCTGCGGGGACTGCCGAAGGCTTTCCGGCGGACGCAGAAAGCCGCAGAGCAAAAGCTGGTGTGCTGGGGCGAATAATCGCGCGTGCAATCTTATGTCATCTGGAAGCGGGTAAGCGAATTGTTTTTCCGGAAGCTGCCGAACGCCGCGCTGCGTCCAGGATCTCGGTTACTATGATATTGGTTTCAAGCGAAGATAATCCATCGGGCTTCGTTCCGTCGATCACCACGGCTCTTAAAAGCGACAGGGAACTGTCGTAAGGAGCAGGAATTGTTTTGGCTGCGATCTGCTCTTCCTGGCCGCCAGCGCGCCGCACGCGAATGTCATCATGCTTCACGGTGACTACGTATCCAGTCTGCCCGTACACTTCCATGTCTTTGCGATCGAACGGCCAGTTCCAGGAAGCTTGTATGATGGCTTGCGCTTTGGGATACGTGAGAATGACGGTGGCCTCGTCGTCGACACGCGGATAAATTTCTGGTTTGATGTGCTGGGTGACGGCGGTCACGGTTTCAGGGCGTTCGCCATCCATCAGCCATGTCATGAGATCGGCGCCGTAACAACCGAAATCGAAGAGTGCGCCTCCGCCGTTGAGTTTGGGATCGGTGAGCCAGGCTAGAAATTCTGGGCCGACGCCAATTTCCTTGGGACCGCTGTGACCGTCGTGAACCACCACTTTGCGGATGTCACCAATTGCCTTTTCGTGGACGAGGTCGTAAGCGGCGTGATTACTGCGGTACCACGTTGTCTCATAGTTTACGAGGACATGAATCTTTCCAGCATCGGCGGCTTTCTTGATGGCCAGTGCATCCTCGAGGCTAACGGCCAAGGGCTTTTCCATCATGACGTGAACGCCGTGCCGGGCACAGATTTCCACGACGCGGCGATGATCATAAGTATCGGTGTAAACGAGCACCGCTTGGGGATGCGTGCGGTCGAGCATTTCTTCCAAGCTCGGAAAGAGCAATTTCCCGTCGAGGCCGAACTGCTTCGAATACCGAGTAAACAGCGATTGGTCAGGTTCGGCGACGCCAACGATTTCGATCGTGGGATCGTGGAGCGAATGCTCGAAAAATCCTTGGACATGGCCGTGGACTAACCCGACGATGCCGACACGCAGAGGAGGCCGATTTTGCGCGTCCATGTTCTGGCTTTGCAGATGTGGAAGTCCGAGTAAGAGAATCAATGCAAAACTGGCGAAGGACAAAAAATGACGCATGCAAGCACTCCGTGGGCACAAAATCGACAATCGTGGTCGCACAAGAAAATCATCCCCGGGCCGACGGGACATTGTATCAACAGTAAACAAAGCCGTAAGTGCTGTCGGGAAAGTTACTTGGAGGCGGCGGAGACAGGCTAGCAGCACGGGAATCCGGCCATTCGCTTCCGTAACCTGTTACCTGTACGAATGGCATGACATAGTGGTTTCACTATGACCCACTTCCCCCAACCGCACCCTTCGAGGCGCGCGGCCCGAATTCAGTTAGGCGATGCTGTCCTGGCGGCGATTCGTTTAGAAGATGGCCGGCGCACAAAAGCCAAACTAAAATCCATTTCCGTGACTGGTGGACTGTTGCAATTGCCGCATGCTTTGGGAACCGGTTCGTTCGTCGAACTCGCGTTTCAGACGCAATCGGGCCCGGTGCACGGCATGGCTGAAGTTCTCGCTCCCATGCGAAAGACAAATACTGGCGTGCTCCAACCTTTTCGTTTCGTCGCGTTTGAGGATGACGATCATCGGCGCCTACGCACCTCGGTCGATCACGTGGCGGACCGCAGTCTGCTGGGATTAAAGTCGTCGGTGTTTGTGGTTCCTAAGACGACGATTTAGTCGGCGCGGACAACTCACTCTTCTTCTCCGATGCTGAGCGCAAAGCTCTCGCTATACTGTTCGTGGTCATGCTGAGAATGGCTGCGAACGGATGCGAGGGATGACGCGGGAGATTACCACTCAGTCGGCGGAGGAGACGATTGCATTCGGGCGTACGCTGGCTGAATTGCTGGCGCCGCCGAAACTCGTGCTGCTGCGCGGCGATCTGGGTGCGGGGAAAACCACGCTGGTCAAGGGAATCGCGGAAGGGTTCGAAGCAGCTCAGGCAGAAAACGTTACCAGCCCTACCTTTACTTTGATTCACGAATATCGTGGACCGCTCGCCGATTTATTTCATATTGACCTTTACCGCGTGGATACGGTGCGTGAGTTAGAGACGTTGGGGCTCGATGACCTGCGCTCCGACAGAAGCGTTTTGCTGATTGAGTGGGGCGACAAATTTCCGCGCTTCGTTCGCGAGCGAGGTATCGAGATCTCGCTGGAGCGCGACGGGGAGAACCAGCGGCGGATCAGGATCGTCAGCTAGCGGGCGAACGGAACTCCTGCAACGACGGCTGTGCGGGGACATGAGGACGGCGCGCTCCATTCGCGCACCATCGAGAAGAGGATTGCGGCGGCGAAGAAGATTAGGGCTAGGCGATTCGATTTCACTAGTTTGATTATGACACAGGGCTTTTCGTCGGGACTGTCAACGTCTTCAACCACGGGGGACACGGAGGACACAGGGTAACCCTTTTGGTATCTGGGACTGACCCGCTTAGAATCCCATGATGTTGTAGCCGCAGTCGACGTAAATCACTTCTCCCGTGATGCCGCTGCTGGCATCCGACGCAAGGAATACTCCGGTAGAACCGACTTCCTCGACTTCCACACGGCGGCCTAGCGGGGCGCGTTCTTCGTGGCCTTTGAGCATGTCGCCGAAGCCGGCGATGCCGCGGGCGGCGAGAGTCTTGATGGGACCGGCGGAGATAGCGTTGACGCGGATTTTCTTTCTGCCTAATTCGTAGGCGAGATAGCGCACCGAGCATTCCAGTCCTGCTTTCGCAACCGCCATTACGTTATAACGCGGCACAACTTTTTCGGAAGCGTAGTAGGTCATGGTGAGAATCGATCCGCCGTCTTCCATGAGCGGCGCGGCGGCGCGGGCGACCGCGACCAGGGAGTACACGCTTACATCCATCGCGATGCGAAAACCTTCGCGGGTGGTGTTGATGAAGTCTCCTTTGAGTTCGTCGGCGGGAGCGTAGGCAACGGAGTGCACCAGAGTGTGCAGCTTGCCGTGGCGTTCTTTGAGTGTGGCGAACAGACGGGCGATTTCTTCGTCTTTGCTGACGTCGCACATGTAGGCTTCGGCGCCGGGGAGCGACAGAATCAGGTCTCTCGCTTCCTGCTCCAGGCGCTCGTTCTGGTAGGTGATGGCGAGTTTCATGCCGGCAGTGTGAAGTCCCTGGGCGATGGACCAGGCGATCGAACGCTTGTTGGCAACTCCGAAGACGACTCCGTTGCGGCCCTGTAAGTCTGAGGACATGAGTGCTCCTTGGAATGGAAAGGATATCAGCCAGAAGAGGCATTTACCACGGCGACCGCGAGAACTTGATTTTCGATTTCCGACTGCCAATTTCCAATTGGAAACCTTTCGGGAGCGACTTCAATTGGAAATCGAAAATTGGAAATTGCCAATCGAAAATCAAATCGTTCACACGGAATCAATATTCTGGTGCGCCAACCTCTTCCGCTACGGCGGTCTCTACGGGCCAGCTGGCCGCCACGAATGACATCCCGTAGACACATGCGAGTATTGCAAAGGCCGCTACCAAACTGATCTTGTGGGCGACGGCGCCAACCGCGAGTGCCAGCACTAGCTGCAGGAAGGTCCCGAAAAAATAAAAGGAATTTTGTACGCGTCCCATCAGATGTTGCGGAACCAATTCCATCAGGCTGGTGTTCATAGCGATGCCGCCGACGCCGCGGGCGGAGCCCATTACACCGTATAGCAAGACCGCCGCGGCGAGCCAACGCGAGACTGGAGCGCACACGATGCACGCGGCAATGATCGCCATGGAAAAAGCGACGGAGCGGCGTCCGCCGAGGCTGGCGATAACTGCGGGAGCGTAGAGAGCGCTGAGAAATGCGCCGGTACCCCAGCCGGCATTGAGCCATCCGTAGCCAACGGCGCCAGCATGGAAGATGCGCTCGCTTAGAGATGGCGTGACGACGACCCCGGTGATCATCGCGCCGAGAAACAACGCCCAGCTGATGCCGAGAAGAATGACGGGACGGCGGTCGCGAAGAAAATGAAGACCTTCGCGCATCTCGCGCCAGAAGCGCTGAAACTGAGTTTCGGCGGCTATTATATCTGCTCGTAATTCGTCGGGCCGCAACACAACGTGACGTCCCTTACGCACAGCGAAATAGCACAGGAACGAAACCACGTAGGTGGAAACGTCGATCAAAAGCACACCGCCGAGGCCGATGTGGTTGTACATGAAGCCTACGAGCGATCCAGCGATGAGCCAGCCTCCCTGCACGCCCGCGAGAAGAAAAGTGTTCGACTGCACGAACTGGCCTTCAGGAGTGAGTTCCTGAATGAGCGCGGTGATGGTCGGCCAGAACATCCAGAACCCCGCGGCGACGAGGGTATTCATCAAATACAGTTGCCAGATTTTCACGCGGTGCTGGAACGCTAGGATGCATACGGTGACGATGATCACGGCGCGGACGGCATCGAGCCACATAACGAGGCGGCGGCGATCTTCGCGATCAATAATCACGCCGGTGAAGGGAAGCATCAGCATGGCGGGAATAGTTTGCAGGACGGCGAAAGTGCCGAGCGCCATTTCCGAATGCGTGACTTCGAGAATGTACCAGGCGACCGCGGCCGAGTTCATCCCACTGCCCAACATGGAGATCACGTTGGCGGCGAAGACGAAGCGCAACGGGCGCTGGCCGAGAATCTCTCGCATGCTTTTACTTTAGCCGATGTGGAGGCCAGTGGAGAGTTACGGATGGAACGTCATGCGTGAGATTTCAATTTTTGCGATTCCTCACGAATTCTTTTCCAGGCGCGTTCGACGTGTTTTGCTTCCGTGTTGGTCTGGCCGACGCAGAGACGCAGAGTGAGTTTTCCGTTGAGTTTGGTGTGGGTGAGGAAGAGGTCGCCGCTGCGGTTGAGGCGATCCATGATGGTCTGATTGGCGGCATCCCCGGCTTTGTGGCGGAAACAAACCAGATTCAGCGGCGCGGGAGCCGCGATTTCGAAATCTTCGTCATTGTCATTGCGCACCCATTCGGCGAACTGCTGCGCCAGTTCCACGTGGCGGCGAATGTGGTGTTGCAGGCCCTCGACGCCGTAATGGCGGATTACGAACCAAAGCTTGAGCGAGCGGAAGCGGCGGCCGAGTTGGATGTGCCAGTCGCGGTAATCGATTACTGCTCCCGATTCCGTGGCTTGATTGCGCAGATATTCAGGCAAGATGCTGAGTGTCTGGATGAGAGCTTTGCGGTCGGCAACCCAGAAGCAGTTGCAATCGAAGTTGGTGAACATCCATTTGTGGGGATTGAAATTGTAACTGTCGGCAAACTCCACACCGTTTTGCAGATGGCGAAATTCCGGGCAGAGCGCCGCAGTGCCTGACATTGCGGCATCGACGTGAAGCCAGAGGTTGTGCTGGCGGCAGATTTCGGCTATCTGCGGGATCGGGTCCACGGCATTCGAAGAAGTTGTGCCGACTGTGGCGCAAACGAAGCAGGGAACGAGGCCGGCGCGCTTATCGACTTCAATCTGGCGCGCGAGAACGTCAGGACGCATAGCAAAGTTTTCATCGACCTCAATCTGGCGCAGATTGTCAACGCCGATCCCCGCGATCATTGCGGCCTTCTGCAAGGAAGAATGAGTTTGGGTGGAGACGTAAGCCACGATGCGGCCGTCGCATCCTTTTTGATTGCTGGTGTAGTTGGTGGCGCGTTCGCGAGCGGCGAGCAGTGCGCAGAGCGCAGCACTCGATGCCGTGTCCTGAATCACACCGCCGCCCATATTCGAGGCAAGGAATCTCTCCGGCAATCCGAGCATGGCCACGAGCCAGTCGAGAATATGAGTTTCAAGTTCCGTGCAGGCGGGACTGGTGGACCAGAGCATGCCCTGCACGCCCAGGCCGGAGGAGAGAAGGTCGCCGAGAATTCCGGGTCCGGAGGCGTTGCTGGGAAAGTAGGCGAAAAAATTCGGCGACTGCCAATGAGTGATGCCGGGGAGGATCAGATTGTCGACATCTTTGAGCATCGCCGCGAACGGCTCGCCCTGCGCGGGAGGTTTCGCCGGCAGGGATGCGCGGATTTGTCCCGGCTTGACTTGAGACAGCACGGGAAATGACTCGACGTGAGATTGATAGTCTGCGATCCAATCGATTACGGCGTGGCCGCAGCGGCGGAATTCATCGGGCGTCATGTGGAAGGATTTATCTTCGGACACTTACTTAACCTCGATGCGAGCCTCTTGTACTTGTCTTCAATGTTTTTCAGATGTTTACGAATGCATTCACCACGAAGGTCACGAAGGTACACGAAGTAACCGGTTCAACACAGATGTCCGAAATATAGGCGTGTTTTGTATTCGAACATAACCCGGCCGGTGATGGCGCAGGTGGCAAAGATTCTTTGCAATTCGTGCAGCATGGGAGCGTGTTGTGGATGATCTGGTCCGGGCGCATAGGAGGACGATAGTAGACGGCCTTCAACGCCGGCATAGTCGAATTCCTGGCGCATGTCGAAAGCTCGCTCGCGATAAGGAGCGGGGTCAAAGAATTCGTTTACGGATTCGGTGGTGCGTTCGTGACGAACTTCTTTGTAGTCGGTGCCGTAGGTCAATAGTAGCTGTTCGTATTTGCGGAGAAAGTCGGTGGAATCGGTGAGCCGCTCATTCCACAGAAGAACCAGCCAGCCTCCGGGTCTCAGGATGCGAACGAATTCACGTCTTGCACGCGAGCGGTCGAACCAGTGAGCGGCTTGCGCCGCAGTAATGAAGTCGACGCTGTGATCGGCAAGAGTTGTTGCTTCGGCGGTCCCGGAAATACTGGTGAAGTTCGGGAACGACGCGAGCAGGCGTTCTCCGGCGTTTCGCATCTCGGCATTGGGTTCGACACCGAAAACCCGATTGCCATTGTTGAGCAGCATGCGCGTCCAGATGCCGGTGCCCGAAGCAATTTCGGCGAT
>JBAVQD010000039.1:0-23600 GCA_049693675.1 Candidatus Sulfotelmatobacter sp. | reverse complement strand
GGCCTGATTCCCGGCGTTTCCTCAATCACCGTCCCGCAGAACGTTCCGATTCCTTTTCGCGATTACATTGGCGATGTACGCTTCGACTGGTCGCAGTCTCCGAAGTCGCAATGGTTTCTGCGCACCTCTGAAGACAACTACCTCACTCACAACGCTCTGGTGCAGCAGGCCACTCTTCCGTCCACCGGCCTGACCACCCACAACAACTATTGGAACGCGGTCATCAGCAACACTTACACATTCAATCCCATGTGGCTGGGTGCATTCGTATTCGATGTCAGTGAATTGCACCTCACCCAAGCGCGCAATTCTACTCTGGGCTACGCGCTCGCATTCCCCTTCAGCTCCACGTCGCAAACCATTTCCGGATTCGAAACTTTTGGTGACAATCAGTTCGCCACGCCGATCACGCTTTTCCCCGATCTGCGCAATCAGGAAAAATATCAGCTTCGCTACGACGTAAGCCACGCCACTGGCGACCACGCTATCAAATTCGGCGTCAACTTCATTCACGAACCCGTGCTCAGCGGCGCATTTCCGGGCAATGCCGAAACCCTGTATTCGTTCCCACAAGATCCAACCTATTACGTAAGTCAGTCGCCCTCGGTGTTTCTCTATGACCTGGCTGCAGGCGCTTCCACCACTCCCGCTCACGACGGCAGCTTCTCCCAAGACGTGCAGCGCCTCGCGCTCTACGCCGAAGATTCCTGGCGTGTCACTCCACATCTCACCGTGAATTACGGCCTGCGTTACCAGACAACGTTTGGTCTCTTTACCGCGTCAGGCCGGAGTCATGCGGAAAATCCTGCGTACGTAACGCTACAAGCACTGCAGATTCCCGTGAGCGTCCCACACGACGATCACGCCCAATTCGGCCCGCGCCTCGGCCTCGCATATTCACCCACTGAAAGCGGCAAAACCGTAATCCGCGCGGGTTTCGGGATGTTCTATAACGACCTCGCGCAAAACGGATGGGCCACTGCGTTTCAGGGCGTCAACTCAACCAATGCCGCAACGGGACCGTGCAGCTTCGTCGGCAGTAATCCCCCCTCCACTATCGGACCCGCTTGTATCGCGGGCGATGCTGCGGGCGGAACCGGCAACTTGATCGACGGCCGCTACCGCACTCCCTATGCCATCCACACCACCGGCGGCGTCCAGCACGCCTTCAATCAGCGTTGGACCTTGGCTGCTGACTACACTCACGAACAGGGCAATCACGGTTATCGCGCCTACAGCTTCACCGGCGGCACCAATCTCTTCACGCCACTTATCCCCGTATCCGACCCTAACTACTCGAGTGACCAAGCCAGCGTAGTTCCGGATCTCAATCTCTTCAAGTCGGACAATCGGTCGAGCTATAACTCACTTATGCTGCACTTACAAGGCAACGTAGCTCGCCGTTTTAGCTTGACGGCTAACTACACGCTATCCAAAGCAAAAACCTGGGGATGCCTTCTCGGCGAGCTATTTGACTACGTGAACGGCGTCTGCAATCCGTTGAACCCATTTGGGCCCGGAGATTATGGGCCCTCCGGCGAGGACGTCACCCATCGCTTTGTTCTCGCCGGAACTCTTCATGTTCCCGGCGGATTCGAGTTGACCACCATCACCCAGGCTGAAAGCGCGCGCCCCTTCACCATCACCAACGCTACCAGCACCGGTCGGATTTCCGTGAACGGAGTTCCCGAAAGCCTCGACGAAGTTCGCGGCACGCCTTACATTCAAGCCGACCTGCGCGTTACACGTCCGTTCAAAATCGGCGAGCGCTGGCAGATTCTGCCGTTCGCCGAATTCTTCAATCTATTCAACCGCAATAATCCCGGCGCGAACTACGTCACTAACATCGCTCTGCTCCCCGTCCCGTCGGCGCAGGCACAACTTGGCAACATCACCGATATCTGCACCAACGCGGCCTGCACCTCCACGCAGCCCATCACCAGCATCAACCAGCTTCGCGTTTCCGGCGGCGCCTTAGGCGATTTCTTCGGTCCCGGCACAACCGTAGGAATCCCATTCGCCGCCCAGTTGGGCGTGCGCGTAGTTTTCTGAAATCGGACGAATCAAGAAAACTTGGCGGCAGGTTTAGGTGCAAGACATGAACTGCGGTGTAGTTGTGCTCACCCATCCGCAATGCCACAATCCAACTGCCCGAACCGTTCCAATCTCACGGAGATGCTCCACCATGAAACGCCTCGTACTCGCTTTCACCGTATGCTTTCTGCTTTTCCACAATTCGACAAACGCTCAAACCAAACCTGCTACCACCAACGACTCTTCCGCCATAACCGCAACCGTGCGGAACAACATCGAGGGCTACTACACGGGCGACGCCGCCCGCCTGGAGCATAGCCTCCATCCGCATTACCTGAAACATATGATTCACGGTGACATTCCCATGCGGGAAGAAACCGGCGCTCAGATGCTGCATGAGGTGCGCTTGCAGGGCGATTCTGATATTCCCCCGCCGGAGCGCACGGAACAGATTAGCGTCCTGGATATTTCCGGAGACATCGCGTCCGCTAAACTCGTCACTCCACACTGGATGGACTACATGACACTTTCAAAATTGGACGGACAGTGGAAGATTTTATCGGTTGTCCAACGGATCGATGAGTAGAGGGGACGTACGAAAGAAACTTTCTCGTTCGGAGTGCCTCGGATGCAATTAGACTTTTACCGCACCAGCCACTCCGTCGCTGCATGCACTCGCACCAGCAACGTGCTATAAGTCACGGCCAGAGTAGCCACAACCGCCGCCGCGGCGCATAAGGAATATCGAAGCGAATGTCCTGCAGCGAAACTCCGCGGCTCAGTCCACGCAATCAGGCGCTCCACGCGCGCGTTCACTGACTCCGCCGGGCTGTGAACCAAAGCCGTAGTCAGCTCGCCCGCCGCTGCCAGCGGAGCCAACCGAGAAAGCTTAATCACCGCCGCAGCCAGATCCAGCGCCTCGGATGCATTCGATACCGCCGCATCGTCAGCTGCCATTTCTGTTGCCTCGCGCCACGCACTCTCCAGTTCCGTCATCCCCGGAGACGCCACCACTCTCAAAAGCAATTTCCTCAGATTATCCCGCCGGCGCACATGCACCACTTCATGCCGCAAGGCACATCGCAATTCCCGCTCCGTAAGCACAAACTCCGCCGCATCCGATAACCACACGCTCGGCCGCAGAATACCCGCCGCAGTCAACGGCGGAGCATCTCCCGCAGTCCGCAGCAGCAACACTGGCTGCGGGGAATCCGCATCGCTGCGCCCGATCACGCGCGCTCCATTCGACCAACGTGCTACCGTTTTCGCAGCCCGCAGCAAAGCCGTCGCAGCGCTCCACATTCCCGCCAGAATCACACCCATTCCGCAGACGCATAACACCACCAGCACGGGACTCATCGATTCCCGCACCGCGCGCGGTTCGAGCAACAGAAACGAGGGCGCGGCAAACGCGAGAGTCACTACTGCCGACACGCCCCACGGAATCACGCGCAAGACGAAAAGCGCATCGGCGCAGCTTCTTGCCGAACCCAGCCGGCAGTAATCCCATACTCTTCGCCACACCAAGCCAACCCCCAGGGTAAGCACACTATAAAAAATGAAGAAAATCGAAAAGGTGACCGCAATTCCGCGCACCGCAAACATTACTCTGTCTCCCTTCGCCCAGCTTTGTCGGGGCGCGATTCGCTATGCGCGGCCTCGCGTTGACTCAGCTCCCGGCGCTTGCGTTCCACCAGCTTTCGCAAGTCGTCGAGCAACTGCGCATCCCGCTCTCCCAGAATTTCCACCAGAAACGACAGCGGCAACGACGAACCTGGACTGGCATCCAGCAGTTGCCGGAACGCGTGCCCCGCCGCTTCCTGGCGAAATTCCTCGCGGCTAAACCGTGCCGCGTAGCGGAACGCCCTGCCTTCCTCTGATCGCGTAAGCACACCCTTCTTGAACAGACGGTCCAGCGTGGTCATCACCGTGGTGTAGGCAAGGTCCTCACATCTGCCATCCACCAACTCCCGTACCGTGGCGCTGCCTCGCGCCCACAACGCTTCGAGCATCCGTTGCTCGAGCGGACCCAAACTCCCTAGAGCGGGCCGAAATGGAGAATATCGAAACGAGGAGTCTCGAAACAGCGGGTCTCGAGACGCGAGATCTCGAGATGAAGACTTGCGAAATGGATTGAAAATCCGTCTCATTCTTCCTACTGAGTTATTGAATTCTAACGCCGCCACAAGAACTGTGCCACAAGCTTTCGCACTTTGGATTCTTCAGGTTTTGTCTGCCGAAACATCATTCGCACCCCGGCATCCTAAGCCCGATGCCCGTGTCGTTTCTTTTCCTGTGCCATCAACCGAATGAGTTTTGTCAGATCCTCTTTCTCTTTGCCCACCAGACTCCACCGATGATCGAGCTGCTTTCCGGAGTCATCTCCAAACACATGCCGCACGATAATCTCCTCGTTGCGGTCTAAAAGCGGCTCAAGATCGTTGTCGCCCAGGAGGGTGAATGCCGTTACTTTCTTTTCGCAAATACTGCAGAGCGCCTGAAGGCTGGCCATTTTCTGCTCCTATCCAGTCTGCCGTGACCCACTCTTTCACGGTTCCGCAAGAAGCGCAAATGCAAAAGCGCAAATGAGGAAGTGCAAATTCAATGCTCGACCAGACTTCCCTGCACACACAAATCCTCAGCCTCAGGCAACTCCCTGCTCACTCCTCCGGCTGACATCTTCGATAGCCAGCAAAATCGAAGGATGCCCGGGTCGAAGCTCAACCCGCCGCGCGTTCAGCACCATAGTCCGCGGACCGAGCTTGGGAAAATCATGCCTTAATTCGTAATCGCTCACTTGCGCGTTCTTCGGGATGATGTCCTCCAGCACCCGCCGCAATCCATTCACATTCCACTGTCCATTGCCCAGTTCGTAGATCGAGCTGCCCTCCGTCTCCGGCGCCGTCACCTCAAACGTCCGGTAAAAAGCTCGATTCCCTGCCGTGACCCGCAACTTGTCGTCCAGCAGCAGAATGCATCCCTGCGAATTTTCCACCAGCCCGTCTGCGTACTCACGCGTCCTGTCCAGCGTCCGCTTGAGCGTATCGATATCCTGCAAACTGATCACCGCCCCGGTGATCTTGTTGTCCCATGTTTTGTACGGGCGGATTCGCAAACCATACCACGCGCCGCTCTTCTCCCGAACATCGCGTTCTTGCGGACTCGCGCTTTGAATGGTTTCCTGTACCAGCGTCTCCAAATCCTGGAACTCAAGATTGGTTCGGATTTCGCCCAGCCTCCGCCCGATATCGCTGGGCTGCAGGTTGAGCAGCTTCTGGGATGGCGGCGTAAACCGCCGAATCCGCAGATCCAGACTCACCATCACCACCGGAAGATTTACCGTGTCCAGCAGGTTGAGCAGATCGCTGTTCACCGAACTCAACTCCGCATTCCGGTTCTGCATCTCCTCATTCAACGTCATCAGCTCTTCGTTGGTCGATTGCAACTCCTCCTTCGCCGTTTCCAGTTCTTCATTTGTGCTCTGCAACTCCTCGTTCGCGGAGAGCACTTCCTCGTTCATCGATTTAAATTCTTCCAGCGTGGTTTCATGATCCTCAATCAGCGACGACAATTGCCCTCGCAACTGTGTAATCTCGCGTTTCAAGTTCTGGCTTTCGGCGGTCACAGTATCCGCTTTGCTGGTTTTGCCGCCGACAGTTTCTCCCGCCGATTTGGCCGGTGCCGCAGCCGGCTCCTGGAACACAACTACGTAATAGCGTTCCTGCGCTCCCTGCGCTCGCAGCGGAAGCACTTCCAGATCTACTTCCTTCGTCTTTCCCTCCGAATGAAACTTTACCCCCTGTTTGCACACCATCTGGTTACTTTTCTTTGCCTCGCTCAAAGCCGCGCGCAAATCCACTACCAGCCCTTCGCGCGCCATCTTCGATAAACTGAACGATGGCTGCCCCGCGGCCGGCTCCAGATAAGTCCCAGTCTTGCCCTGAAATTGCACAATTTCTAATTGATCGTTGACCACCACGCTGGCCGGCACATATCGATTAATCAGCAATTGCTCGACTTCGTTTTCTACCGTAAAAGGAGCCGGAAAGTGCAGCCCGGTCTTTGCATCTTCCTCCCGGCGCGGCGAATAATCCGTGGTAGCGAAGTAGGTTGCCATTCGCGCTGTAGTCTTTCGCTTCTGGTAGATTTTGTCTTTCTTGTCGACCAGCGAAAAGTGATCGCCAAATCCCGCCAGACTTTCCGCATCCCCCAACATCAAATAGCCATTGGGTTTCAATGCATAATGCAAAGTTGGGATAACCCTCCTCTGCAAAAGTGGCCCTAGATAAATCAGCAGATTGCGGCAGCTCACCAGATCCAAATTCGAAAACGGCGGATCCTTCACCAGATTCTGCCGGGCAAAAATACACATATCCCGGATCGACTTGTTCACCTGAAAACCACCATCCTGCGGCACGAAAAATCTCTTCAGCCGTTCCGCTGAAATATTTGCCACCGCGGCCTTCGAATACAGACCGCTACGGGCTCGATCCAGCGAAGTTTCGCTGATGTCAGTGGCGAAAATCTGAATCGCCGTCGCCGCCTGCGAAATGTTCCGAGTGTGCGTCCACAAGTATTCGAGCAAGGTGATCGCAATTGAATAAGCCTCTTCGCCCGTGGAACACCCAGCCACCCACACCCGCACCGGCGACTCCGGCTTGCGCCCCTCAAACAGCCCGGGATAAACATGCTTGCGCAACGCCAGAAACGATTCCGGCTCGCGGAAAAATCCCGTCACGTTAATCAATAAATCGCGATACAGCTCGTCCACTTCCTCCGGCTTTTTCGCGATGTAAAGCAGGTAGTCCTTCAGATTTGGAATCTTGTGCAGGTCCATGCGCCGCCGGATCCGGCGCTGCAGTGTGCTGTGTTTATAGTTGGTAAAATCCACTCCGGTCGATTCACGTAGTAAGCCGAACAGTGCGTCCACTTCGCCTCCTTCCATCCCGCGAAATTCATCCTTGGGACGCGATAGCACGTGCGTCACGTAAGGGTGCTGCCCAATTCCACCCAACTCCCGCGCAATGTCCTTCGGCGTAAGGATGAAGTCGATACACCCGGCGTGCACCGCGCTGCGCGGCATGCTGTCATATTTCGCAGACTCTTCATCCTGCGCAAAAGTCAGACCGCCCGCTGCCTTGATCGCTCGGCATCCCTCGGTGCCGTCGGAAGCTGTGCCCGACAACACCACCCCGATTGCCCGCTGTCCAACCTTTTCCGCCAGCGAGCGAAAAAAATTGTCGATCGGCATGTGCTGGCCCCGCACTGTCGTCCGCGCCCTCAACTGCAGCGCTCCATCGTCGATCATCATGCTGGTATTGGCCGGAATCACATAAACATGGTTCGGCTGCACCACTGTCCCATCCGTTACTTCTTCCACTGGAAGCTTGGTAGTCCGCCCCAAAATTTCGGGAAGCGCACTTTCATGTTTAGGATCGAGATGCTGCACCAGCACGAATGCCATTCCGGTTTTCTCCGGCAGGTTGTGCAGCAATTCAGAAAATGCCTCCAGCCCGCCTGCGGATGCTCCAATCCCAACAATGGGGAATAAGTCTGGCATCAACTGCGGGCCATCCTTCGCCGCCGCCGGAATCATTGCCCTGCCTTTCTTGCCCTTGCCGGATGAAGTTTTCATAGGCCTCCAGATGGAACGAGAGTTCTCAACCGCGGGACCGTAAATCCATTGCAACTCGCACCGGAAATGCTAAGACAATGGAGACCGCATTCGAGAAGACGTGCGAATTTTAGTCTGCAGAAACGCGAGAATCAACGAATCCGGGCCTATAGTGCGGAATCTATTCCCGAAACAGGAATGAAGGGACGGGCCAAACTCCGAACAATTTTAGAGGAAGAATTAAAGGCATCCCGTCAGATAGATCTGCGGATAGTAGGGACTTCTCTGGGCGGAAAATTCTGGGGTGGGAAACGGGAATCGAACCCGCAACCGTCGGAGCCACAGTCCGGTGCTCTGCCAGTTGAGCTATTCCCACCGCCACGCTGATTATACAACCGCGCCTCACCCAATGTATTCCAACTCCGCTGGCCTACCGACGCACCGACGCACCAACGCACCAACGTGCCGACGCGCCGAAAAAGAAAATCGTCCGTAGGACGTTCGACAATAGCCCGGCGTTTCAACGCCGGGTAAGATCGCTTCTCCTATAACCCCGTCCCGTAGGGACCGTTGATTCGCAGCTAAGCACGGCTCACGCGCTCGCGCCGCTCACTCGTCGCCGAGAAAACTAAAACACACCGAACTCAACATGTGAATCACCGCAGAAAAGGGCAAACAGAATAAGCTGAATGAAAAACTATCGAGAACGCCCGAAAGGAAAAAACCAAAGCGCGAATACAAAGTCAGGCACCTAGATGGTGTCGCTGGTCCGCCAACTTCCTCACCAGCCAGGCTCACCCGCGCCCCACACCTACATACTCAAATCCCATGGCGCGCAGCCGCACCGAATCCAGCAGATTTTTTGTATCTACGATAATGGGCTTCTTCAGCAGATGCTTGATGCGCTCGAAATCCAGCGCGCGAAATTCCGGCCAGCCCGTGCCCACTACCAATGCATCCATACCTTCCGCCGCTGCATAAGCCGAATCGCAATAACGCACCGACCCGTTCAGCCTTAGCTTCGCATCGGTGAGCGCAACTGGATCGTAGGCCCGCACCCGCGCGCCTTTCGACACCAGCGTCTCCGCCAATCGGATCGCTGAAGATCCCGCCACCGAATTCGTATTCGGCTTGAACGCCAATCCCAAAATTCCCACATCCTTGTTCTCTACCGAATTCAAAGCCGCCGCAATCTTGTCGACCAGCCGGTCCGCAAGGTTGTGGTTGACGTCGCGCGCCGCGCTCAAAACTTTCAGCGGAACGCCGTTCGCCTGCGCCAACTGCGCCAATGAATCCATATCGGACTCGGCAAACACGCCGCCCATTCCCGCCCCCGGTTGCAAACATCGCGGAGCAATCTTCTTATCCAGCCCCAAAGCCAGCGCCAGGTTCACCGCGTCCGCGCCCACACGCTCGCACAACGCCGCGACTTCGTTGATGAAAGAAATCTTCGTCGCCACAAACGCCGTCGCGGATTCCCGCACCAACTCCGCCGTTGCCTGGTTGGTTACAATCACCGGCACTCCGCGCATCACCAGCGGATGGAAAATCTGCTTCAGCACATGCACCGCTTCATTCGACGTCGACCCCAGAATCAGCCGGTCCGGCCAGTTGAAATCCTCCACCGCACAACCATCGGTGAAAAACATCGGTTGCGATACGATCGTCGCCTGCAGCCCCGCATCCTTCAAACTTTTCTCGAGGGCCGTGGCTGTGCCGACCGCTACCGGGGTCACCACAGTCAGAATCGGAGGCTTCGGCGCCAGCCGCGCAATCCGCATCACCACATCGGTCAGATTCTCAGCCCCATCTTCGGCCAGAAAGATTACCTGCGCCTTGCGCGCAAAAGATTCAATGTCGGTCGAGTATGCCAGTCGCCCCGCCCGCACATTCCGCCGGATAATCTCTTTCAGATTCTTTTCAAAAAATGGAATGTTCCCCTGCGCCATCTCGACCATGCGCGTCCGGTCGGGATGACAGCAGGAAACTGGAGTGCCAAAGTCTGCCAGACAGGCCGAAATCACCGTTCCTAGAAACCCTGAACCGTAGACCCCAATCTGCATTCTCTGTCCCCCTGGGTGTTCTGAAACCCGCGCCCGAAGCGGCTGCCCGCGCGGATATCGCACTTCCCCTCTCTTTTGTTTACAGCCCACCCCACGTCTCCGCAATGCACGGGAGGGAAATGTACCAGGGGCCATTCCAACCGGTCAGGGGTAACGTAACAGATAGTAACTAATGGAAGTAACTCAATTGGACTGCGGAAGCCAGCCTGCGGAACCAAGTAAACTGTAAGGATACTTCCGGGCCCCAGGTAGAACTCCGGCAGCACCGTGGACGAACGGCACGTCGGCACTCAAGAAGAAGACTCCCAGCACCGTGGAAGAGCGGCGTTTCAGCGCCGTGTAAGCGCTCAAAGTTTGTCGGGGCCTTAGCCCCCGCCCTACGGCGAAACTAACCTGCCCCCTAGCGGAACCGGAGCCAAGTCAACCCAGCAATTCGGCGATTCCTCCCGCACAAAAGTCAACCGCTCCAGCAGGACGCGCCGGCCGCCCGCATATTCCTCCCAGCGCTCCCCGGCAATCCGCAAGGCCTGCTCCGCCGCCGCTTCGCTGGGCATCTTGGCAATCGTCAAATGTGGAATATAAGCCCACTCTTCTACAAACTCCAACGCCTGCGTGTTGAGCTGCTCGTGCAGTTCGCACATCTGCATCGCCCCATAGGCCACCCGGATATACACCGTCGGAGTGGTCGGGGCAAAACTGTCCATCCCGCCCAGCGTCACCTCAAAAGGTTCTGTCCGTCCACAGATCGCTGCTAGAACCTGCAACGCCGCATTTTCCGTCCCCTGCAGCGGTCGCGGCGGCAACAGCGTCAGATGCGCCGCAAAATGCGGCAAATCAGGATGCAGCTCCCGCCGGAGGCTCTCCACGAACTCTCCCACCGGACCTTTTACATACGCCACCAGCGCATACCGCGGATTCTGCATAGACTGACAAAAATTATAGCGCGTTCCCTCGTTTCTAACGGCGGTAGTCGTTGACTTAGCAGTATCCATTTGCTTTTCGTAGTCGTGGTGCATTTTTTCTGCCCCATGCTTGCGTTTCCGCACTTAAGTGCGGCCTTTTGAAAGCTTTAACTTTTCCCATCCTGAGCGCAAGAAACTTGCCATCATTCCACTAAAATATTTCCCTCGCTCATTCGTCTATACCAATAGATGGACGAGGCTCTGAAAAGCCGGTGGCCGATGGTGGAGCAGGACCAACGCATCTCCGAAGCGGTCTCGCGCGAGCAGCCCCGTCTCCGCAGTTTCATTCGGAGGCAGGTGGCCGATCCCGGCGACGCCGAAGATATCCTCCAGGACGTCTTCTACGAACTTGTCGAAGCCTACCGGATGATGAAACCAGTCGAGCAAGTCACGGCCTGGTTGTTTCGCGTAGCCCGTAACCGGATCACGGATCGATTTCGCACGCGGAGCCGGGAGGCGTTACGCACCGAACCGGCAAAGGTCGCGGACGATGGCGAAGAACTCCTACTCGAAGAACTTCTTCCCTCGCCTGACGCTGGTCCCGATGCTGCCTACGCCCGCAGCGTGCTGCTGGAAGAGCTCGACGAAGCGCTCGATGAATTACCCGCGGAACAGCGGGAAGTATTCGTCGCTCACGAGCTGATGGGATACAGCTTCAAGGAACTGTCGGCACAAACCGGAGCCAGTGTGAATACGCTGCTCTCGCGCAAACACTATGCTGTGCTGCATCTCCGCGAGCGGTTGCAAGCCATCTACGACGAATTTCGAAACGATAGGACTCAACCATGAAAAGAAACTGGGTTTTACGAATCTTGAAGTTTGCCTTCTTCGCAATATTGTTCCTGGCCGTCTTTACTTTCTTCGTTATGCGGCTGTGGAACTGGCTCACACCCGCCTTGTTCGGCTGGCATGTCATTACGTATTGGCAAGCCCTGGGACTGCTGGTTCTCAGCAAGATTCTTTTTGGCGGACTCCGTGGCGGTCCGCAGCGCCATTGGCGATGGCGCGGCCGGATGATGGAACGCTGGGAGCACATGACTCCCGAAGAGCGCGAGAAATTTCGCAACAGCATGCGCGGACGATGCGGACATTTCTCCGCTTCGCCCGTCGAAAAGAAAGCATGACACTCGCTCCCGCTGCCTTGAGAAAAGAGAAGTTTCAAGAAAAGAGAGGTTTCCATTGTGCTGAATGTAACCATTGAAACGCTCGCTGAAACTGTCGTCCTCCACTGCGTCGGAAGAATCGTCCGCGGCGATGAGACTGCCCTCCTATGCGCCGCTGTCGGGCAGCACGGGCGCAACATCATTCTCGATCTCGAAAAGACGGATGCGATCGACGCCGCCGGAGTCGGCGCTCTGATCTCGCTGCATGCCGCGGGAGTTTATCTGCGCCTGATCAATCCCAGCAAGGCCATTCGCGACGTCTTACGGTTCACCCATCTGGACTCCATATTCGAAATCGCAGGCACTCCGCTGTCGATAAATCACAGGGAATATGAAGAGGAATCCGCCCGTCACCAAGCGTCACCGCCGTTCCCCTCGCCACTCCTGGGCGCTGCTTCGTGAGCCGAGCCAGGAGGGCCTTGACTTGTTGCCGACGCACTGATTTCCGCTCTTGTAATCCAGGAAACGCATGGTACTATACGTTGTCGTTAACGTACACGGTTGGGGAGCGGCTTTCCTGTCCTCAGGACGGCCAGCATGCAATCGGTGGGAATTTACCTCTTAGGCATTGATGTCGGAACCGGAGGAACGCGCGCTCTCATCCTCGATGAGAGCGGCGGTGTTGTTTCATCCGCTACCGAGGACCATCGACCTTTTTCATCTCCCCAGATAGGCTGGGCCGAGCAAGATCCCGGTGATTGGTGGCGTGCCTGCGGCATAGCTGTGCGCCGTGCTCTCGCACAAGCCAGACTTCGTAGTGACCAGATTTCCTGCGTCGGCCTCTCCGGCCAAATGCACGGGGCAGTTCTGCTCGATGAGCAAGACCGCGTCGTGCGGCCTGCACTCATCTGGTGTGATGTTAGGACTGAAAAACAGTGCCGGGACTTAACCGCTCAAGTCGGCGCCGACAGGCTGATTCAACTCACCTGCAATCCCGCCCTCACTAACTTCACTCTCACCAAGTGCCTGTGGGTCAGAGAAAATGAACCTGATAATTGGCGCCGCGTTCGCTCCCTCATGCTTCCCAAAGATTACGTTCGGTTTCAATTAACCGGAGAACGTGCCACGGATGTTGCTGATGCCTCGGGCACCCTGCTGCTCGACGTTGCCAACCGCCGGTGGTCGAAAGCGATGTTGAACCTGGTTCAAATGGACGAATCCCTTTTGCCTCGGCTATACGAGTCGCCGGAAATCTGCGGACAAATTTCCGATGCTGGCGCGGACGCCACTGGCCTGAAAAAAGGCACTCCCGTCGTAGCTGGCGCTGGAGATCAGGCCGCCGGCGCCATTGGTATGGGAATCGTTGCCCCCGGAACCGTGAGCGCGACCATCGGAACCTCCGGAGTCGTCCTCGCGGCAACCGATCGCCCCGCGCTCGACTCCAGAGGGCGTGTCCATACCTTCTGCCATGCCGTTCCGGGACGCTGGATTGCGATGGGCGTGACTCAGGCTGCGGGACTTTCATTGCGCTGGTTCCGCGATCAGTTTGGCTCGGACGGCCGGCAACAATCCTATGACAGCCTTACCGCCGAAGCGGCCAAAGCTCCTCCCGGATGCGACGGTCTGCTCTGGGCTCCGTATTTAATGGGCGAGCGTACTCCCTACCTCGACCCCGCAGCGCGTGGAATGCTGGTTGGCCTAACCGCTTCTCACACGCGAGGCCACGTAATTCGGGCGATCCTCGAAGGAGTCGCTTTCAGCCTGCGGGATACATTCACCATTTTTCGTGAGATGGAAGTGCCAGTAACAAAAATTCGTCTCGGCGGCGGCGGCGCCAGATCCCCGCTATGGCGAAAGATTCATGCGGACATTTATGCACAACCCGTCGAAACGGTCGCAGCGGACGAAGGCGCAGCCTACGGCGCGGCAATCCTGGCCGGAGTGGGAGCGAAAACCTGGTCTTCCGTGGACCAAGCCTGCCAATCTGTAGTGCGTGTCGTCGGCAATATCGCTCCAGACCCTAAAGACTCTCTGGCTTTGGAAAGGGCGTACGCGATCTATCGGCGCATCTATCCTGCAATGAAGTCCATATTGAATTAACTTTATAACGTTCGCGAAGTGGAGAACTGTTCATGACCAATCATCAGCCGGATACGAATGATTACCAACCTCGCGCGGAGCACAAGTTTTCCTTCGGGCTATGGACGGTCGGCAACCGGGGACGCGATGCCTTTGGCGATTTTGTACGCCCGCCAATTTCCCCCATCGAGATTGTCTCCCTGCTGGCCGAGGTCGGGGCTTGGGGAGTCAACTTGCATGACAACGACCTCGTTCCTATCGACGCAACTCCCGCCGAACGCGACTGCATCGTCCGCTCCTTCAAGAAAGCCTGCGAGGCCAATGGAATCGTGGTTCCGATGGCCACCGTTTCGCTATTTTTCCATCCCATATTCCGTGACGGAGCATTCACTGCCAACGATCCTGAAGTACGCGCCTATGCTCTGCAGAAGACGATGCGAGCGATGGATATTGGCGCAGAACTGGGAGCGAAAATTTTCGTATTATGGGGCGGCCGCGAAGGCGTTGAGACCGACGCTTGTCGCCGCGCCGATGACGCGATCAAACGATTGCGCGAAGCCGTCAACTATTTGTGCGAATATAATCTCGACCGCGGATACGGTATGAAGTTCGCGTTAGAAGCCAAGCCCAACGAGCCTCGCGCCGATATCTACATGGCCACCACCGGCCAGTACCTGGGCTTCATTCCAACCCTCGATCATCCGGAAATGGTTGGCGTCAATCCCGAGATGGCCCATGAACACATGTCGGGATTGAACTTCATGCATGCGGTCGCTCAAGCGTGGGAAGCGGGCAAGCTTTTTCACATCGATCTGAACGACCAGATGCCCGGCCGATTTGACCAGGATCTCCGTTTCGGATCTTCCAATTTGAAGTCGGCATTTTGGCTGGTCAAATTTCTCGAAGATGTTGGCTACAGCGGCTCCCGGCACTTCGATGCTCACGCCTACCGCACCGAGGACTACGCCGGCGTGAAAGATTTCGCACGCGGTTGCATGCGCACGTATTTAATCCTGAAAGAAAAGGCCAAACGATGGAATGCCGATAATGATATACAGGCAGTGCTGGCTGAGATTTCGAAGAACCACAATGGCACTCCTCCTTTCAGCCATTACTCAAAACAGAGCGCTTCCCAATTGTTGGCTACCGTTCTTGACAAGGACGTAATCCTCAAAAAGCGCCTGCCCTACGAGTACCTTGATCAACTCACGGTTGACTTGCTGCTGGGTGTGAGATAACCCGATGATCCAACTGCTGGCAGCGGCTGTGCCTACTCAGCTGGTGCATCTCTCCTCGATCGATATTGTCATCGTAGTTTTCTATTTTGTTCTCGTGCTCTCCATCGGCTGGTACTTAAAAGGTCAGGCCAATACCGGCGAAGACTTTTTTATGGCCGGCCGCGAGATGACTGCATGGGTGGCCGGTCTCAGTTTTCTTTCAGCTAATCTCGGTGCGCTCGAGTTGATGGGCTGGGCAGGTTCCGCCTACCAGTACGGCATTCTCGCTACGCATTGGTACTGGATCGGTGCGATCCCGGCGATGCTGTTCCTGGCGCTGGTGATGATGCCGTTCTATTACATTTCCAAGACTCATTCGGTCCCGGGATATTTGAAATTGCGTTTCGGCGAATCCAGCCGTGCGCTCTCCGCTGTTTCATTTGCCTTCATGACCGTGCTCATGAGCGGCGTCAATATGTTTGCCATGGCCAAGGTCATGCAGATCGTGCTCGGCTGGGATCTGAATTTCAGCATCTGGGTTTCGTCGCTGACCGTGGCTATTTATGTAACCCTCGGCGGCCTTCGCTCGGCGATTTTCAACGAAGTCTTGCAGTTCTTTCTAATCTGGGCCGGGGCACTGCTGATTCCGATCCTTGGACTCTACGAAGCCGGCGGCTGGACGAATCTAAAGCTGCAAATTACCCACAGAGCTTCGGAACAGTATGTCCATCTCTGGGCCGGACTAGGCTCATTCAGCAACAATCCCATGGGAATCAACTGGGTCGGCATCGTGTTTGGACTGGGAGCAGTGATCTCGATGGGTTACTGGACCACCGATTTTTTGGTGGTCCAGCGCATCCTGGCCGCGAAAGATATCCGCAGCGCGGAAATGGCGCCGATCATCGGCGCCGGCTTCAAGATGTTCGTGCCGATTATCGTGATCCTGCCCGGCCTCCTCGGTTTGGCTGTGCTGCCGGAGAAACTGGTTCCGGAATCCGTGGCCGCAATAACTGGAGCTCATAGCTATAACGACGTGCTTCCGCTCATGCTGGCGCGCTATTGTGGTCCTGGTCTGCTTGGCCTGGGAGTTACAGCTCTGATTGCTGGCTTCATGTCGGGAATGGCGGGAAATGTCAGCGCCTTCACCACAGTGTGGACCTACGACATCTATCGTCCGTTTATCAACAGCCAGAGCAGCGATCGCCATTACGTGAACATGGGGCGATGGACCACGATTATCGGCGTGCTGATCAGCGTAGGCACGGCATACCTGGTCATGCAATTCGCCAGCATCATGGATTATGTGCAGGCGCTTTTCAGCTTCTTCATTGCTCCTCTGTTCGGCACGGTCGTGCTTGGAATGTTGTGGAAGCGTGCCACCAGCTCTGGCGGCTTCTGGGGATTACTCTGCGGCACGCTCTGCTCCATCGGTATGTGGACCTGGGTGAAACTCGATCCTTCTGCCTTACGTTACGTCGCGCTTTCCCCCCACGCCAAAGGACTGGCGCAGGATATGTATCAGGCGCTTTGGTCATTCATCGCTTGCGTGCTGGTGACCGTGATTGTGAGCCTCGCCACGAAACCCATACCAGACAGTCAATTGACGGGTTTGGTATATGGGCTCACGGACGTACCCTCAGTCGGAAAGCTTCCCATGTATCAGAAGCCTATTTTCTGGGCGGGCGTGGTCACGATCGTTTTTGTGCTACTCAACATTATTTTCTGGTAAAGAAATATGGAGGGAAGCGAATGGCCGTCAGGATGATTTCGATCTGGTTCTTCATCGGCATTTCACTTGCCGTAAACGGCGCGCTCATCTTGGCGGCTGGAATTTACCAACTGGTCGATCCTCCAGCGAATCCAGGCGTTGTCCTGTTTCATTTGCACGCCAATGTATGGTGGGGCGCGGTGCTGTTGGCGATCGGTCTTCTTTATTGCGTCAGATTCGCACCCCGGCGTCAGTCCCGCGCACACGCTGACTAGAGAGGCGCTAGACGGCCTGCAAAAAGATTCCGAAGCTATATGATCCACATCCTTCTGGCGTTTGCCCCAAGCGTTAACGTCAACGGCAAGGAGCAGCGTTTACCTTCTTTCCCCAGCCTGTGTCAAGAAAAATCTCAAGTCCCTGAAATTGAATCCTTGAATCCGCTCAGAATCGCGGACCCTCACGGCAAGAAAATATCCGGATTTTTCGACGGGCTCTGCAGTAGAAGATCTTGATTTGGATCGCTTAGCTGACTGCTTCCGTCTTGCCCCGGAGATGAGCCTTGTTCCCGGCCCTGGCGCGATTCGCCGATCCGAGTGCGGAGTCGTCAAACTTCACCCCCGCCAAACGGATCTCTCGGAAAAGATGCAGGTTGGATGACATTACAACTCCCGGGCTAAGATGGACGGTCGGCGGGAACGGAACTCTACCGGTCAGATTGTCGGCCATCAGTCGAACCGCCAGCTGGCCTTGACGATGTGGTTGCTGATAAATGGATGCCGTGATAGTTCCCTTCTCAAAGTAGGGAGACATTTCTGCAAAGAGATCCGTCGTAATCAGCTTGGTTCTTCCGGCAAGACCCTTTGCCCCGAGAGCCCGGCACACGGGAAGGCAATTGACTGTATTCACGTACAGTCCAGCCAACGTCGGAACCTGACCCAAGAGATCAAAGGTCTTCTGAAAACTCTCGTCTTCGTCTTCGTGCCCTTCCACGACGCTGACGATCTCGCCTCCCGGACAGTTGCGGGGAAACGCATCGGAAAAACCGGCTGTTTTCTGCCGGTGATCTTCAGCGCTCAACATCCCTGCAATCACGGCAACTTTGGAGCCCGGCGGCACGAACTTTCCCATCAGCTCTCCCGCCAGCCGTCCGTTCAATAACGGTTCCACACACACAATGCACGACCGCCGACTCCCAGGCGCGTCGGTGGACACGCAAATCACTGGTATTCCGTTTTCTTCGGCTTCATCGATCAAAGGCGCAAGCGCTTGCGGATTTCCTGCGGTGAGAATGATTCCGTTCACACCTTCCTGCATGAGTTCCTTGAACGCTTCGGTGTCCTCTTCTCCTAATGTCTGAACCGGCCGGTATACAAGCTGGATCCCATGCTGCGCTACACTGCGCGCCTCATCCAGCACTCCGCCCCACAATTGATCGTAGAAAAAATGGATTTTCCGCGGGATGCATACTCCAATGCGAGCGCTCGCTTTGGAGACCGACAATGAGCGCGCCGCCAGATTCGGAGTGTAGGCAATCTGCTCGGCGATTTTCAGAATGCGTTGGCGAGTAGATTCATTGATGCCAGCACGACCATGCAAGGCACGGTCAACCGTCCCGATCGAAACATCAGCCAGTTCCGCAATCAGGTGGATTCCCCGCCTATCTTTCTTGTGTCGAGACGCGCTCATCCTCTCGTTTCCATTCTAGACTTGCTTCGCGAATCATCTAGCCTTTGAGCCGCGGCAGCCATTCTTCGCAAGCTTTCTCAGTCCAAGGAACGCAAATTCTTCCATGATCGAACTTCGCGACGCAATCAACGACTGGTTTCGCCAGATCTGCAGCACCCCCGATGCAAACGGCCGAATCGGAAATCATCCCCACCGGATCGAAGCCGAGGCGATGGAACTCCAGGGCTATGTCCCATTCGACGCGACTCCGTGGGAAGACGCCTCCGGCGGAAAAGCCGTGGTCTGCGTTCCGATCTCACAACCGTGCTCCGCAAAGTATCGCTTTACGGGCGCAAAAGGCTGGTACGACATTGACGTTGAATACTTTGACCAGAACAGCGGCGTGTCGAAATATCGGCTCCTTGTGGGGATCAGTTAGTCGACGAGTGGCGCTATCACGGCCGTCGCTCTTTCACCACCTGTGCCGTTTCGTCTCTTTCTTCGTCAGGTGGATTTAGCATCGGCGAGGGAGTCTCTTTGCCGAGGCCTCGGATCCAGTTGGTTCACGGAACGGTTCCACAGAAATGCGCTCGTAACACACTTCCAGCACGGTCAGGTATTCTGTACCGCCCGGCAATTGAAGGACTACGCTGTCACCCGCTGCCGCCTTCATCAACGCGCGCCCCAGAGGTGACACCCAACTGATGTGGTTGCGGTTGAGATCGATTTCGTCGGTGCCCACGATACTCACCACTCGCGATACTCCCGCGGCATTGGCATAGCGCACGGTCGCTCCGAAGAATGCCCTCGTCTTCGTTGTTGCCTGCCCCGCTCTCGGAGCTTCCGGGTCCACCACTTCCGCGGCTTCGATTCGCTTGGTGAGAAAACGAATCCGCCCATCGATCTGCCGCAGCCGCCGCTTGCCGTACTGATAGTCGGCGTTTTCACTGCGATCGCCGTTGCTGGCCGCCCACGCCACCACCTCCGTCACGGCCGGGCGTTCCCTGGTGAGCAGAAACCGATGCTCATCTTTAAGGCGCTCCAGCCCGCTCGGTGTGATGTAGTTCTTGACTGGCGTCGCGGGGGCGTCCGGTTGTGGTTTTCTCGTAGACCCTTTTCGCATCTCGTAGTCTTTCCAGGGCGAATCCAGTGAGTGCCCCAATGAACGCGGATCAACGCCGATAAAAAACACCCTTAGGTTAGCCGCGTTCATGGGAGTTCATCTGCGGCCCAACTGATTTTTTCACGTTTTCCGGTCCCTTAGCGATCCTACCCATCATCGCGGACAAGTGTAGGCGAAGGCATGCTTGGGAGAATCAGTACTGTTAACCTAGCTTGTGTGAATCGATTCCGGAAACTCCTGGATCACGGCCAAGCGGGAAGCGCCCCCAAAAAGAAAGAAGGATTGCCCTATCGAGTCGCACCCGCTGGCGCTCCGCCGAAGTTGCGCGTCATCCGCGCGAGCAGAGCATCAAAGCGCGGGTCGCCGTGCAAATGCCACAGTCGCGGCTCCCGCGCCAAATAAACCAACCACGGCGAGCGTTCCGCAAACGCCTGCTCCAGTAACGCAAAGGCGTGATCGTGCTCGCCGAGCGCTTCGTAAATCAATCCCAACTCATAGGGCGAAACGTACCGTTCCACGGATTGCGCGGTGAGTCGATCCAGCGTCCGAAGCGCATCCGCCCGATTGCCGTTGACCGCCTGCGCGTGCCCAAGAAAGCTGAGATGCACACTCACGCCCGAGAGTTCCGCCCCTTTTCGGATGACTGCTTCCGCTTCGCCGGTCGCACCTGTGCCTAGATAAGCCCAACCCTGAAAAATGCGATTCCACGAGAAGCCTGGGTCGTTGGCCAGCGCACGCCCTGATTCGCTGAGAGCTTGATCGAAGGTGTGCGCCATCACGTGGTGCCACATGAGGTGAACCTGTGACATTGGATCCGCGGGATCGAGGTTCAGGTAGGTTTTGCTCTCGGCCAGCGACTCCTCAATGCGTCCCGTTGCCACCAGCAGATGCGAATACCAATGGTGCGCCGGCCCGTAACGCGGATTGAGCCGGATTGCCTCCGAAAACAACCGCTCGGCCTCCGGAATCTCCCAACGGTAGTGGAGCATTGCGTAGGCCAGCGCCGCATGCCCCTCGGCCAGCTCTGGCTTCAGCCGAAGCGCCTGCTCTGCATACGACATCCCCTTTGGAAAACCCTCGCCTGGCGGAAGCACACCGCCCTCCCAGCTCGCTAGCGTGTTGTAAGCATCCGCCAAGCCCGTGTACGCAAGGGCATACGTCGGATCGCGCTTGGCCGCCTGCTCGAAGTAGGCAATTGCCTCCATCGTGCCCGCTGGGCGTCTTCCCCAATGATGGCGGCCTTTCAAATACAGCGCGTACGCTTCCGGATCTTCCGAATGGCGCGCCGCCGAGGAGGAGCGGGCGCCCACCAACTGTGGGCGCAGCTTGTCTACGATCGCAGCCGTGATCTCATCCTGCACTTCGAACACGTCCGTCATTTCCCGGTCGTACCGCTCGGACCAAAGGTGATGACCGTTGTTGACGTCGATCAACTGAACCGTGATCCGCAGCCGGTTAGCGGCACGCCGAACACTTCCGTCGAGGATCACCCCTACATTCAACCGCCGCCCAATTTCCCGAATATCCAACCCGTGACCGCGTAGGGCGGCGGCCGACGTTCGTGCGATCACCTGCAGGTCGTCATACAGACTCAGCGCGTGGATCAGTTCCTCGGCCAGCCCGTCGCCGAATTGTTCGCCATCCCCACTCGCGCTTGCAAAGGGCAACACCGCGATGGAAGAAGCCGGACTCGTGCTGGCCCTCACCGTCTCGGGGACGGTTCCGACGCCGCCACTGCGAAGTGCCTCGAGCAGCTCCGCCATCGACTGGAAGCGCTCCGCGACCTGTTTCCGCAGGCACCGCAGGATGATTTTTTCCAACCACACGGGAACGCGCGGCTGGACCCGCGACGGTGGCGGTGGATCATGCAGCGCGATTTCGTGCAAGGTCGATAGCAGGCTGGAGGCCCTGAAAGGCATCTGGCCCGTGACAGCCTCATAAAGGACCGAGCCGAAAGCAAAAATATCTGACCGCGCATCGAGCGGCTCACCGCGCGTCTGCTCGGGAGACATATAGGAAACCGTCCCCACCAACATTCCCGGTACCGACTGTTCCGCATCGAGCGAATCGGCTCCCGCCGGAGTCAGCTTTTTGGCCAGCCCAAAATCGAGAACCTTCACTTGGCCCTCGTTCGTGACCATAATGTTCGCGGGCTTGATGTCCCTGTGAATCAATCCCGCAGCATGCGCAACCGCCAGCGCGCCGGCGAGTTGGATCGCATAACCGCCGGCCTCCGAAATCGACAAGCCCTCGGGAGGGATCAACTCTTTGAGCGTCTTACCCACCACATACTCCATCACCAGGTAATCCACTTCGCCATCGCTCGCCATGTCGTGCAGCGTGACGATATTCGGGTGATTCAGCTTCGAGGCCGCCCGCGCCTCCTGAAGGAAGCGTCTCTTTCGATCCGGATCGGCGACATGCGCCGAAGGCAGCAACTTAATCGCCACCGTCCGGTGAAGCCGCGTGTCGAGGGCGCGGAACACCTGTCCCATGCCGCCGACGCCGATTTCTTCAACAATGCGGTAATGTCCAAACGCGACGCCTTTCAGGTCAGGCCTCGGCGCATCAGCCGCCGTGACCGGCCCAGCGGTATTGGCCGTCAGCTCGTCCGCAAATGCCGGTTTCTCGATGAAGCTCGCAGCGTCGCTATGATGAGCTAGCAGCGATTCCACCTCGCGGCGCAGGTCCGCATCACCAGCGCACGATTCTTCAATCACGGAACTGCGCCGGCTTTCGTCGGCCTCTAGAGCCTTGTGAAAAATACTCTCGATTTTGCTCCATCGCTCAGGCTTCATCGGATTTCTTTCCGCTCAGTTCGCGCATTAGCCACGCCTTGGCCAACCGCCAATCACGCGCCACGGTTTCTGGTGAAACCTTCAATGGGGGCGGGTGGCGCACCCTTTGAAGCCAGCATAAACCCTGGGTGGCCCATCCTTTGCAGGTGCATCGCAAAGGGTGGGCCTATCCCGGCTGGTCTCTTGAGCTTTACTTCTTGGGCCGCGACTCGGGCGGCACAAGACCTGAGAGGCGGTAGTACACAACGAGCTGGCCGTAGTGTTCACCGCTATGTTCGATGATGCCGTATGCTATGTCGAGAACGCGCGCTTTCTGATCACCGTATACGACAGTCTGCATCAGGCCTTTCTCGCCCTTTGACTGAATGGCGGCGGCTCCGTCAGCAACGGATTTCTTGACGAATGTGACGATGTCGGCCTTTGTTTTGTACTGGTCGCGCTTCGGGTCTTCTGCCGCGGGAGGCTTCTGCCCCATTACGGGATTGGTGAAGTAGTACATTGAACCCGCAGCATGCAGCAATTGCTCTGCGAAACTGCGCTGCGCGGGCGTCGGCTTGAAGTCGTATTTGTCCTCGGGAAAATCTTCGGCCATCGCCGTCAGCTTGCGGCCAATCTCATTCCAGGAATCGAGCACGACTTTCAATTCCGGATCGGCAGCTTTGACGGCTGCATCTTTCCTCATCGCGTCTTTCTTCATCGGATCCTGGGCATGGGCGGGAAATGCGAATGCCAGCAGGACGATAGCGAGAAACGGTATTCTTTTCATTTCTTTCTCCACGATTGAGTTTCGGAGGGTGACCCATCCTTGCATTGCGCCATTCCCACGGAGGGTGCCCCATCCTTGCGTTTTTTGCAAGAGCCAGCCCTGAGCTTGCCGAAGGGGTGGGCGGCGATGCTGCCGGCGCAACTCTTGTCCGTTCTAGACTACCCAGGGGAAAACCCGGGAAAACGGGACGTTCACCGATTTCCATCCGCCGACTAATCGACAGTTGGCTCGCGTTGCACCACCACCAAAAACACCACACCGACAATGGTAAACATTCGGAATGCCTCTTCCTGCCCGTTCCACATTTTCGACTGCCACATCAGAAACCATTCGCCCCCGACATCGAGGAATGCCACCAACCACATCAGCAGGCTCGTCGTCAGCGCAATCACGGCGACGTTCAGCGCAGCGGCGAATTGCGCACTGTCCCCACGATACGATTTCAGCAACCGAACACCAGCCCACCAG
>JBAVQD010000038.1:0-16598 GCA_049693675.1 Candidatus Sulfotelmatobacter sp. | reverse complement strand
ACCTCGACCACCGGGTTTACTCCGAAGGCCGTCTGGCCTATGCAGGTCGTGCTCGTCCCGACACCGGCGTTTGTGCCGTAGTACACATGGATGTTGGAAGTGGGAGCCGCTGTTCCGGCGATCAAGTTCTGCTGAGCGACGCTAACGGCGGCGAGCGTAGCGGAACTACTGGTGCCTCCGCAGGCTGGCTGCCATGAAGACGAACTGTTGGTTGGATCGCCTGTAATCCCCGACGTCGAGATCACCTGCGCCGCCGCCAGCGCGGCCGCATCCGCCGCGCGTTGCGCCTCCGCCTTCGCCTCGTACAATGTGCCGATGTCAATCGACAGCGCCGCCATGGAAATAATGGCCACCATGGTGATTGCCACAAATGCCATGGTGAAACCCCGCTGCCTCGCACAAGGCCCCACATTTTTTCGTTTCTGGCAGATCAGTGGTGGCAGCATGAAAGTTCCTCAGTTCTGGTTGAACGCCTCAGCGGCAGTATTGATGGTGCTCGGACCAAGAAACCTTGTGCCCACCAGACCGCCGACGCTGTTGAATTGCCATTTGTACGCGTAGCTGATGGTAACGTTGGTGCCAATCAAGTAGATGCCGTTCACCGGCGGCGGCGAATATCCCCGGTTAATCGTGAGCGTGATCCCGCTTCCCGGACACGAGCCAGTAGACGTATAAGTCCACGTCAGCGCGCTCTCCGTAGGCGTTGGCGGTGTACCTCCGCCCGACAGCCCGCAATCGTTGATCTTCTCCGAGAGCAGATAATTATCGACCACCTGAAAAGCATCACTCACCGCCACCGGAACGCTCGCATACATATCGCTCGCCGGGTCCGCGGCAGCCACCCGCGCCCCTTCGCGGGCAGCATTTGTAAGTTTTTGCTTCAGCGTGAGAGCCCCGCTGAAATCAAAAATCCCCACCACAAACAGCACCAGCACCGGAAGCGATAGCGCCAGCTCCACCACCTGCGAGGCGCGACCGTCTCCCCAGCCTTGCCATCGCGGCGCGATCAACCCAACCCGCCGTCTCGCGGCTGACTTCATTGCGTCTCTGCTCTCATCTGCGCCTGCCCCGGAACCAGCACATTCCCAATATCCAGGGTGGTCAGCGGAATACTGAAATGATAAGGATACTGATACCGCGCGCTCACCGACACGCCGCAAGTGCCCGCCCCACCCTGGCTGGGATACGACAACTGCACAGGCTCCTGAACACAAACATCGGAAATAGTACTGTCGCATGTAACTGGGGTGCCGCACGAAGCGTTCGCACTGCCGCACGTACAAAGCGTAGGCACAGTCCACTTCGGCGACGTTCCTCCCCAGGGAACGAGATTGTTCTTATTCAAATGCGCCGCAGCCAACGCATTGTAGACCGCTGTTTGTGCGCTCGCCGCCGGACTTGGAGTGGTCCCACACGTCGCGCAAACCGGGGCCACAGCAGCTTCCGCTCCCGCTCGCGTCCCCTGTGCGAGCGTCCCATAAATCAGAAATACCAATCCAAACCAGATGACCCCGATCACGAACATAAAGACAATCGGCAACACGAAAGCGCTCTCCACAATCTCCGTGCCGCGCGTATCTTTCGCAATATTCCATGCGAAGTTCGATGGGACATTCGACGCGACGTTCGATGCGATTTTCCATGCGATGTTCCGTAATGTCACCCATCGCGCCTTCCGCATGGTCAAAACCTTCCCGTCAACTTGCCAACTCCAAAAAGCAGGGTGGTCAAAGCCAATGCTACTCCGTAGGGAATTTTCAGCGACCGCGGATTATCCAGCGAAACCTCAGCTCCCGGCATGCGAAACATCAACATCGATCTCAGCATTCCTCCGATGTTGCGAAAAGTCTCCCCGACCCGCCGCTTGTAAATGACCAACCCAAGCGCCATAACACCCGCCACGAAAATGGAGCCCATCAGCAAATCCAGCAGCGCTCCCGGTCCCACGATTGCACCCAAAGCTCCCGCCAGCTTCCAGTCGCCCGCGCCCAGACTGCGCAAGAGAACAAATGGCAACAGCAGCAACAATCCCTATCCCGCGCCCAGCAGGGAAGTCTTCACCCCGCTCAGCCCGTTCAGCGCCGCATTCACCGCAATGCCCGCCAGCAGCCCCGGAACCGTCAGCCAGTTCGGGATCCGCCTCCAACGCCAGTCAGTCAAACCAGCCGCCAACGCCAAAGCCATCGCCAGGCCCAACAACAATGGCGTCAAACGCGCGCCACCGGGCTAAGACACGCCGCACCCGCTTGCAAACGTCTTTGAAGCTGATTGTTCATTATGATGAAACCGGACTTCGCGGAGCGCAACCGCCTTCGTCACGGGCGATTTTCAGACACCACTGACGCGGATTTTCACATAGCCCGATAGTGAAGTCAATGAACTCCCCTGGCTCTGCCGTTACTAAAAGAACAGCCACCAAAACAAAAGCCCGGATTTTTCGTCCGGGCTCTCACACTCAAAACTAGACTCAAAAAAGATTACCGGTTAAACGCCCCCGCGCTGTTATGCTCCGCCACAATTTTCTTGGCATTGTCGGCCAGCGCTTTGGCTTGCGGCAAAAGCTCCAGCGCCTTCTGCACTTCCGGATCCGATTCCGCCCGAACCTTCAAGCCTTCATCCTGTCCGAACGCATCCACAAAGATTTCCGCCTTGATGTTCGATTTGATCCAGTCAGTGTTATCCACCAGATCGGCCTGCGTGTAAGCGATGTTCGCTTCGTCCAGCGACTTGCGGAAATCCTGCATCACCGCGTCATCCACTTCAAAGCTCTTCGTCGGATGATGATTCACCACATACAACTTCGCAAAGTTGAAGAAAGCGTAATGTTGCAGCAGCGTGTCCTGAAAGTGGTTGCCCTTCACCGGAGGAATCACCACATCCGGCGTGATTCCGCCGCCGCCGTAAACTGTGCGGCCGCTGTCCGTCAGCTTCACTTCACGATTCGCATTGCTGCCGGATTCCGCATCGCGGTTGTAATAATAATCGTAGAGCGAAATGTTGCTGTAATCGCGCTGGATCAGCCGTCCGCTCGGCGTGTAGTAATGCGCTGTAGTCAACGCCAGTCCGGTATTCTCCGAAAGCGGATACACCGTCTGCACCAGCCCCTTGCCAAACGTCACTTCACCCGCGATCAAGCCGCGATCATGATCCTGAATCGCGCCGGAAACAATCTCCGCCGCGGAAGCGGTCAATCGATTCACCAGCACGACCAGCGGATAATCTTTGCCGCCATTGCCGTGTTGCGCCACATAACGCTTCTCGGCAGAGGCGCGCCCGTGATGCGACACGATCAACTGGCCCTTCTTCAGGAACTTGTCCGCCACCCCAACGCCTTCACTGAGCAGCCCGCCGGGATTTCCCCGCAGATCCAAAATCAAACCCTTAAGGTCGCCCATCTCATCCAGCGCCTTCGAGACTTCTTCCTCCGTGGTTTCGTTGAATCCGGTCACGTGCAAATAACCAATGCCCGGGCGGATCAGGAAATGCACATCCACGCTGTACCGCGGAATCTCATCCCGCACCAGCGTGAACTCCATCGGCTTCTCCACGCCTTCGCGCGAAATGCTGATGTGTACCGTCGTTCCCTTCGGCCCCTTCAACAGGTCGGCGACGTCCGGCGTACTCATATTTTCCGTAGACTTCCCATCCACCGCGATGATCACGTCTCCAGGATGAATCCCCGCTTTATACGCAGGAGTTCCGGTAAACGGAAAAATCACAATCACTTTATTATTGCGCGGACCAACCGTCATCCCCACGCCGTAATACTTACCGCGCTGGTCCTCGCGCATCAGGGCGTAAGACTTAGGATCGAAGAAATTCGAGTGCGGATCGAGCGCGTGCAGCATCCCCGGAATGGCCCCGTTGTAGATAGCCTTATCTGGATTCACGGCGTCCGCGTAATTGTCCTCAATCACCGCATAAACATCTGTAAACTGTTTGAGGCTGTCCTTAACGTCAGAATCGCTCGAGGACGAGGACGCCTGCTGCCCCGTCCGCTGGGCAAACAGAATCCCCAGAAAACCGCAGGCGAGCAGAAAAAAAACTACCAGGAAGAGTGACCGGCGAGAACTACGTGCCATTTTGAATATTTCCTTCGATTGAGGGATCTCGAGCGTCCCCAGTTAGCGCACTGAATACACGCAGTATATCACCCCTGTAGACGGCCGCGAACCGGGAAGGTCACCGTCGGTAACCCTCCTATCCCGCCTCTTACTGAGATGCGCCAAAGCGCTGGCAGGTTCCACTTTTCGGGCCTCTTCTGATGTCGACCGAGCAGCCGGAGGCTAGACTACCCACGGAAAGGCTATTGACGCCGGGGCTCAACCGCTATATTGTGGCCGCACCAAAACGCGGGGGCCCGTTTTGGTTATCACCGAAGCGCTCGGAGTCCGAACATGCTACTTCGTCGAGTAGTGTTCGCGGCGAGTTGTGCCCTGTGCCTGGTCCTCGCCGCCGGTAATCATTGGAGCCCCGCAGTTCACGCCAGCGATGGCTTCCCGCCCATTTCTCCGGAAGAACTTAAGATGACGAGCGAACCGCTCGCCCCGGGCGCGCCTGCCGTCATCCTCTACCGTCAGGTCGACCGCGATGACAACGGCCGTACCTCGCACGAAGATAACTACATCCGGATCAAGATCCTCACCGAAGAGGGCCGCAAATACGCCGATGTAGAGATTCCGTTCGTCAAAGGCGGGAATGACGTCACGCACCTGCGCGCGCGGACCATCCGGCCCGACGGCTCCATCGCCGACTTCGATGGCAAGGTCTTCGAAAAGACGATCGTCAAGGCCCGCGGGCTGCAGTACGCTGCCAAGACGTTCAACCTGCCGGACGTAGAGGTCGGCAGCATTATTGAGTACTCCTATACATATGACTTCCGAGAGTATGCTCTCTACGATTCCAATTGGATACTGAGTCAGGAACTTTTCACCAAAGACGCCAAATTTTCACTCAAACCATACCCCGGTAGTTTTCAGAATCCCTTCAGAGTTTCTTGGCGTCCCCGCTTGCCCCCCGGTACTATCCCGCCGCAAGAAGGTCCCGACCATGTTGTGCGTCTGGAAGCCCACAACATCGCCGCATTCCAGGTGGAAGACTTCATGCCTCCGGAGAATGAACTGAAGGCCCGTGTACAGTTTGTTTACAGCGAAGAGAGCCTGGAGACAGATCCCGCGAAGTTCTGGAAGCGCGTCGGAAAGAAACTGGACGGGCAAGTGGAAGCCTACGTGGGAAAGAAGAAGGCCATGGAAGAGGCGGTGGCACAAATCGTTTCGCCCGGCGATCCGCCGGAAGTGAAGCTGCACAAAATCTATGACCGGGTACAGCAGTTCCGCAATACTTCCTACGAAATCAAAAAGGCCGATCAGGAGGAGAAGCGCGAAAACGAAAAAGAACCAGCCAACGTAGAGGAGGCTTGGAAACGCGGCTATGCCTCGGGAACTAATCTGAATTGGCTATTTCTGGGTCTGGCCCGGGCCGCGGGGTTTGAGGCTTTCCCTGTATATGTCTCGGATCGCCGCAACTATTTCTTCAACGCCTTGTCCATGGACCGCAGCAAGCTCGATGCCAACGTCGTTTTGGTCAAATTAAATGGCAAGGACGCTTATTTTGATCCCGGCGCAGCCTTTACACCCTTCGGACTTCTCGAATGGCCGGAAACGGGAGTCACCGGCCTGCGCCTCGACAAGGATGGTGGAGGCTGGGTCCAGAGCACGCTCCCGCAAAGCTCAGAGTCGCGGATCGAACGCAAGGCCAAACTACAGCTTTCAGAAACCGGTGACTTGGAAGGCAAAGTGACTGTTACTTTTACCGGATTGGAAGCCATGTCCCGGCGCGTAGAAGAACTACACAGTGATGACGTCGAAAAGAAAAAATTTATCGAAGAACAGGTTAAAGAATATATTCCGGTCGGAGTGGAACTGGACCTTATAAACCAGCCGGATTGGAAAAACGCCTCGCAGCCACTGGTGGCCGAGTTCAATCTGAAGATTCCCGGCTGGGTCTCCGGCGCCGGCCGGCGGGTGTTGTTGCCGGTTGGAATCTTCAGCGCGACGGAGATGCACATTTTCGAGCACAACAATCGTGTTTATCCAATCTATTTCGAATATCCATTCCAGAAAGTAGATGACGTAACCATCAATCTGCCTCTTGGCTGGCAGGTACAGAGCATACCGAAGCCGCAGAATCAGGACGGGCACGTGGTTGCCTACAACCTATCAGTGGACAAAGACGCGAGTTCGATACATTTGACTCGAAAACTGAATATCGACTTTCTGATGTTGGACTCGAAGTACTACGCAGCCTTGCGGAACTTTTTTCAGGTAGTGAGGACAGGGGATGAAGAGCAGATTGTGTTGCAGCCCGGCGCCGCCAGCGCGAGTAATTGAGACTCTAAGCCGATCCGTTCTGATCTTCGCGTGTCTAAGTCTTCTGGCTTCGGCGCCAAACGCTCTCGCGGCTGGCGATGCACCGCAATGGATGCACGCTCTCGTCAACGCCCCATTGCCCGCCTACGACGAGAAAACCGACGCGGTCCTTCTATACTCCGATACCAATGTTACCGTGATTTCAACCGACAAGGTCAGGACTCAGGTTCGTAAGGCGTACAAAATTCTCCGGCCCGGTGGGCGGCGGCTTGGTACCCTGGCTGTTTATTTCAACCCCCAGAGAAGAGTTAAGAGTCTGCATGGCTGGTGCATTCCTGCGCAAGGCAAGGACTACGAAGTCAAAGACAAAGACGCGGTCGAAAGATCATCCAGCGCCGATGGCGGCGAATTGATCTCCGACGCGAAATATAAAGTCCTGCGAATTCCCGCTGCGGATCCGGGAAACATCGTTGGTTATGAATATGAAATCGAGGAGCAGCCTCTTTTCTTGCAGGATACCTGGTCGTTTCAGGAGCCCGATCCCGTGTTCGAAAGCCATTATTCTCTCCAGCTCCCTCCAGGATGGGAATATAAGGTTTCCTGGCTTAACCATCCCGAGGTTAAACCTTCCGACTCCGGAAGCAATTCCTGGCAATGGACGGTAAATGACATTAAGGGAATCAGAGAAGAGCCTCTCATGCCCCCCTTTGAGGGAGTCGCAGGACAGATGGTTGTGTCCTTCTTTACCTCCGGACGTCCGCCCGTAAACACAATTGCAGATTGGGACGCAATGGGAAAATGGTATTCCAACCTGGTTGGTGAACGAGTAGAAGCTTCTCCGGAGATAAAGCAAGAAGTTGCGTCTTTGACTGGTTCAAAGCTCTCCTCGTTGCAAAAGATGCAAGCCATTGCTTACTTTGTTCAACATGATATCCGCTACGTAGCGATCGAACTGGGTATAGGAGGATTTCAGCCTCACGCGGCGACCGAAGTTTTCTCCCACCGGTACGGCGATTGCAAAGATAAAGCGACTTTGGTCCGATCAATGTTGCGCGAGATCGGAGTTGACTCTTACCACGTCGTGATCAACGACGAACGTGGTTCCGTCACAAATGACATGCCAGCGCACAACGGCTTCAATCACGTAATTACAGCAATCAAGTTGCCTGACGGATTGACTGACCCCTCGCTAATTGCCACCGTCCAACATCCCAAATTAGGCAGACTCCTCTTCTTCGATCCCACCAACGATCTGATCCCGTTTGGCCAACTCCCCGGATATCTCCAGGCCAACTATGGCCTCCTCGTCACTCCAGACGGCGGCGAATTGATCGAACTCCCGCAGCAGCCCTCTTCGATGAATAGTATCCGCCGCACCGCCCACCTGACTCTCGATAAGAACGGCACATTGAAGGGCAGCGTCGAAGAAGTGCGCCTGGGCCAGCGCGCTTCCTCAGAACGCGGGCGATTGCGCACCGTCAGCAAAGACGCCGATCGCATCAAACCCATCGAGGAGCTGCTGGCCGCCTCCTTGGGAAGTTTTCAAATCACCCGTGCGTCCCTTCTCAACGTCCAACAGACCGACCGGCCTTTCGGCTTCAACTATTCGTTCGAGTCTCCCAACTACGCTAAGAATGCCGGCGGCTTGTTGCTGGTACGGCCTCGCGTAATCGGAATGAAAGGGTCGGGATTTCTGGAGACAAAAGAACCAAGGAAATTTCCCATCGAATTCGAAGAACCTGCGCAGGACACCGATTCTTTCGAAATCACCATACCTCAGGGATACGTGGTCGACGATGTTCCACCACCCGTGGACGCCGACTACGGCTTCGCCAGTTACCATTCGAAAACAGTCGTGAACGGAAACGTGGTCGACTACACTCGTACCTTCGAAGTCAAAGAGCTAAGCGTACCCGTCGACAAGGCCGACGAGCTGAAAAAGTTCTATCGCATCATCGCCGGCGATGAACGAAACACGGTAGTCCTCAAGCCGTCTCCGTAGAGATTTTCCCCAGGTCTGTCACCGAAATTGACCGCGGATCTAGCGCAAAACGAAGCCCAAACATTGCCGCCTACGCACTCCCGCATTATGATGAACCCATGAGTTTTTCCGAGACGATCTTCCTGTTCGTTCTGGCCCTGGTCGTGTTCGGGCCGAAGAAGTTACCGGAGATCGCCCGTCAGGCCGGTCGTCTGCTCGCCGAACTTCGCCGCGCCTCAAACGAATTCAAGTCCCAGATCGAAACCGAGATCGCGCATTTGGAGGTCGAAAAGAAGCAGACAATCCTGCCTCCCGCCGCCCCGCCCCAGGGCGCCGTCGCCAGTCTTAGTTTGAACCCCGCCACCAGCGATGCCATTCCACACACATCGCGCGCAACTTTGGCCGCGCCCGCCGAGGCGACGCTTGCTGACGGCACCTTGGCCACTTCGAATCTGGCCACCGCCAACGTGATCGCGGAAAATTCCGAGATTCCTCCCGCCGCGCCTCCCGCATCCGTCACTGAGTCAGAAGTCCCCTCAACTTCCCAGGATTCGCATGTTTGAAAATTTGACCCGCGCTTTAGAGAACGACCCCAAGCGCGACCCCATGCCCACCATGGGCTTTCTCGACCACCTTGAAGAGCTGCGTACCCGCCTGGTGTACTCTATCGCCGCAGTCGCCGTAGGCTTTTTCGCCTGTTGGTGGAAGGTCGAAACCATCTACGACATCATGCAGCGCCCCATCATGAAAGCGCTCAAAGACAACGGCATGTCGGAGCGCCTGGTCTACCTGAACCCCACCGAGCCCTTCAACCTTTACTTGAAGATCGCCGCCCTCGCCGGCTTGTTTCTGACCTCGCCCTTTATCCTGTACCAGGTTTGGATGTTCATCTCTCCCGGCCTCTACCGCAACGAAAAGCGCTACGTGGTTCCGTTCATGGTTTCGACCATCGCGCTGTTCACCACCGGCGGATACTTCGGCTACAAAATTGTCTACCCCCAAGCGCTTGGCTTTCTTATCCATTTCGGCCGCCAGTTCCAGCCCATGATCACCATCGGCGAATACACTTCGCTGTTTCTCAGCATCATTCTGGGCATGGGTTTGATCTTCGAACTGCCGATCCTTATCTTTTTTCTGGCGTTGATGGGCATCATTACTGCGGGATTCATGTGGAAAAATTTTCGTTACTCCATCCTCGTGATTTTTATTATTGCCGCGATTGTCAGCCCCACTCCCGACGTTTTGAACATGTGCATCTTTGCCGCTCCCATGATCGCGCTGTATGCCCTCAGTATTGGCATAGCCTGGGCTGTCCATCCCAAGCAGCGCCGCGCCCGCCAGGAAAAGAAATCGGCGGCGTAGTATGGGAAGTTGCCGGCACTATCAAGTTTAACCAGTCAGGTTCAACCGCTGAGGTTCAATCCGTGATCTGCAAGAAAATGTTCAGCAAAAAAGTAGCGCTGCGAATCTTACTCCTCTCCATCGCGATCGCCATCGTGGCCTGCAACCGCGATCAGGATGCAACTCCCGTAAAAGCGCAAACTCAGCCCGCGGCCGAACCTTCATCGCTTCCAACACTCTCGCTTCCCGCCGACAGCGGACCGCCTCCGGCTTTCGATTCCGCACGCGCCATGCAATACGTGAAAGAAATAGTTGCTCTGGGCCCGCGCCCCGTCGGTAGCGCGAATCACAAGAAAGTGGAAGCGTTCATTACTTCTCAGCTCAAGGGAGATGCGATCGAAGATGACGTATTTACCGCCGATACTCCCGAGGGAAAATTTCCCGTGCGCAACATCGTCGCGAAATTCCCCGGGTCGCGCGACGGCATCATCGTCATCGCCAGCCATTACGATACGAATTATCCCCTGCGCAACACCTCCTACATCGGTGCCAACGACGGCGCTTCTTCCAGCGCGCTCCTGCTTGAAATAGCCAATCAACTGCGCGGCAACAAACGCGACGGTTACAGCGTCTGGCTAGTTTGGGACGATGCCGAAGAAGCCATGAAGCCGGATACCGAAATGCCCTTCGAAAAAGATAGCCTTTATGGAATCCGTCATCTCGCTGAAAAGTGGCAAGCAGACGGAACTCTCAAGAAAATCAAAGCATTCCTGCTGGCAGATATGATCGGCGACGCCGACCTGAACATCGACCGCGACGAAAACTCAACGCCCTGGCTGGAAGAGGTTGTCTATCAGGCCGCCTCACGCCTCGGCTATCAATCCCACTTCTTCGCCCGGGACAATCAGGTCACCGACGACCACATTCCTTTCATGCAACGAGGCGTAGCCTGCGCCGATCTCATCGATTTCGATTACGGCTACAACAATGTCTTCTGGCACACGCCGCAAGATACCGTAGATAAACTTAGCCCCAAAAGTCTGGAAATCACCGGCGCCACGATTCTTGAGACAGTCAACATCCTAGACAAAATGAATCCACTTCCACCAAAGTAAGCTGAAGCAAAGCCTTTCTCCGCGCACTCCGCGTCGGCACTCAGCGTACTCTGCGATAGGTGGTGTCCTAATTTGATTTCCACGCTCAAATTCGGGACGCTCGGGCTGCGCATCTATCGCTGCATGGGACGGCTTGATCTATTTTGTGCGAGTCTTGTAGTCCTCACACTCTTCGTTGAAGCAAAAATGTGTTCCGCATGGGCTGTTGATGATCTGCATATCGCCCGTGAAGTCAGTATGATCAGGCTTGGTCCACGTAGCTCCCTCAACATCGAAGCAATACTCCGAAAGGCGAGCTGCCGGACTGAATTGATCATGGTAAACGGCCCATCCCCAAAAAAACATGTGTTTTTTACCGTTTTGGACGTCTTCCAAATCTGCCAACGAAATGGGGTCGGGAGATGTCTGAATGGCGGCGTGAGGAGCTATGACGGCTGTTGTTATACGAGCTTGCGGCAGTTGGTTAAAATCCAAGCCCTTGGTCGGACTTTCCGTCCCGACATAAACGTTCGACTGCAATTCAGCAGTTCTGGTTGGAGTATTACCGCTGTTAACCCAAGTAAAAACGACGGTGTAACCCCTCAGCGTTTTACCGTCCGGATTGGCGATTTTTTGCAAGCCGGGGCCGATAGAACTAACGCTAGCCGCTTGTGTTGCAACCGAAACGTCGTTGGCGCTGTCACTAACCTTCCACAACAAATAGCTGAATATTGCGAGAACACAGGTGAAGATGGCAGTCCAAGCAGCAGCTTTGTCTCTGAAAAGGAAGTCGTAAATTTGTGTAAGCATGGGATTGAAGTTCTCCTCTTCGGGATCGCCTGTATGTTCGTCTTTCTCTTCATCGGATTCTTGTGGTTCAGCCTCGAAAATGGGAAGCCGATCTTGCTCCTTGCGGCGCTGGCGTCGATTGGGCTTGGATGGATCACTGCTCATGTACTGTGGTTGCTTATCGAAACGGGATGATTATACGCAAGTTTATTGTTTTTGTCATACGAAAATACTTGACAATACTATACTTATTGTAATACAGTTAGTCTCATGGCAAACGTACTCCCAATCGACAAGCAGGTTGCGGTAATCGGAGCATTGGCCGAAGGTTCCAGCATTCGCTAAATCGAGCGGCTCACGGGCATTCACCGCGATACGATCATGCGGTTAGGCGTGCGGGTCGGCAAAGGTTGCGAGATGCTGCTGGATTCCAAGATGCAGGACTTGGACTGCAACTACCTGCAAATGGATGAAGTGTGGGGATTCATCGGCAAGAAAGAGCGGCACTGCTCCGTGGATGACAGTCCAGAGTTTGGGGACGTTTGGACGTATTGCGCGATTGATTCCGAAACCAAGCTAGTGCCAGCGTTTAAGTGCGGGAAGCGCACCTTGGCTACCACTACAGAGTTTGTCCATGGCGTTGCTAGCCGGATGCGTAACCGAGTGCAGATTTCCACGGATGCACTTCGGGGATACGCTGAAGCGATAGAACAGTCTTTCGGTGCTGATGTGGATTACGGCCAGATTGTGAAGGTTTACACGCACGATGGCGCGCAGCACCCTGAGCGCAAGTACAGCGCCCCTAGTTTTGCTTCTGCCATTCGTCGGCCAATAGCTGGCGATCCTGAGAGGGAATCAATATCCACAAGCCATGTGGAGCGGCTAAACGCTACCACGCGGCTCCACGTAAAGCGGCTATCGCGGCTCACGCTGGCATTCAGCAAAAAACTGGACAACTTCAAAGCGGCCGTGGGACTGCACTTCGCCTATTACAACCTAGTTCGCCGTCACAACACGTTGCGCTGCACTCCTGCTATGGCTGCGGGAGTAGAGAAAGACTTCTGGACTGTGGGCGATCTCGTAGAGGCGGTTTCGTGAGCATTCAGGAATTGCAAGACGTGATCCGGCGATTACATGGAGCGGAGCCAACACACATTGAGAGCGTACCAGTCCATGAGAAATTCCACGGAAAAACAATTTGGGATGGAGTTGTAGAAGTGTTTGACTTGGTAGGTCATCCGAAAACGAACAGGGTGTACGCATGGGCGCATGAAACGGATGAACCGAATACACCACGGCACGTTACGGTGCTTCACCTTCATCCCGTGAACTCGCCACAAACGGCAGTCAGAGCGGCACTCATACAGGAGTACAGAAGCCTTGGCGCAGAAGAAAGCTAAAATCGGACGGCCTAAACTCCCGAAGGGTGAGGCGAAGGGTGTATTGGTGGTAGTGCGCTTTGCGCCAGACGATCTAAAGGCCATCGCGGCCCAAGCCAAAGCCAGCAAACAGACCGTCTCAGAATGGATTCGTCGCAAGTTGAGGACCGCTGCCAATGCCTGAGAAAATCAAATTAGGACACCACCCTGCGATAAAGTCTTTTGCTCTTTTCCACAAATTCATTTCTAATGCACCCGATGCGACCAGTGACAATTGTTTGTCTCTGCATGATCTTTGGCTGCCCCTCCCAAGCGGCCCCTCAACCCACTGACTCCGACAACGCTCGCATCATTGAATTGGCACTTCAACCATCCCCGCTAGAGCACAATCTGCGCGAACTGACGGACGAAATCGGCGGACGCGTTCCCGGCACACCCGCCATGCAACGCGCCATCGATTGGGGCGTTCACGCGTTCAAAGTCGCCGGCGCGGATAGCGTTCACACCGAAGAATTCACCATCCCGCACTCCTGGGCAGAAGGCGCAACCGAGATGACCGTCAGCGCCACCGGCACCGCCCTCGATCCCAAGCTCACGCAGATTCCCACTGTCCACTTCCGTGTCCGGTGCGTATCTATCGCGTGGGCTCCCGCACTGGCGCCAGTCAAGCACATCCCGGTAGTCGACGTAGGCAACGGCAGCGCCGCCGAATTCAAAAAAGCCGGCGACATTTCCGGCAAAATCGTGCTCGTGCATTCCGTAGTTCTGAAAACCTGGGACGATCTTTTCGCCGAATATGCGATTGCTCCGCCGGTCATGACTGCCGCTGTGCAGGGCAAAGCCAAAGCTGTCGCCTTTATCGCCACCCGCGAACACGACATCCTGTACCGTCACACGAATTCTGTTGCCGGAGAAATCGACCGGATTCCTCAGGTGTTATTAGCCCGCGAAGATGGCGAACGCATCGGACGCCTCCTGGCCTCCGGCCATCCCGTATGGGCAGACCTGAGCATTCCCGATCGCATCGGCGGTCCCATCAAGTCCGCAAATGTTGTAGCTGAGATCAAAGGCAGCGAGAAGCCTGACGAATTCGTGATTCTCGGAGCTCATCTGGATTCGTGGGAACTAGGCACCGGCGCGCTCGATAACGGCTGCAACGCCGCGATGGTCGTGGACGCGCTGCGGGCCATCCAAGCTTCCGGCGTGAAGCCGCGGCGTTCCATCCGCTTCCTTCTTTTTTCCGGCGAAGAAGAAGGTTTGCTCGGCTCGCGAGCCTATTCCACCGCCCACCGGCCCGAACTCGACAAAGCCGCCGGTGTCATCATCTACGACTCCGGAACCGGGAAGACCACGGGATTCTCCACCGGCGGCCACAAAGACGTCCTCGAAACTGCGAAAACGATTATCGCGCCTCTTCGACAATTCGGACTTACCGAACTAAAAACCGACATGGAATGGGGCACCGATCATTTCGATTTCATGCTGGAAGGTGTACCCACTTTCGTCGCCGATCAGGACGAGGCAAACTATCTCGAAAACTACCACGCCGTCTCCGACACCTACGACAAAGTAGATTTCGTGCAGCTCAAGAAAAATGTGGCCGAAGCCGCCGAGTTTTCCTTTGCCCTGGCCAATCTTCCGCAAAAAATCGGACCCCGTTTCACCCGCGCACAAATCGAACAATCCCTGCGCGAAACCGGCTCCGAACAAATGCTGAAGGACTCCGGGATGTGGGATGCCTGGCAAAGCGGGAAACTCGGCCGGCAGAAGTAGAGGTCATTGCTGATTGTAGATTTTTGATTGTTGATTGAAAACCTCCAGCCGGGATAGCTTCTCAATCAGCAATCAAAAATCAACAATCAGCAATGTTTGTTTCCAACGGACGTCGCTTGCTCTACTTCTGGATCATCTTCAACCTCTTCGCCGTCGGCATGCTGGTGCTGGATCTCCGCATCCTGCACCGGCGCGGTCGTGTGCGTTCCCGCGATGCGCTGGCACGCAGCGCCCTATGGTTCGCGCTGGCCGCGGCCTTTGCCGCTCTCGTTTTTTTCTGGCAAGGCCGGCAGGTTGCCATCGAGTTTGTCACCGGCTATGTACTCGAGCTTTCGCTCAGCGTCGATAATCTTTTCATCTTCCTGGTAATCTTCCGCTATTTTGCCGTCCCCGAGGAGTACCAGCACCGCGTGCTTTTCTGGGGAATTCTCGGCGCGCTGCTCATGCGCGCCTCCTTCATCCTCGCCGGCATTGGCCTCATCCAGCGCTTCCACTGGATTTTCTATGCTCTCGGCGCTTTACTGATTTACAGCGGAATAAAACTTGGATTCACCGGTGAACACAAAGTCGACCCAGCAAAAAACCCGGTGGTGAAAGCCATGCGCCGTCTCATCCCTGTAACCGACAGTTATCAGGGAGGCCGTTTCTTCGTGCGAGGCTGGCAAGGACATTCCGGCCTTTATGCCACGCCCTTGCTGCTGGTGCTTGTGGTAATCGAAACTACGGATCTGCTCTTCGCCGTAGATTCCATCCCCGCCGTTCTCGCCATCACCCTCAACGCCTTCATCGTTTACACCTCGAACGTCTTTGCCATACTCGGCCTGCGCTCGCTCTTTTTCGCAGTCTCTGGACTGATGAAAGTTTTTCGCTTTCTCCACTCTGGCTTGGCCCTGATTCTGGTCCTGATGGGTTTGAAGATGATTGCGGCGAATTATTTCAAGGTGCCGACTTTGGTAATGCTAGCTGTGGTGGCCGGGGTTCTTGCAATTTCAATGCTGGCTTCGCTGGTATTTCCAACCGATGCCGCATCCACCGAGCGCTAAGAAACGGCGGACTCCTAAGTTCGTGATGGAAGGCCCGGCGAACGAAAGTTGGGCGCACGGGCAGGAAACACTCAGCACATCATGAAGAACTATTTGGGGTGATCCGATAAGACAGGTATGGACGCACGGCTAGAGTTGGCGCTGTGGTATGTGTCGAGGGAGCGCGTCACTTCTGCAAATTCCACTGACCGCGATCCACTGTTAAGAGGTATCTGAATCGATAGTCCCCCACGAAAGTTCCATTTTGGAATATTCCCGTGCCTGACAGGCGTCCATGCTTTGCTTTGAAATTGATGGTCATAATGTCATCCGCGAAATGCGCGACCGTGATTTTCAGAGCATCGCCTTTGTAGCCCACGGGGCTGCCCGTCAGCATGACGCGGCCCTCCAGGGCACCGTTCTGCACCGTAATGCTTAGGACCGCAGCGCCCGTCCCTTCACGGTCGTGCAGATATTGCGATTGCCACGTGCCTGTATAGGTCCCCACGAATTGATTGGGGGACGGCGCAGGCGAAGCTTGCCCCATCGAAGCCCCAGCGAGTACCAGTACGGCTGCTACAAGCCTCATGGAATACCCTCCAGAAACGACCCGATTGTAACCTGTGAATACGGGAAAGGCGATTGGGAAGTTCTCGCCTACATAAATTTCAGACTCTCACCCTTACATACCGAATGCTTCAGAAATTTCTTGTCATCATGCATGGGATAGTCGGTTCGGTAATGCGCGCCCCGGCTCTCCTCGCGCGCCAACGCTGCTCGTACCACCATCGTTCCTGCCAGATGCAGATTCGCCGCTTCCCAAGCTCGCCTGGTACGCGGATTCGCCACGC
>JBAVQD010000037.1:0-3976 GCA_049693675.1 Candidatus Sulfotelmatobacter sp. | reverse complement strand
ATCTTCTCCAGCGCTCGAAACTTCGCAGCATGTTCGCGGGAGTGCTGGAACAATGCCGCTAGAAGCTGAGTAAGTTGGTCAACGGTTTGTTTGTCCATTTAGAACGGACCTCCCGTAGCCTTTTCATAGTTCTTGGTAAAGCCTCAGCGATCACCCAAAACCGGCCACTGATTATCACCTGAAAACCGGCCAACGAGAGTAGCGTCCGGGACATTGAATCCCGCGGAGGCTTGTAGGCTCCGTGGGCATGGCCAATGTCTTGAACGAAGAGAAGAAACAACAAGTCTTAGCTCTGGGACGGCTGGGCTGGTCGCTGCGGCGCATCCAGCAAGCGACCGGAATCCGTCGTGAAACCGCGGGCGCGTACCTGAAAGCGGCGGGGATTGCGGTGCGTCCGCCCAGCGGCTGGGGGCGATGCGAACCAAAACCGGCCAACGAAGTGATCACCGACTCCGGTGCAGCAAAACCAGCCATCCGGGTGATTCCCGATCCCCTCGACCCTAACTGCAACCCCAACCCCGAAAACCTTTCTAAGGGAAAAGCAAAAGCAACTTCAAAACCGGCCAACGAGAACGAGGTGATCACCGACTCTGCCGTGGTCACCAGCCCCAGCGCCTGCGAGCCGTACCGGGAAGCCATCGACTTGGGGATCAACCGCGGTCGCAATGCCATGGCGATCTGGCAAGATCTGGTCTCCGAGTACGGCTTCGCCAGCAGCTACCAAAGCGTGCGACGCTTCGTGCGCAAGCGGCGCGGAACGCAAACGCCCGAAGCCCGCGTCGTAATCGTCACCGCGGCTGGCCAGGAGGCGCAAGTCGATTACGGCACCGGCCCGATGGTGCGCGATCCCGAGAGCCGCAAGTACCGGCGCACCCGGCTGTTCGTGATGACGCTGGGCTGCAGCCGCAAGTCGGTTCGTCTGCTGACCTTCCGCTCCAGTTCGCGCATCTGGGCCGAACTGCACGAACGAGCCTTTCGCCGGCTGGGCGGCGCCACCCGCATCGTCGTGCTCGACAATCTGCGCGAGGGCGTGCTCGTTCCCGACATTTACGATCCGGCTCTCAATCCTCTCTATCGCGATGTGCTCGCACACTACGGCGCGGTGGCCATGCCCTGCCGCATTCAAGATCCCGACCGCAAAGGCAAAGTCGAATCCGGCGTTGGTCATGCGCAGAAAACACCGCTGAAAGGTTTGCGCTTCGAGACTCTGGACGAAGCCCAAGCCTACCTCGATCACTGGGAACAACGCTGGGCCGACACGCGCATTCACGGCACCACCAAACGGCAGGTCGCCGCCATGTTTGCCGAAGAGAAACCCACGTTGCTGCGACTGCCGCTGGAGCCCTTCCGCTATTACCAGTACGGCGAACGCATCGTGCATCTGGATGGCTGTGTCGAGGTCGAAGCCGCTTACTACGGCGCACCGCCAGGCTGGATCCGCCGTGTGCTTCGCGTGCAATGGGATGAGCTGTACGTTCGTCTGCTCGATCCCAAGACCGGACAACTGCTGCGCGAACACGTGCGCCAGAAGCGCGGCTGGTACCGCATTAAAGAAGAAGACCACCCCAAGCGAACACCGCTGCGTACTTCCCAACTGCTGTGGCGAGCCGGTCGTGCTGGGTCGCACATCGGTGCGCTCTGCGATGCCATCCACCACCAGCAAGGCGAGGTCGGGGTGCGCCGCATCCTGGGCGTTCTCTCCTTGGCCAAGAAATACGGCACCGCGGCGGTCGATGAAGCCTGCGCGGCTGCGCTAGAGATGGGAGTGCAGGAATACCGCTTTGTCCGCCGCTATCTGGAGCGCTGCCCGCAAGCCCCACTCAGTTTGCAGCAAGTCGATCCCCTGATTCGCGAGCTGGTGCAGTACCGCGACTTCATTAACTACAGAACCAAGGAGATAGAAGAATGAATCTGATCGAACTCAATCGTGCTCTCAAACAACTTCGCCTGGGCGGAATGGCCGCCGTGCTGGAGACCCGTCTGCGCCAGGCACAAGCCGAACCGCTCGCCCCCATCGACCTGCTCTCGTGCTTGGTCTCCGACGAACTCGCCTTGCGCGGCGAGCGCTTGCTGGAGCGGCGGAAAAAGCAGGCGCAGTTCCGCGACTCCCAAAAGACCCTCGATAACTTCGACTTCGCTTTCAACAAGAAGATGAATCGCAGCCTGGTCTTCGACCTATCCACCGGCGCCTTTATCGCTCGCCATGAAGACGCACTGTTTCTCGGCCCACCTGGCACCGGCAAGAGTCACTTAGCCCAGGCTATCGGCCAAGCCGCTATTCAACAGGGTTACCGCGTTCTCTACCGCGAGACCTACACCTTGCTCGATGAGTTGGCCGAAGCCACTCTCGACGGTACCCGCAAAGAGCACATGGAGTTCTTGGTGACCGTACCCCTGCTCATCCTCGACGATCTGGGGATGCGCAAGCTGCAACTCACTGCTGCCGAGGAACTGCTGGAGATCATCATGCGACGCTACGAGCGGGCCAGCACCATACTGACCTCGAATCGCCCGGTGGAAGACTGGGGCAAACTGCTGGGCGATGCGGCCGCGGTGAGCGCCATGCTCGACCGCTTACTGCACCACGGGCATGTGCTCAAGTGTGGCCCTCGAAGTTGGAGAACCAAACTGGACGCACCGGAACATTAAAGCGCTTACTTGTTCTGCATCGGGAGCGGAACTCTTGACTCCGACCAACGTCAGAGCTAGTGTAATGCTGAGTTGTAAAGCGTGATGCTGGAGGCGACGCCGTGCATTTATCGTCCCTTTGTTTACTTCTTGTCGGTGTCCCTCTGCTGCAAGCCTCGGAAAACACCGGGATCAAGATGACGATCCGTCGTGTTTTTGCTGGAAATCCGAGTGAGCAGACTATCTACGTGCAGGGAGACCGGAAGCGGATGGAGTTCCGGAATTACGAGGGGCAGCGAAAAGATGATGGCTCACAACAATGGTTATCCGGGCCGCGGCTCGCTGCCATTACGCGGTGTGACTTAGGGCAAGTTTTTGAGTTGAACCTTGATGCCGCCGAATACGTCTCAGGACCTTATCCTCCGAAACCACTGACTCAAGCAGAGATCGAGGCGCGTGGATTAGGCAAGCCACACATGTCTTCGTCTAGAGAACCGACACTGCGAATCGAAACAACTACGGTGGATACCGGCGAGCGGAAAGAGTTTTTTGGACACATCGCAAGACACGTCATTATCACAGGAAAGCAGATTCCGCTTGAAGGCTCCCACTCGGAACCACAAGAAACGGTGACGGACGGATGGTATATCGATCTCGACCCTCAAGTTTCGTGCGACCGGAAGTTGAGTAGGGGGAAACGAGCCCACAGCTATGTGGTCGCAGGGAAACAGCCAGCCGAAAAGCCCGAATTTGTCGATATCGGGGAATCAGAAACAGGATTCGCTGTGCAGCTGGCCATAGTTTCGAAAGGCACGTACACGCTGCCGGACGGAACCAATAAGCAGTCAGAATCAAAGAGTGAAACGCTAGTGACACAGCTTGAGCTAGGGTCGCTCGATCCCGGGCTCTTCGAAATTCCTCCGGGATTCAAGCATGTGCAACACATCGAACGAAACCCAAGAGCGTTGGCATCCTCCAGTCAAACGATAGACTTCTGGGAACACTTCAAAGCCAAGATGGCTAGCCTTTTTAACCTTTGATTGAACTTGGCTGAACAACAGCGGGCAGGGTAGAACATTGAGGTTGCTCCCGGCTGCCTATCGTTGGCCGGTTTTGAAGTGATAACCGTTGGCCGCTTTTGAAGTGATCACTGAGGGTAAAGCAGGACTCGCACATCGGGCCCGACCACAGTTCATCGACAGATGGCTCTCCGCCCCATTGTTTCCATTGGTCGGTCCGGAAAAAATTGCTTACAGGAAGTACAGGGATAGCGCCCGATCACATGGAAGGCAAGTCTTACAAACCACAGACGAAGCGGTGGGCTAGCGGATGGCACAGCGCCGAGAAT
>JBAVQD010000036.1:0-13674 GCA_049693675.1 Candidatus Sulfotelmatobacter sp. | reverse complement strand
ACACCGCCAACCATAACTATCTTTGTCGACGCCACATCGGCTCCACGCAAAATCTTCCACGCGAAACTTAAGATTCCCGCGAGCGCCGGAGACCTGACTCTCTATTATCCGAAATGGATTCCCGGCGAGCACGCACCCGACGGACCGGTTATCGATCTCGCGGGCCTCAAATTTTTCGCCGGTGGCAAAACTCTTAAGTGGCGGCGCGACCTGCTTGATGGCTTCACCATCCACGTCGAAGTTCCCGCTGGGGAAAGCGAAGTGAACGCCGAACTGGATTTCCTTTCGCCTGCAACTTTCGAGAGCGGTTTTTCGGCCGGTTCTTCCGCCACCGACAAGATGGCGGTGATCAGCTGGAATCAAGTGCTCCTCTATCCCAAGGGCTGGAAGGCCGACGAACTCACTTATATCGCCAGTCTGAGACTTCCCGCCAATTGGAAATACGGAACCGCTCTGCCCATCGCATCCACTAGCGCCGACAACGGCGAAACGCAAATCTCGTTCAAGCCGGCGCCTCTGAACACACTGGTTGATTCGCCGGTAATCACCGGCGAATTTCTCAAAGTCGTTAAACTCGCCGACGATCCTCCCACTGAGATGGACGTTGCCGCCGATAGCGCCGCCGCGCTCGAACCTCCGCCAGAAGTCTGGGACCATTACAAAAATCTCGTTGTACAGGCCAACAAACTTTTCGGCGCTCATCACTATCGCGACTACCATTTTCTTTTCAGCCTCAGCGATCACGTCGCGCATTTTGGCCTGGAGCACCACGAATCCGATGACAGCCGTGTAGGCGAGCGCGGACTGGTAGACGAAACCGCACGCAAACTGGAAGCCAGCCTGCTGCCTCACGAATATGTTCATTCGTGGAATGGAAAATATCGCCGCCCCGCTGACCTCACCACGCCGGATTACGAACAGCCTATGCAGGACGATCTGCTCTGGGTATACGAAGGATTGACGAACTATCTCGGCACCGTGCTGACCGCGCGCAGCGGATTGCTGACTCCCGAGCAGGCGCGCGACGATCTCTCTTTAACCGCGGCCGGAATGGATCACACACCCGGCCGCACCTGGCGCAATTTACAAGATACGGCCGATGCTGCTCCCCAGCTTTACTTCGCTCCCGAGGCCTGGCACTCCTGGCGCCGCGGGGTCGATTTCTATGACGAAGGTACTTTGGACTGGCTCTGGGCCGACGTCATCATCCGTGAGCAGAGTAAAGGATCGAAGTCGCTGGATGATTTCTGCCATCTCTTTCACGGCCCTCCAAGCACTGGGCCAATGGTGAAGACTTATACCTTTGACGATGTGGTGAATGCTCTGAATCAAGTTGTGCCTTACGACTGGCGCGGCTTCTGGATGGAGCGCCTTACGAATCACGGCCCCGGCGCGCCGCTTGGCGGCATCGAAGACAGCGGATGGAAAGTGGTTTACGATGACACGCAATCGGAGTTGTTGCGTGGCGCGGAAAGCGATGGCCACATCGCAAGCGGAGCATTTTCGATCGGCCTTGACCTTCGCGTAGACGGGGTCATCACTGACACAATCGAAGGCATGCCCGCTGCGCTTGCCGGAATCGGTCCCGGCATGAAACTCGTGGCCGTGAATAGCCGCCAATATACTCCCGAAGTTCTGCGGGACGCGCTGAAAGCGGGCAAGAGCGGCACGGCGCCCCTCGAACTTCTAATCGAGAACACCGACTACTACAAAACTTACAAAATCGATTACCACGGCGGGGAGCGTTACCCTCATCTCGTGCGCGATGATTCGAAACCCGACTTGCTGACGGAGATTTATAAACCCAAATAGCCTTCTGTAAGAGGGGAGCAAACAAATATGGACTCGGCCTGCGGAGATGCTCCTCAGCGCTCTCCGCGGAAGTTCTCAGCGCACTCCGCGTTTCAAGCTCTTTCTAATTCGCCTCAGCGAAGTCGGCGCGCAGAACGGCGGCAGAGAAAGCCGGCAGTCCCGCTGTTGGGAGTGCTGGTTCTCTCATTTTGCGCCAGCCGTCCGGTTCGTTCTCAGACCAGCATCCTGGGCTTCACCCCTTCCTCGGCAACGCGCGAAAATCAGGTCGAGACTAAATTCAAAGCGATCCCCTCCCCGGATGAAGAGCGCCGCCAGCATCATCTCTTCACCGCCGAGCCGCACGTCGCCGGTTCTCCTCGCAACAACGAACTGGCCCGCTACATCGCCGATCAGTGGCGGCAGGAAGGCCTCGATGATGTCGTCATCCGCCGTTACGATGTCTACGGAAGCAGTCCAAAATTCACTTCGCTCGAAATGGTTGCGCCCGTTCACTATCGCGCCGTGCTGCGGGAAATGCCCGTCCCCGGCGATCCTGACTTAAAAAACAAAAGCATTAGCTCGGCGTGGAGCGGCATGTCCGCCTCCGGAGAAGTCACTGCTCCGCTCGTCTACGCCCACAGCGGCAATCCCGAAGATTACGACCTTCTGCGCAAGCAAGGCATCGACGTGAAAGGCAAAGTTGTCCTCGTCCGCTATTCCAATCCCTACAGCTATCGCGGATTCAAAGCGCTCACCGCCGAACGTGAGGGCGCGGCCGCCATTCTCATCTATAGCGACCCCGCAGAAGATGGATTCAAGAAAGGCAAGGTCGTTCCCAACGGCCCGTGGGGTCCGGAGTATCACATTCAGCGCGGATCCATCACCTACGACTTTATGGTGCCCGGCGATCCGCTTACTCCGGGATGGGCCTCCGTTCCCGGCGCCAAGCGGATTCCCGTCGAGCAGGCAGTTTCGATTCCGAAAATCATGGCGCTGCCGCTTTCCTGGCACGATGCGAAACCGCTCCTCACTCAAATGGACGGTCCGGTTGCTCCGGACGATTGGCAAGGTGGATTGCCCATCAAATATCACCTCGGCGGCAAGCGCGTCCGCGTACACGTAAAAATCGTAATGGACAACTCTACGCAGCCTTACTACGTGGTCGAGGGTCGGATTCGCGGTGCCGAGTTACCCGACGAATGGATCGTGCTCGGCAATCACCGCGACGCCTGGGTCTTCGGCGGCGTCGATCCCTCGAGCGGTACCGCGTCTATGATGGAACTCACGCGCTCGCTGGGCAAGCTAGCCAAAGAAGGAATCCGGCCGCGACGAACGATTGTCGTCTGCAGTTGGGACGGCGAAGAAATGGGCCTCACCGGTTCTACCGAGTGGGGAGAGCAGTTCGCCGACGAACTGCGTAAGAAGGCCGTCGCCTATATTAACGTCGATTCCTCTACTTCCGGACCGAACTTCCATGGCCAGGCCGTCGCATCGCTCGCGCCCATGCTGGTCGAAACTGCGCACACACTGCAGGACCCCTCGGGCAAAAGTTTGTACGAAGCGTGGAAAGAATCATCGGAGCGCGAGCGCCACGAAGCCAAACAAACTGAAGATGTCACGGACTCAAACCTCGCCGATACTCGTATCGGCAGCGGCTCCGACCACACCGTGTTTTTGAATTTCGTCGGCATGCCGGTCCTCGGCCTGCAATTCGACGGTCCCTACGGCGTCTACCATTCGGCCTACGACGATTTTTTCTGGATGAACCACTTCGGCGACCCCGGCTACCGCTATCACACTCTCATGACGCAGCTCTGGGGAGTTCTCGCGCTCCGCCTGGCCAACGCCGACCTGCTCCCCTTCGACTTCGCCAGCTACGCCGACAACATCCGGCAGTTCGTAAATGAATTGAGCAAAGGAAAAGACCTATCACATTTGGATCTCAAACCCGTTCTGGATTCTATCGACGAGTTCGGAGCCGCCAGTAAGCGCCTCGATGACTCCGCAGCTCATGCCCTCGCCTCCGCCGCAATCGATCCCAAACTTGCCGCCACCATCAATCATGGCGCCATGCAAGTAGAACGCAACTGGCTCAATCCCGATGGCATTCCCGGCCGGCCCTGGTTCAAACATATTCTCTACGGCGCCCGCTTCACCTACGCGCACCTGGAGTTGCCGGGATTAACCGAAGCCGTCGAGAAACAAGACTGGCCCACCGCCCAGCAGCAGGCAGAAATCCTGCGGCGGTCGCTAATGAACAACACAAAATTGGTAACGGAACTTAACTCAAGCTTGAACGGCGGAACCTCAGCAGCGGGCCACTGATCCTCAAACGCTGCACCTTGCGGGGCAACTGCCTGCGGCGCTGCAATCAGTTCACAAAAAGATGAGGGATTTGTCCCCTCACAATAAAGCACACGGTGTAGACTGCTCACGCCGCAGCGTGCACGACTTTCAATCCGAGCAGTCTCTCGAAGCAATCGAAATCGCGGTCCCGGTGCAGAAGTTCATGCTTGCCAAGCAAACAGAAGGTGGCGATCAGGCAATCAATTGTCTTCCGGACGGTATAGCCGGAACGACGCAGATCCCGATAGTTCTGTGCAGCAGCAACAGCCAATTCGCTTCCGCCAGTGCGGAAGATTTTGAATTTCAATAATTCCTTCTGCACCTGTACAAAATCGCGTTCTTGGCTGATCCCCTGGAGTACCTCGCAAAGGATCAAATCGGTCAGCCCCATTCGTCGCCGTTCAAGTTGAGCATCCAGCCAAACGGTCTCCGGGTTTTCGACAGCACGCAGATAGTCGACCCACACGGTAGTGTCGACGATCACCATCTCTCAGCTCAGGCTTGAACCCGTCCAGTCCTCGATTGCTCGAGATCACCCTCCCAGCGCACCTTTCCACGCAGCCGCCGGATCGATCCTTGCGCATGCGTCTCTGCCAGAAGACGCAGCCCAGCCTCTACTGCTGCCCTCTTCGTACGTGCTCCACTACACTTCATAGCCTGGCGCATCAAACGATCGTCAATTTCAATATTCGTGCGCACACCCCACCTCCCGCTATGTGTAAAGATATCATATTTATGTGTATACGGAATACTGGATCGGGCAGTCGGCCGCGTTAGTCGAATTCCAATACTTCCTGCTCCACCGGATTACTCCATACCGGAGCAAACGACTGCCGGTGCAGCGGCGTCGGACCATACTCCAGCAATGCCGCCAGATGCTGCGGAGTGCTGTAGCCTTTGTGAGAAGCGAGGCCATACTCGGGGAAAACCGCGTCCCATTCGCACATCATGCGATCGCGCTCGACTTTTGCAAGAATGGAAGCTGCGGCAATTGAAACAGAAAGCGCATCTCCGTGGATGATGGCTTTTTGCGGCAGCTCGCAATCCAGCCGTAGCGCATCGATCAGCAAATGATCCGCCGCCGGCTGCAATCGCATCACCGCCTCGCGCATGGCCAGCCGAGATGCATGGTAAATATTAATCTGGTCGATACGCGCCGCGTCCACCGCAGCCACGGCCCAGGCCACGGCATGTTCGCGAATACGCGGCGCCAGCTGTTCGCGACGCTCGGGCAGCAGCAGCTTGGAATCGCGCAGCCCACGAATGCGGTAGCCGCGCTCAAGAATCACCGCCGCCGCCACCACTGGACCAAACAAAGATCCGCGCCCTACCTCGTCCACTCCCGCCACCATGATCGCGCCCGCATCCCATGCCTTCTTTTCATAACGCAGCGTGCAGCGCAGCTTCTTCAGTAGCCGCAGTTTCGCAGCTGACGGAGAAAGAGAAAATTCCGATGCGATCTTCGCGGTACGAGGCATGAAAGAAACTTTTCACCATCTTCCACCGCCATAAGCCATTCTCGCAAGCCAGCGTGAAAATTATCTTGTGAATAATTTGTGCCGCTACCCCGCCCACGTGCTACTTCCGGCCCATGATGGTCGCCGCATGGTAACCATTACCTCGGTTACGACCGTACATTGTCCGGTAGGACATGTACTGCTATGTTCACGGTAGATCGCGAGTCCGCGAGGAGTAGTCTTGAGCGCAAAACCAATCGAACTGCAGCCGGGGATTATGCCACCCGGGGCTATGCCAATGGACAAACTGGTCCACCTGGCTCTGCCGGTGCGTCTTACCCACATGCAGAACGGCGAGCGGGGCGGTCCGGAGATGGCGTGCACTTACGATATTCATCCCCGCGGCGCGCGTTTGCTCAGCTTTCGTGGCGTCAAGGTTGGGGACTTGATCACTGTCGAGCGTGGCCGGAACAAATCCATTTGCCAGGTAGTGTGGACGGCGGATCCAGCCTCCGCGCTGCGCGGCCAGTTCACGGTGGAATGCGTGGAAGGTGCAAGAACTCCCTGGGAAGACGAACTGCGGCAAATGCAGGAGCAGTATCTGCCCATCAATCCTGATGCGCCAAAGAAAAAAACGTCGATGAACTCATTCGGCAGAACCGACCAGAACCGGCGCCGCCATCCGCGCTTCGATGTGGAAGGCGGAGCCGATCTGCTGGAGATCGGCGGGCAATCGAGCGTCGAAGGCCGTGTGGAACAGCTTTCTGAGTATGGTTGCCTGGTCAGCGCCACCAATCTTCTCGTTCCCGGCACCGGCCTAAGGCTGGCCCTGAATATTTATGATGTGAGCGTTGCACTGAAAGGCAACGTGCGCTATACCGCGGGGAACCGCGCCATGGGCGTAGAGTTTCAGGAGATACGCCAGGGCGATCGTCCCTTGCTGGATTATGTGCTGAAACAAGTCAAAGGACGCCGCAACAAAGATTTCGCCGATCTCGAAGTGGTCACCGTGCCATTGGCCGCAGCCGCGAGATAAAGGCATCGACTCAAATTGATCGGTAGTAACGCCAGCAATGGCGATCGAACCGCTTATTCGGCGTCGTTTATTCGACGTCGCGCAGGCGCGCCGCTTTTCCTTTTAACCCACGCAAATAATAAAGTTTGGCGCGGCGCACTTTCGAAGAGCGCAGCAAATCCACCTTGTCAATGACCTTCGAGTGGACGGGGAAAATGCGCTCTACACCTTGGCCGAAGCTGATCTTGCGCACAGTGAAGCTGGCCTGCGGTCCGTTGTCGCGCTTGATGACGACACCTTCGAACGCCTGCAATCGCTCCTTGTCGCCTTCCTTGATCTTCACATGCACCCGGACGGTGTCGCCGGGATGGAACGCAGGAATATCCGTGCGTTGCGTTTTCGCCAGCAGTTTTTCGATAATTAAGTTCGACATATTTAGTCCTTCTAAAATTCTGATTCTCAAGATTCCGACTTCAAAAAACTAGATCCTCTGTTTCTCGCGTTCATCCCGCTTGATTCCCGCGAGATACTCTCGGTCATCGGCACTGAGCGTTGCGCCATCCAACAAGTCCGGACGGTTACGAAACGTTTTCTCCAGCGCCCGCTGTCTCCGCCAGCGCCGAATCTCTTCGTGGTTGCCCGACATCAAAGCCGCCGGCACCGCCATCCCGCGAAACTCGGACGGTCGAGTGTAGTGCGGATAATCCAGAAGTCCATTCGACCCGCAAGTCGAATCCGCACCGTCCGTACTTTTCTTCACGTCAACCGTAAACGACTCTTGCTGAGTCGACGCTTGGTTTCCAACCGCTCCCGGAAGCAGCCGCATCACCGCTTCTACAATTACCGCAGCGGCGATCTCGCCGCCGCTTAAAACATAATCGCCGATCGAAATCTCCCGGTCGGCTAAGTAATCCGCAACTCGCTCGTCCACTCCCTCATACCGCCCACAAACCAAAACGATGCGGTCGAGCAAAGCCAACTCCGCCGCAACTTGCTGACTAAACCGTTGCCCTTGTGCCGAAAGCAGAACCACTGACTGCTTCGCGCGTGCCGCGAGCCGTTCTTCTCGGGTCGCGAGACCAAGCGACTCCAAACATTCAAACAGCGGTTCCGGCTTCAGCACCATCCCCTCGCCGCCGCCAAAGGGACGGTCATCCACGGTGCGGTGACGATCATGAGTAAACTCCCGCAGATCGTGCACCTGAATTTCCGCGAGCCCCATTTCCTGAGCCCGGCGCGTAATGCCGTACTCCAACGGTCCACGAAAGAAGTCCGGAAAGATGGTGACAATATCGGCCTTCATCGTGAAACCAAAATCTTTAACACAGAGGATTTACCCTGTGGTCCTCCGTGCTCCCTGTGTTTAACGCTTTTTCCTTCCCGCAGCCTGCTCCCGCTTCTCCTCAGCCGTAATCGGTGAGTTCACGTCGAGCAGACCATCAGGCAAGTTCATGCTCACCAGCTTGCGCTCGACATCCACAATCTCGAGATAAGCCTCGGCGAAAGGAATCTCCAGCAACCGGCTCGCCTGGCGCACAGTCAGCAACGGCGCCTCGCCCGCTCCAAACCGAACATCTTCAATCCGCCCGATCTCGTGGCCAGCATCCATCACCGAACAGCCGACGAGATCGCTTACATAACTCCAGCCGGCCTGCAATTTCGAGCGCTGGCTTTGGGGCACTTGCAATTCGCATCCCACCAGCGTTTCCGCTTCGGAAATCGAATTCACTCCGGCGAACTTAAAAACCAGCAATCCTTTATGCGGCCAAAGCTCTTCCACTTCCAGTTCGCGCCGTTGAACTTCCGCTTCTCGCGGCAGCGCCAACAGCGTCATGCCCACCGTAAATCTCTCGGGAGCGTGGCTGAAAATCTCGGCCGCAACTTCGCCGCGCCGGCCCTGCGTTTTCACCACCCGGGCCAGCGTAATAAACTCGCCACTTGTGTCAGGATCGCGAATGGTCCGGTCCCAGGTCTCGGCGGTCCGGCCGTTAGTCGATGACATCCAGCGTGTATCGCTTCCGTGTCCGCACTCCGGCAGCGCTCAACAGCGTTCGCAAAGCACGTACGTTGCGTCCTTGCCGACCGATAATCTTGCCCACGTCCGCTTCGGCAACTTCCAGTTCGATCACATCGCCATCCAGATGGTCGACGTAAACCTCATCGGGAGCGTCGACGATCCACTTTGCGATCTTCTCGACGAGAGCGCCTACATTTCCACTACTTTCAGTCATGGGGATCAGCCTGCCCGATGCCTACGCTACGGAAGCCGCAGGAGCTGCCGCAGGCTTGGAATAGAGCTTCTCCACGCGCTCTGACATCTGCGCGCCCTTCGAAACCCAATAGTCGACTCGCTCGCGCTTGAACTCAATGCTGGTCGGATTGGTCCGAGGATTATAAGTTCCCACCACTTCCACCGGACGTCCATTGCGCGCACGCGCCTTCTCGATCACCACAATGCGGTAAAACGGTTGTTTGCGCGCACCCATGCGCGCCAGTCGAATCATTAACACTGAGATATATCCTTGTTCCGGAAGAGTCCGGCGAGGTCAAAACAAACATTTATTATGCAGGAGCTTAGCGGGAATGGCAAGGGGAGGCACCACCATAGTGGCATCCTATTCGGTGTTACCATAACGTTGGGCGTTGTCGCTAAAGAGATTCAAAGTACTGGTGGCGAACGTCGGGCGGGGCTCGAAAGGAGTTTCGGGTCATGGAAGCACGCTTCTTTAAACCTTGGAAGGGCAAGAAATTCAGCACTACAAAGCTGTTGATTCTCAGCGAGTCAGCATACAACTGGCGCGATAACGGAAAGCTACACACCCCCTCACCCCGACACCCCAAGACGTCCCTCCTCTGGAACATTAAGAACTTCGGCAAGGTCCGGTATTTTACTCAGATGAGTCGGGCGCTTTGCGGGAGCAAGAGCCCCGCAGTTGAGGAGATGTTGACCGCTTGGAATGAATACGCCTACACCATATATGTACAGGGTACCGTCGGCTTCGGCCCTCGAAGCAGGCCTACCCAAAGACAGTTTCGAGATGCTGGACCCCACTTCCTCAAACTAATTGAGAAAATTCACCCATTGAAAGTCATCGTCACTGGAAAGACCCTGTGGAACCACATGCCACCCCCCTCCGTCAACCATCGGGATCGAAAGGCATATACGCTCTCAGATGGAACCCTTGTTTGGTGCTTGGCAATTCCACATCCAGCAAATCGAATCACCGGGTTTACTTGGAGAAGGCTTGGCAAGCGTATCCGCCAGTTCAGGTCAGCCAAATTTCCACGTCGAAATTAGGACACCCCCACGAGGATGGTCGTGCGGGGAGGAAGACAAAACCCCGGGCCAGACCAGCCCGGGGCATGAACCCGTCAAAGTTCCAAAATAATTATCGTCAGGTTCGGCGGCGAAGTCAATATTACTTTGAGGAGGTCCCCCGTCCGAGACCTCCTCGCCACTTTCCCTACCAGAACCGAGAAAGCGGTGGACCCGACGGGATTCGAACCCGCACCTTGGAACATGACGGGTTCACAAGTTCATTCGTCACAAAGCCCTGACCGGATTCCGCATATAGGATAGGGCACGACGCATCTTTGCCCTCCTGCTAAACTCAAAGGTTTGGAGGAAACGCTTTGCAGGCCGTCTATATTCTCTCCGCCGTCCGCACGCCTATCGGAAAGTTCGGCGGATCGCTCGCCTCGCTAACCTCGGCAGACATGGGCACTGTGGCCGCCAAAGCGGCGATTGAGCGCGCCGGAATCCAGCCCGATCAAGTAGAGGAAACTATCTTCGGCAGCGCCCGGCAGGCCGGAGGCGGTCCGAATCCGGCGCGGCAGATTTCCATCCGCAGTGGCGTGCCGCAGGAAGTTCCCGCATTCACCGTGAACAAAGCGTGCGCCTCGGGATTGAAATCCATCGCTCTCGCTTACCAGGCAATTCTGCTCGGCGATTCCAGTTGCATTCTGGCCGGTGGCACAGAATCGATGTCGCGAGTTCCTTATTATCTCGAGGCCCGCTGGGGATATCGCCTCGGCAATCAGGATTTGGTCGACGGCATGTATCGCGACGGATTTTTCTGTCCCATGGCGAAGATGGTGATGGGCGAGACTGCCGAACTCCTGGCCAAACATTACAAAATTTCCCGCGAGGAGCAGGACGAGTACGCTCTCCAGTCGCAAACCCGCGCCACGCGCGCCATCGCCGCGGGACGCTTCGACGCCGAACTTGTCCCAGTCCTAATTGAAAGCAAGAAAGGCATAACCACGTTCAGCCGCGACGAGCATCCCTTCGCCGACGCGAGCATGGAAAAGCTGGGCAAGCTGGCACCGGTATTTTCGAAAATCGGAACAGTCACCGCAGGAAATTCTTCGGGCATTACAGACGGCGCTGCCGCATTGGTTCTCGCTAGTGAGCATTTTGTGAAGACGAACAATCTGAAGCCGCTGGCTCGCATCTCAGCCGTCAGTTCCGCAGGAGTCGATCCGCGCACCATGGGGATTGGTCCCGTCCCCGCTCTCCGCAAACTGGAAGAGAAATACAACCTTCGACTGCACGACTTCGGCTTGATCGAGCTGAACGAAGCCTTCGCTGCCCAGGTGATCGCCTGCGACCGCGAATTGAATTTCAACCGCGACCGGCTCAATGTGAACGGTGGCGCCATCGCGCTTGGCCATCCCATCGGCTGCACGGGAGCTCGCATCACTGTCACGTTGCTGCATGAGATGCTGAAGCGAAACACTCGCCGCGGAGTGGCTACGCTCTGCGTAAGCGGCGGCATGGGCATGGCGCTGGCGCTCGAAAACGCGGCCTGAATTCGCCACCTTCTGCTATCATTCCATCGCTTTCGCTACAGGATGGAGTGCGCGGCCTATTTCGCCGGCGCGATCCTTTCCAGGAGGCTACTATGCTTCGATGCGTTCGCCTTTCCTGCTTCCTCGCGTCACTCTTCGCGATGATTTTCGCCGCCAGTTTCGCGCGGGCGCAAACCGAGTTCTCCGCCGATATCGTCGATCTGCAAAAACCGGGCACGCCCACCACAGCAAAGATTTATTTCGCAAGGACAAAATGCGCATTGAACCGGCGGCCAGCGGTCCGCGCAGCGGAGGCGCCGTCATTGTAAATTTCGGCACTCAAACTTCGATGGTGCTTATGCCCCAGCAGCACATGTATATGGAGATGCCCGCGCAATCGCAGAGCCAGCGCATGTCCTACACCAATGCTTTTTTCCGCGCCGGCGATGTAGAGAACGCCTGCGGCGACTGGCAGAAGATCGAACATGCTGAGGGAGGAAGCTGCCATAAAGTTGGTAATGAAAACGTCAATGGCCGCACTACAGTGGAGTACGAAGCGACGAAGGCCAGCGGCGACGTGAACCACTTCTGGCTCGACCCCAAACTGCGTTTCCCGGTGAAGTGGCAGGGCAAGAACAGCAGCGGAGAATTACACAACATACAGGAAGGCACTCAGCCCGCCAGCTTGTTTGAGCCCCCGGCCGGCTTCACGAAAATGGAGATGCCCGGCATGATGCAGCAACCCCACTAGCCCTCTGATTCGCCCGGTCGCTGCGGGAATCGAACGGTCGAGAACGCCGGCGTTGACGCCTGCAAAACGCGGTCGCTATACTTTTCTCACGGCCTGATCTGAGGAGACAGAATGCCCCTTTCCGCAGTAATCGTGGACGATGAGCAACTCGCCCGCGACGAACTTGCCTTCCTGCTGAAAAGCGCCGGCGATGTAAATGTCGTGGCCCAGGGTAAAAACGGTCTCGAGGCCATCAACCTTATTAAAGAGCACAATCCCGATCTGGTTTTTCTCGACGTCCAAATGCCGGGGCTGGACGGCTTCGGCGTTATCAAGAAACTTCTCGATAAGAAAATTCCTCTGCCCAAGATCGTCTTCGCCACGGCATTTGATCAATATGCGGTGAAAGCGTTCGAGGTCAATGCCGTGGATTATCTCTTGAAGCCGTTCGACAAGAAGCGCGTCGCGCAGGCGGTTCAGAAGGCGCGGATTCAGCAGGAAACCCAGAGCTTGCCTGGGGAGAAAATCGATACCTTGATGCGCATGCTGCAAGCGCCCAAAACTCAGAGTACGAAGATTCTGCTCAAGGCTGTGGGACGAATGTTTCTGGTGGATCAACGGGAGATTTGTTACGCGTGGATCGAAGACGGAGTTATTACGGTTGTCACCGCAGGCCCCACCGGCATGGAAGGCCACTCCAACTGCAGGACTCTGGAGGAACTACTCTCCAGCCTGGACGCCGGACTGTTCTGGCGGGCTCACCGCTCCTACCTGGTGAATATCAATCGAATCCGGGAAGTCGTGCCCTGGTTCAAGAGCTCGTACCAGTTGCGCATGGACGATAAGAAGCAGAGCGAGATTCCAGTCAGTCGGGCTCAGACCAAACGTTTGCGGGAACTCTTCGGGCTCTGAGTTTCTTGAACCCGTGCCCCGTTCACAACCACCGGCCATACTGGAGCACGAATCTTTGCCCGAGCTCGACCCCGCGGAGTGCTCGGCTCTTTCGACAGCGGCGTACAAATCCTTGATCAGTGTACCTGTATACAAATGCGGCTCAGTTCGGCCCGGCCTCGAAGCGGCCAGATCGGCCGGGCATGGAAGCGCAACCCAGTTGAAATTTCGAACCCACCCTCTCTACCCTAATCGTCACACAGCTAAAGCCTCCAACCCTGTCCGATCTCGAATCACAAGCGTTGCTCCTTCCAGACGTATGAGTCTTCTTTTCTTCAGATTACTTAGCAATCGCGTAACCGTCTCTCGCGATGAACCAATCCTTTGGGCCATCTCCTCGTGGGTCATCGCGGAATGCAATCGCTGCTCGTTCAGTTCCTGACCTCCCCGCGGAGCGCACGACAGCAAAAGTCTCGCCAGCTTTCCCGAAGACGAACGGGCCAGGACCAAATCGTGAATATCGCGGTACGCGCCCTGGAATTCGCGACTGAGCGACTGCGCCGCACGTACCCCAACTTCACTCTCCTTCTGCAGCAGCGTCATCAGGTCCTGGCGGCCAATAAAATTCAACTGGCATGGCGTGGACGTTTCCG
>JBAVQD010000035.1:0-17035 GCA_049693675.1 Candidatus Sulfotelmatobacter sp. | reverse complement strand
GAGAAAACGACGTGGTGGTGGCTCCAATCGGTGGGGACAGGGATGGGTTTCGCCTCAGCCGAGTTGGTCTGGCCGAAAAGCGCTGAAGACATGAGGAACACGCCGAGAATTGAGACACCCAAGGTCTGGTTCCTTCTCATTTTTCTCCCCGATCGTTTTTTTCGGCGATCGCTTTTCTCGTCGGTCGTTGCGGAAGACGCGGGCAACGTAACGATAACGGCTGCCAACGAAAGCGTTGGTCTACTCACGAATTTCCATGCTGGCTGGTTGGGAAATCATCATACACCGGTGTGTTTTTGGAACAACCCCAATTCGGCGGGTAGGGACGCAGATTTCCACAGACATTTCCACGCAACCCGCACCAAGCAGAGGGCAATACCGCCGCCAACACGCAGGCGAACTGGTTAAGTTCTCGCAGCCGTCAGTCGGGAAGAGAGGCTACCGGGATCTGTTGGGCGATGCCACGCAGCTCTTCGAATAAGACGGTGCTCAAGTAACGCTCCCCAAAAGATGGCAGCACAACCACGATCAGCTTGCCGGCGTTTTCGGGACGCTTCGCTACCTTCAGAGCCGCGGTCACAGCTGCGCCGGAAGAAATTCCTACCAAGAGTCCCTCCTCGCGCGGAAGACGACGAGCCATCTGGAGTGCTTCATCGTTGCTGACTTGAATAATCTCGTCGATTAAGTCGGTGCGCAGAATTCGCGGCACAAATCCCGCGCCGATCCCTTGAATTTTATGCGGTCCGGGCTTTCCACCAGAGAGTACGGGGCTTTCCGCCGGCTCAACGGCAATGGCCTTGAAGGATGGCTTCTTGGGCTTGATGTATTCCGCGACGCCGGTGATGGTCCCACCCGTCCCAATGCCAGAGACCAGGAAATCGACTTTCCCGTCCGTGTCATTCCAAATCTCGGGCCCCGTGGTTTCGAAATGAATTTTGGGATTCGCTGGATTATCGAATTGTTGCAGCATGTAACCATTGGGCGTCTTCGCCACTAATTCTTCCGCTTTGAGGATTGCACCCTTCATGCCGCGCGGACCTGGAGTCAGCACCAGCTCGGCGCCAAAAGCCAGAAGGAGCACCCGGCGCTCCTGGCTCATGGTCTCAGGCATCGTCAGAATGAGTTTGTAGCCTTTCACCGCAGCCACGAAGGCCAGACCGATGCCGGTGTTGCCGCTGGTCGGTTCGATCAGAACCGTTTTTCCGGGCTGAATTTTGCCCGAGCGCTCTGCGTCAAGAATCATGCTGGCGCCAATTCGGTCTTTTACGCTGCCCACCGGATTTTGGCTTTCCAGCTTGGCGACAACTTCAGCCACGCAACCTTCTGTGACTTTATTGAGCCGTACGAGGGGCGTGTGACCAATCAGTTCGATGACGTCGTTCGCGATCTTCATCTTTGTCCTCTCTGCACCCACAGATCTAATCTCGAAACCAAGTACTCACTAGAACTCCTGCGAAACGTTGGCGGAAGCGAGTGGGAGTCGAACCCACCGATGACGGGGTGACCCGCCGCCCGCCGGTTTTGAAGACCGGGACGATCACCGGACCGCATGCGCTTCCAACCGACCACTGACAAGACGTTCGGTGATCTTACTTGGGTTGTGGCACGATTCTCAAATAGGGCTTCGGTGACTTCCAGCCTCCGGGATACTTCTGTTGCGCTTCCTCCTTCGATACGTTGCTGCCGATAATGACGTCCTCGCCCGGTTTCCAATTCACCGGCGTAGCAACTTTGTGTTTCGCGGTAAGCTGCATCGAATCAATGACGCGGAGAATTTCGTCGAAATTGCGGCCCGTGCTCATGGGGTAGCTGAGCTGCAGTTTGATCTTTTTGTCGGGACCGACCACGAAGACGGTTCGCACAGTGGCATTGTCTGCAGCAGTGCGGCCCTCGGAGGTGTTCCCACTCTCCGCCGGCAACATGCCGTAGAGTTTTGCGATCTTGAGTTGCGGATCGCCAATCATCGGGTAATTTACTTTCGCGCCCTGAGTCTCCTCGATGTCCGCTGCCCATTTGCCGTGACTGCTTACCGGGTCGACGCTGAGGCCGATGATTTTCGTATTGCGTTTGGTGAATTCAGGCTGCAACCGCGCCATATAGCCAAGTTCGGTGGTGCACACGGGAGTGAAATCTTTGGGGTGGGAAAACAGAATCGCCCAACCGTCGCCGATCCATTGGTGAAAGTCGATCGTGCCCTGCGTGGTCTCGGCGGTGAAATTCGGTGCCGTATCGTTGATGCGGGGAATACTGTTGGATTCTGTTAGGGTCTCCGTGGTCATCTCTTGTCACCTCGTGGATTTAGATTCTTAAAATTGCCAGCCAAATCTCTTAATTTCGTTTGGAATATTGGATGAAAAACAAAACCCACCCGCTTCGTTGGGTGGGTGGGAAACTATTATTGCCTGCTCCCTTACCCACACGACTGCGAACACATGCGACAGCATGGGGCGCCGGCGTGGGAAGGACAAAACACGTAGTTAGGATAGAAGTCCGCGCGGACCGTGTCAACCGTGGCAGAGTGCTTGCTAGTCGCTTGCAGAGTTTTCTTGCATCGCAGGGCGCCTGCCCGCATCTGTTTTCTTGCGCGATGAAGCTGCGTTTGCACAGTGATTTCCTGCTGGAGGCACCGCGATGAGCATGACAAGCCGGCGTCTGGCCATGGCGCAATGGGACGTTTTTTCTTCCCGAAAACTTGAAGGGAATTCTCTGGCCGTATTTTTTGACGGGCGCGGACTGACAGACGCTGAAATGCAGTCGATTGCCAGAGAGATGAACCTTTCGGAAACTACTTTCATCCTGCCGCGCGACGCCGCTGTGGAGCGCGAACAAGGGATTCGGGTGCGCATCTTCACGGTGCAGGAAGAACTGCCTTTCGCTGGTCATCCCACGCTGGGAACCGCGTTCGCGTTGCGCGGCGAGAGTGCTTTGCCACAGATCACGCTGCAGTTGAACGTGGGCCAAGTGCCCGTACATTTCGAAGATAAAGCCGGAGAGCCTCCGTTCGGCGAGATGACGCAGATCGACCCCACGTTCTTAACGCAACATGACCGGGAAGCAGTTGCACGGGCGACGGGATTGAACCTGGATAGCTTCGATGACTCTTTGCCCATTGAGACAGTTTCGACCGGCGTTCCGTTCACTGTGACGCCGCTGAAATCGCTGGCGGTGATTCAGAATCTGCAGGTCGACCTGGCGGGCGCTGCCGAATATTTGGCCAAGTCTTCCGGAAAATTTTTCTATTTTGTCACGCGGGAAACCATCGATCGCGATGCGCGCCTGCATGCCCGTATGCTTTTTTACAACGGCGAAGACCCCGCCACGGGCTCGGCGGCAGGTTGTGCAGAGGCGTGGATGGTGGCGCACGGCGTGGCCCGGTCCGATGAACGCGTGATGATTGAACAGGGCGTCGAGATGAAACGTCCCAGCCGGATTTTCGCGCGTGCGGGGCACCGCGATAACCGCGTAGTTAACGTGCGGGTGGGAGGACACTCGGTTGAGATCATGCGCGGAGAAGTTTTCCTCTAGTCGAACTCGCGCAAGCATCTGAGAATCACGAATTTCAAACGCGACAAAAAATGTCAATAGCCAGAAGCTGCCATTTGCTTCGGCGGTACTTTACAGTGCTCGCCATTGCCGTTAGCATCACTTCGCTCTTCCATCCTTCACGAATAGAGAAATTCCGTTTGGCTCTGGATTACAACCGGGGACTTCGGAACAGGCGGTGAATGAAACCCAAGCGCACGATTTTGTGTGTTGACGATAACGACCAATCACTTTCTCATCGCAAAATCATGCTGGAGACTCGCGGTTATCGTGTGGCCAGCTATTCCCGTGGCGAACCCGCCCTGGAGCGATTCAAGCAGGGGGGTATTGATCTAGTTGTCACAGACATGGCGATGCCGGGAATGGACGGACCGCAGTTGATCGCTGCCATCAAGGCAATCGCGCCCCAGGTTCCGACGATCCTGATTTCGAGCAAGGTTCGCATCTATGACCACGACTCTCAAGCGGATGTATTCCTCGCCAGAGGAATGTATGCGCCTGCTGATCTTCTGGAGCGCATCCGGTTGCTGCTTGTGCGCAAGCGCGGCCCGAAGCGAACGCAGCGCTCGACTCCACAAGCCCGGCAGATCGGTGCAGCCTGACGTCGTTTCAGCCCGTAACCCGTAAAGCATTTCACTGCCAGGAAGGCGATGGAAAACGAGAATATTCTTTGATTCTCGGTCGGGTTCGGAGTTTGCGCGCACGGGCGGTCGATGATCGCGCTCGTGTAAGATCGAATCTGGCATGGGCGCATTCATTGAGGCTATTGATTTACGAAAAACTTATCGCGTAGGCAAGATCGATGTACCCGCGCTGCGCGGCATCTCCTTCGGCGTGGAAAGGGGCGAATTCGTTACTATCGTCGGCCCCTCCGGCAGCGGTAAGTCAACTCTCTTCTATTTGCTGGGCGGATTGACCCGGGCTGACTCCGGCAAAGTGATCATGGATGGCGAGGACTTCGCGACGCTCTCCGATGCCGAGCGCACCCGCATGCGCAAGCGTAAAATCGGTTTTGTTTTTCAGAAGTTCAATCTGCTGCCTACGCTCGATGCCCGCTCCAACATTGCCATCGCGCAAGAAATTTCCGGAAACGGCGATCGCGATCCTGCATTCTTTCTGCGCATCTGCGATTTATTAGGCCTCACCAAACGCTTGAACCACCGGCCATCGGAGCTTTCTGGCGGTGAGCAGCAACGCGTAGCCTTGGCTCGCGCCCTGGTGAACAAACCGGCCGTAGTCCTAGCGGACGAGCCTACTGGCAATCTCGACACTGAGAATTCGAACATCGTCCTGAACATGTTGCGCCAGTCGAACCAGGAGTTAGGCCAGACCGTGCTGATGATCACCCACAATCCGGAAGCTGCGAAGTTCGGCGATCGGATTATCCACATGCGCGATGGACATATTGTCGCGCCGGAAGAAGATCCGCAATGGTCGCCGCGTTGAAATTGCGTTAAATCTTTCCAAGGTTGTTTGTAAACAGATGAGCCAAGTTACGATCCGGACCGCCAACAAGCAGGACGTTCTGCGTCTGGCGCCTCTGATCAACCAGGCCTTTGCAATCGAAACTTTCCTCGATGGCACGCGCACCGATGAGGAACGCCTGTCGGCGACCATGCAGAAGGGGGATGTTCTGATTGCCGAGTGCGATGGTCAAGCCCTGGCGTCCGTTTATGTGGAACTGCGGGGCGAACGGGCGTACTTCGGAATGCTCGCGGTTGATTCCTCGCAGCAAGGCAAAGGACTCGGTAAAATGATGACGGCCGCCGCAGAACAATACGGTCGCAAACGTGGCTGCAAGCGCATGGAGATGAGCGTTTTAAGCCTGCGCCCCGAACTGCTGCCGTTCTATCGAAGTCTCGGATACTCCGAAACCGGAACAGAGGAGTTTCACCCGCCACGCCGCCTCATCGGCGACGTCGCATGCCACTGCATTTTGATGTCAAAGCCGCTGTGACGAGCCCGTGAAATCATTGCCGCAGGCTGCCGGCTTGTTTATAATCAAGGACTGTCGAGCGGGAGTAGCTCAGTGGTAGAGCGCGACCTTGCCAAGGTCGATGTCGCGGGTTCGACCCCCGTCTCCCGCTCCAGATGTTTTCATCCCTTCCCGCGGATGGACTTTTTTCAGCCGGAACGCTAACGTATTCAGCAGGGGCGCGGTACCCAAGTGGTAAGGGAGAGGTCTGCAAAACCTTTATGCGTCGGTTCGATTCCGACCCGCGCCTCCAAATTCCTTCTTCTCATCCTTGATCTGATAATCGATTTATTCATCCATTCGGACACAACATTAAAGCCAACCCATAAGCACTGTAGAGAATCCAACGCCCAACCTGTAGACATCGGCAAGCCATTCCCTTGCCAGGCTTAAGGGGGTGAGTTCATGAAAGACGAGAATGCGCCTAAGGCCGCGGCCCCTATCATCGCGGAATCCACGGATGAATCGAGTGAAAGCAAAAGAAACGGAGTCACCCGGCGCTCTTTTCTGGCGCGGCTTAGCGCCAGTGGAATCGCCATTTCGTCTGTTTCGTTATTGCAGGGCATTTCCGCCGCTCATTCCAGGAGAATCCATGTATCACCACATCAAGGCCGTCACGTAACAGCGATGCCTGCAGAGTTAGATGCATGGATGGGAAAGGAATCGGGCAAGCCAGTCCATGTGGCTACGGAAAACACAGATCTTTCCTCTGAGCTGAAGCGTGGGCTGTCGTTCATTCGACGGAACAGAAAAGCCGCGGCGTGATGAAGAGAAATGATAGACCTCGCGTTTGCAACTTGAGGCGCACCACAGATTAAAAGATGATTTCGGATTCTAGTCGGGATTCATTTCGATCTGCCGCGGCGGCAGGGCTGGCAGCTCGGGATGCTGCGGGTCACGCCATATCACGGTGAAGCACTCGCCTTCACTCTCCGGATGCCACAACGTGCCGTCTTCGTACTTGATAGAACTGGGGAAGAACACCCAGCCCAGGACCGATTGAGATCCCTCGGATCCCAGGCCGGGCCGCTCCATTGTCTGCTCTTGGCCGGGCGGAATGGTCTTGGTCGAATTCCATGTGAGGTTGTAGGGCCGCCGTAAATCGTTGGGAGCCAGAAATATTTCAGACATGAGATTCACGCCGGTAATTGCTTTACTGCTCGTGTTCTTCACGTTCAGGGAAAAAGTTTCCGGATGCTTCCAGAAATCTCCGCTGGCGACAAACGCAATCGGACAGGCGTGCCTGGGCGGCGAATAGATCGTGTAGACCGCCATCATGCCGGCTTCCATGTGGTCTTCCACGTGGCAGTGAAACAGCCAGGTGCCGGGATTGTCCGCGATCATGTCGACCGTCTTCATGCTGCCGGGCAGCAGTTCGACCACGTCGGTATTCTTGCCTTCATAGGTGACGGTTTCGCCATGCCAGTGCGGGGTGTGCAGGTCGATCTCGTTTCCCATCCCGAGTAAGTACCAGCGCACGTGGTCGCCCTTCTTCATGATCAAGCCGGGCAGATTGCCGAAGATGAGTCCGTTGATGGAGTAAAACAGTCCGGCGGGTTTGCCGGCCATCTCGTCGAAGATCATGAACGAAGCAACGAATTCCTCGTCAACATCTTTGGGAGATCCATCCGGCTTAGCTTTACCTTTAGCCGTAACGATGATCGGTCCGAGCAGGCCGGCATTGATTTCCGTGCCGGGATCGACGTGAGCGTGATACCACCACACGATCGAACTTGGCTGTCCCGGCCCGGGGCCGCTGGCTGCGGTGGCGAACCAGCGGTAAGTGTACTTTCTTCCCGGCGCGATTCGATCTCCTTTGCCGAAAGGAATGTAAAACGAACCTTCGCTGTTCTTGTCGTAGCGCAGGCCATGAGGATGCATGTCATGCGGCAGGTGGCCGCGATTCAGGAACTCGACATCGACTTCGTCGCCCACCTCCGCGCGAATGACGGGACCGAGTATGCCCAGCCAGTCGGGCTGCGGCTTTTTTGTAGTAAATGTGTCGTCGGTGTATTCGATGAAGCGGGTCTTCGGCCATTGCAGATGGTTTGCCCAGGGCTGACGGATGGGCAACGCCGTGAGCAGGTTCATGGCGCTGGGAGCGTAATTCCAGGTCACATCTTCGGCGGCAATGTAGTAATGCCGCGTTACGGCAAAGCAGCTAGAGATTGAAAGTAGAAAAAAAAGTCCAAGCGCGCGCGAAAAGTTCTTCACGAAGTCATTATCCCACTTTGACTGACGGCTAAAGGCCGTTCTATCGAGCGAAGGGCCTATGCACTTAGTTGGCGGGGAGACGCTGGCGAGTGCACAGGTCCTTCGCGGCAAAAATGCCGCCCAGAATGAAATCGAGGCGACTCACTGGAAGTTCGCCTGAACATACTGAGCCGAGTTCACCGTAATCGTGCAAGTGGCAGAGGTCCCGCTGCAAGCCCCCTTCGACCAGCCAGTAAATGTGCCTCCACTGTTTGGAGTTGCAGTCAGAGTGACGACGGTACCGCTGGTGAAGGTAGCTCCACACGACTGTCCCTCATCGGAAGTGCAATCAATTCCTGTCGGACTGCTGGTGATGGTACCGCCACCAGAAACTGCGACGGAGAGCTGGGCCGGCTCATTCCAGCTTGCCGGCGGCGTCTGATTGCACGTCCCGCTCACGTTCGGGGTGGGCGGCGTAGGCGGAGTCGTCCACGGCGGGTTGGTGAAATCGAAGAACTCATCCATCTTGGGCTGAGCGCCGTCACGCGCCGTCAGTGGCGTCAGATTAAAACGCTCTTCCACAAAGTTCAGCACGGAAGTGGTGTCGCGCACGGTGTGCGAGACATAGTTCTTGTTAGCAAAGGGCGAAATCACTATGACGGGCACGCGGTAGCCGGTCCAGGAGAAACTGCACAAGCCATTTCCAAGCTCTCCAGCTCCCGTGCATATGTCATGCAGCGAGGGATTAAGGTCCGTTGGATAGGCAAAGTCTCCGGGAGCCGTGGCTGGCTGCGGCGGAACGTGATCGTAAAGGCCGCCCCACTCGTCGTAGGTGAAGATAAGGGCGGAGCTTGACCAACTGGCGCTCTGCATCAGCGGGTTGATTACCATCGTCGCCGCGTACTTCTGGCCATCCTGGACGTTGACTGGGTACTCGTCGGAATCGGAGGGATGCTCATCGAGCCCTGCACTCGATGCCGGCTCGATCAATGCGAATTGCGGAAGAGCATTGTTGGCCGCATCAATGGCAAACTGCGAAATTGGCTGCACGTTCGCGAGCAGCGCGGGTGTATTGAGGATCGTATTTTCATACTGAAACTCGTTGATGTAGGAGTTATCTACAAGACAAGCCGACAGTTCGGTGCCCGTCATCGACGAGCAACTTTGACCCGCAGTATTGCTCGTACCTGCGGGATCCACGTAAATCCTCCAGGTAATGTTCGCGGCCTGCAGCTCCTGGAAGATCGTGGTCGATGAGAGCTGTGTGCCATTGTTGGTCGAACCTGGGCACTGCGTTGGAGAGCACCCTTGACCGATCGGATAGGCCTGCCCGTGCGAGGTGGCAGCCAACAAGTACATGCGATTGAGCTGCGTGCGAGACATGATGGGGGAGAACCAGCGATCGGATGTGGCGAAATTCGAGGCCAAGTAGTAGTAGTAATTCAAATCATTGTAGTCGTAGTAGCCCATGGAGCGAACACCTTCGACGTCCAAGAAGCCGTTGCTGCCAGCGTCATATGCAGCAGTAAAGGCGAAGCCGTTAAGCGGCGGATTCGTGATGTCTGTCGGGTTGGTTCCGGCTGGATCGGCGTAGTCCCACTGATTGTGCGCTTCATTCCAGAACGGACTCTGATTCTCGATGCAGACAGATTGCAGGTGGAACGAACTGATCGGATTGGTTGAGTCGGGGTGGCAATTATCTCCCCAGGTTCCGGGAGCGCATCCGGCAACCGAATGTGGCGTCCCGGTCTGCGGTAAGCCGTCAAAAGTTTGACCGTTGGTGCCGTAGCCGTTCGCAGCCCAATACGCCTCCATCTGCCCGAAGTAGTGATCGAGAGAGCGATTCTCCTGAGCGAAGAGAATAATGTGATTGATGCTTTGCAGGCTGCCCGTAGCCGCGGTAAAGGTTGCGGTCACCGAGCTGGCCGCGGTCAAAGTGAACGAGCATGTGACAGAACCGAGGCACGCTCCACCCCAGGCACTGAAGGTGTAGTTGGTTGCGGGAGTTTCCGTCATGGAGATCGCTGTACCTTGCGGGAAATTCGCGGTGCAGCCGGTGGTGGAAGCATTCGAACAATTGATTCCAGCTGGGTTGCTGGTAACGGTTCCGTTACCAGTGATGGAGACGGTGAGTGCTTCGCTCGGAGGATTGAAAGTAGCGGTGACGCTTGTGGCTGTAGCCACGGTCACACTGCACGTCGATGCAGTACCCGTGCATGCTCCGGACCAGCCCGCGAAAGTACCGCCCGTTTCCGGCGTTTCAGAAAGAGTAACCGAAGAGTTTGGCGCAAAGGCCGCGGTGCAGGTAGCGGGAGTGGCGGAGGAACAATTAATTCCCGCAGGAGCGCTGGTGACGGTTCCGGTGCCGGTTCCAGTGCCGGTTCCAGCCAAAGCCACGGTCAATCCTACTCCCGGATTGAACGTGGCGGAAACGCTGGCAGCGGCGTTGATGGTTATGCTGCACGTTGTGCCCGAACAACTGCCGCCCCAGCCGGCAAAGTAATAGTTAGTCCCAGGAGTCGCCGTCAGTGTCACCTTCGTCCCCTGTGGAAAGCTTGCGCTGCATGTACTCGGGCAACTAATTCCCGCAGGGCTGCTGGTGATGGTTCCGGTGCCTGCCTTCGGAGCGGCAACCGTCAACTGGTAGGAGGTGGTTTGCGACTGAGAAGTCGGGTTTCCTAGCCCCGCGCAGCCGCTGAGTACCAGGGTGGACGCGGCCAGTAACGAACTGAAACACAAAAAAAAACCAGACTTCATCGCGTACTCCTCAACAAACTCAAGCTTGGATGACCCTTATCCCTCTGCGGTTGGTTAGGCACCAGGAGGCGGCAGGGGAGTGGCAACAATGTGGGAACAATGAGGGGCTAAATGGCACTGTTTTGCGCATTAATGGTATTTTCGGAGCGATTTGGGAGTTAGCGAGCGAGTTGGGTGGCGTCACTGCGCCGGGGGCAACGGGTGGCTGCTCAATTTACTCCGTCTGCGTGGCCAATTGGCTGACCTAAGGAAGGCCACTGGAGACTTCCAACGCGTTCTTCCCGGCGATGCGATTTGGCTCGCTGCGCCCGGATAGGAACGCTCCAGTTGCAGCGCGATGATTTCCCCCACGGCATTCAACCGCTGTCCCACAAACAGAGCCAAAGACGCAGATAACGACATCAACCAGAATGAACACCGAGACTTCATGGCCCGCTGCTCCCGGGACAGCGCAGGCTTGGATGAAATTTCTTCTGCTCCGGTTGTTTTTGGGTTAGAGAAAGACTGGCTTAGTTAAGCTTTACGGGAAAAAGGGCACACCTCAGCAGCAGACCTATCAACTTCGACTTCTTGGTTATTAATTACCTAGAGGCTGGAAGGGGCCGATCATGCTGGAGACTCCAGCGCGCTTGCGCAGTTCGGTAAGCAGTGCGCTAGCCGCGTTCGTATAAGTTTTGCTGGGATCGGAAGGATCGGCCCAGACTGCGTCATAAACAATTTGCGCCGCATCCTTCACGTCCATATGCAGCGCGGCTTCGCAAACATCCACGCGCTCCTGCAGGCGATCGTAACAAGGTTTGCATACCGAAGCCGCCTCCGCGCCCTTTACGTGGTTTTCTCCTAAAGTGCAGATGACTGGCGAATTTGCCACTTCCGCATGAGCGGCGAACAACTGCGATTTGAATTCCTTGAGAAAAGCTTCGCGCTCCTGCTCGACAATGGCTGTATCGGGGACAGCCTCAGCCTCGGGCTGCGCCTTTACGACGAGCGGAGCGACCGTGGGAGAAACCCGCTCTGTGGTATTGCAATTCGGACAAGTATCGAGATTCGCGGGATAGTAGAGCTTGCATTTGATGCAGGGCAGGCCGTAGCCGGAGAACTTGTGCGGAGCTGTGGCTCCGACCCCAGGCGCGGGAGCCGCGGTGGCAACGCTGGCGCGATCCAACGTTGCGGAATTCAGGTGCGCCGGTTGAGGAATGGATTGCGCTGTCTTAGCGGCTGCGGCTTGTACTGATGGCCTTAATTCCATAACGATTCTCCCAAGCTTAGTCTAAGGAAACCTTTCGTTCGGTTAAAAATGCCCAGAGTACACAAGCCGCACTGTCCTAATGCTACTGCGACTTCGTTTCCTTCATCAGTTTCATGAGCTCTTCGCGCCGGGCGCGATAAAGCGGGCGCTCGGGATCGAGCCGGGCGGCGGCGTCCAGTTCAGCCAAAGCTTCTTCGTAGCGGTCCATGGTCATAAGACAGGCAGCCAGCGAGAAGTGATTATCAGGCGAAGCATTCAGCCGAAGGGCTTCGCGGAACTCCTTTTCCGCCGCAGGCAGATTCTGTTGGCGAAAGAGCGCTGTACCTAAACCCCGATGAGCCGTGTCAGAATCCGGATTGAGCGTCACCGCAAGGCGCAACTCGTGCACGCCCTCTTCCAGTTGATCATTCAGCAAGAATGTTTCCCCGAGCATGCGGTGTTCGGAGGAACTGGTAGGATTTTGCAGAACTGAGGCCCGCCATTCCTGGATGGCGCTGCCATATTCTTTCTTCGACATATAGGCGCGGGCCAGACAACCGTGACCCTGTTCCCACTCGGGATGCTGGCGGTAAAGTTCGCCCAGTTCGAGAATGGCAGCGTCGAAGTCGCCTTTGTCGCAATAAGTGTTGCCCAGGTTGTTGCGGACGGAAGCTTCTTGCGGCGCAAGGCGCTTGGCCTCGCGGTATTCGGCAATCGCATCCTCAAGCTTTTTCTGTTCGTGAAAGACTAATGCCAGGTTGGAATGCGCCTCCCAGAAAGCCGGGTTCAGATGAATGGCCTGTCGATAGGCGGTGATGGCGGCGGACTGGTTTCCGGCAGCGTGCAGCGTGATTCCTAAGTCGTAATAGGTGTCAGCATTCGCGGCATCGCGGGCGAGCGATTCGTCGAAGGCGTGAACTGCAGCCGCGTACTGGCCGCTGGAATAAAGAGCCAGTCCCAGGAACTGGTACGCTTCGGCATTCTGCGGATCCATGCTGAGGGCAGTGCGGGCTTCCGCGATGGCGTTGGGACCGTCGTCGAGTCGATAAAAAATGTACGCCAGGCTGCTGTGATTCTCGGGCAGGTCAGGCATCAGTTGCGCGGCCAGAGTGATTTCGTCGAAGGCGTCATCCCACTGCTCCTGCCGGATCAGCATATTGCCCAGAACAAAGTGCAAGGCGGCATTCTTCGGATCAGCCGTAAGAGCTGGGCGCAGATCGAGTTCAGCTTCATGGAAGCGCTGGGCTTTGGCGTCCAACGCTGCCTTCAGCAGTGGCGCAGGCAATTCGGTTTCTGGGGAATTGATTGCGGGATGCAAACTGGTGAGCGCGCGAACCAGGTCCGAATCGGCTCCGGCGGCTTCGAATTGATGAATCTGGTCCTGGCCCGGAACCGGCGCGATTCCGCGCTCTTGCATGATGCGGACCAGTCGACTGCTGGGCACTCCCGCGGTGAGCCAAGCCATCAATTGAACTGGGCTGACTGGCTGACTTTCGCTGGCGGCCAGCGCTACCCCAAGAAGAAGGAAAAAGACTAACAGTCCCTTGCGCTTCACTCGAATCTCCGGAAACGGTTTGGCTTGCAAGTTTGTGACGGCGGCGTTTCTTGCTCCACCGGTTATCGCTCTGATTTCGAACCGCTCATTCACATTAGCCCGGCCGCTCAACCGAAGGTAAGGTCACGGAAGTAACACCCTGGGTGACAGGATGGCCCTTGATCCAAAGGTTGGTTCACCCATCAAACCAGAGAGCAGTCACGGCATGCTGTGATCTTCATCACAGCGCCGTTCCCGAGGAGGGCAGAGTATTGATAAAGATGGCTAAAACGTAGCCAAAGAGCCGCGCCCGAAGTTTGACTTCCCTGGTGCCGTCCGGTAGCGTATAGGTATAGTAGTGTCCGTCGTGTGGTTCTGGAGGTTCCGATGTTTGAAGGTTTATTCCAACCAACGCACCTGATTATTATTTTCGCGATTGCTCTGCTGGTTTTCGGTCCTAAGAAGTTGCCTGAACTCGGCAAGGGCTTGGGCGAGGGGATCCGCGCTCTGAAAGAAGGTATGAAGGATACGCCTCCACCTCCAGCCGATCAGAACAAGACCATCGAAAATAAAGATACCAAGGCCTGATGGCAGTTCCTTTCGCGGGCAGTAATCTTCTTTGATTTAACCGCCGCTTTGTCGTCGTTTCCTGTCCTGTTCCTTGCAGTCGCGGGTCTCCAATCGTAGTAATTGCGTTTGTGCCGTGAAAATTGACTCTGAAAGCAGGAGAATGGTTGTGTTGCGTAAAGCCAAACTTGTAGCTCTCATTGTTTCTGTTTTTCTAGCTTTAGCCTCGGCGGTTTTCGCCGACCAGATCACGTTGAAGAATGGCGATCATCTGAGCGGAACAGTTGTGAAGTCAGACGGCAAGACTCTTGTTCTGCACACCGACTATGCGGGGGACGTAACGGTGCAGTTCGATGCGATTACGCAACTTTCGACGGATAAGGAATTGCATGTGACCACGGCTGACAAGAAGACTGTCGTGGGGCCGGTAACCACCAGCGACGGAAAAATCGAAGTCGCCACCAAGACGGGTGGGACGGTAGAAGTTCCTCCCACAAAAGTTACGCTGATGCGGAATGATGCCGAGCAGGAGGCTTACGATAAGTCGATGCATCCCGGTTTGCTGCACGGCTGGAATGGCGGGGTTAGCGTTGGTTTCTCGCTGGCGCGCGGCAACAGTGAAGCCACGAATCTGGCGCTGGCAATCAACGCGGTTCATCCCACCGAGAACGATACAACCACGATCTACTTAACCTCGCTCAACACCAATAATCAGTTAGCCACTCCCAGCACAGTGGCCGATCTGATCACGGCGGGAATACGCTACGATCACAACCTGGACCCCCGACTATTCGGTTTCGTAGCTGCAGACTTCATGAGTAATGCGCTGCAGGATCTCGATCTGCGCGGCATGTATGGCGGAGGATTGGGAGTACACGTTATCAAGTCCGACAAGACGATACTGGATATTCTCGGCGGATTGAACTACACCCACGAAACTTATTCGAACGGAGCGGTAGCGACGCCCGTTACGATTCCTCCGGCGTACACCTCATATGGAGTGACGAATCGATTTCTTGCGCTGACCTTGGGGGACCAGTTAGTGGTGAAGGCGGGCAAGTCAACGGTAGTGACGCAAAAGTTCGACTTCTATCCAAATCTGTCGGATACCGGCGAGTATCAAGGAGAGTTCGACTTAGGCACGGTGACCAAGATCAGCAAGCGCTTGGGCTGGCAGAATCAATTCAGTGATATCTATGTCTCGAATCCGCCGATTGGCACTAAGAAGAACGATCTTATCTTCACTACCGGATTGAACTTTTCATTTACCCCGGCAAAGTGATTTCCCGAACACAGAGCAAAGCCGCTCGCGAGAGCGGTTTTACTCTGGGCTGCGTTTTTCCCGGGGTCGAGATTTCTCGATAATCCTCGCTCACAAATACTTGAAGAACACGTCTACAGCGAGTACAGTACTGTTTCCCGTTTCCTAGCTTTCAAGTTCCTGCAAACAGGAGTCTGCTCGATGCGTCATGCCCTTACGGTGGTGATTGCTGTCTGCTGCCTTTGCGTTTTCTCCTTTTCTCAAACCGCGGACGAACTGATTGCCAAAAATATTCAGGCCCGGGGCGGGATAGAAAAGATGAAAGCCATCAAGACCCTGCGGATGGTCGGCAAGTTCGAAGGCGGCGGAGGGTTCACCGCGGTCGTGAGCCAGGAAAACGAGCGGCCAGACCTGATTCGCGAGACATTCATGCTACAGGGAATGACTGCAGTGCAGGCTTATGACGGAGCCACTGGCTGGCAGATTCAGCCATTCGGCGGGAAAAAAGATCCGGAACTGATGGGCGAAGATGATCTGCGTGATCTTATCCTTGACGGCGATTTCGACGGGCCTCTGGTCGACTACAAAGCGAAAGGCAGCACGGTCGAGTATCTGGGCCACGACATTGTCGATGGAGATGATGCGCTTCGGTTAAAGGTGACGCTGAAAAATGGCGACATCATCTATGACTACCTCGATCCCGATACGTTTATCGAAATCCGCCGGGAGATTCAGCAGTTTATTCGCGGATCGGTGCGGGATCGTGTGTTGGGGCTCGGTTCCTACAAGCCGGTCGCTGGAGTAATGTATCCGTTCTCGCTTTCTCAGGGACCCAAGAACAACCCCGACGCGCAGACCACCACGGTGCAGAAAATGGAAGCGAACGTCGCGATCAATCCCGCCGATTTCGCGTTGCCCGCGTCCCTGAAAACTGAAGAGAAGAAATCCGGCATCGTCGGGATTCATTAATTCTCTCGGGAAAGTTCGGAAGAAAAACAAGCGTTGGGGAAGAAGGATTCACAACTATGAGAGCATCCGCTCGAACGTCTAGATTCATCACGCTCGTGGGTACGGCGCTGACCGCAGCCGCATCAACATTCTTCGCGCTGCCGGCCGGGGCACAAGCGCCCTATCGTTTCGACTCCGCAACCGTTTCCGGACTGCCCGCGCGCAACATCGGTTCTGCCATCATGAGCGGGCGCATCGCCGCGCTGGACGCCGTGGAAGAAAACGGCCGCATCACGGTGTTCGTTGGCGCAGCGAGCGGCGGCGTGTGGAAATCCCTGAACGGTGGCACCACCTACAAGCCGGTGTTCGATCGCGAAGATGTGCAATCGATTGGCGCAGTGGCGATTGATCCCTCCAATTCGAAAACAGTTTGGGTCGGAACCGGAGAGGCATGGCTGCGCAATAGCGTATCCGTGGGCGATGGCGTCTATAAATCCACAGACAGCGGAGAGAACTGGACGAACGTTGGTTTGAAAGACAGCGAGCACATTGCGAAGATTCTGGTAAATCCGAGCGACGGAAACGATGTGCTGGTGTGCGCCACTGGACATCTGTGGGATGACAACGATGAGAGGGGAGTGTACCAGACGAACGATGGCGGCAAGACTTGGAAAAAAGTTCTGGCGGGCGCGAATGGCTCGAGCGGCTGCGCCATGATCGCCCGCAGCAAACAGGAACCCAAAACCATTTATGCCGCAATGTGGGATTTTCGCCGCCAAGGGTGGACGTTCCGCTCCGGCGGACCGGGCAGCGGTCTGTTCAAGTCGACTGATGGAGGCGCGAATTGGACTGAAGTCAGCAACGCGAAGGGTTTTCCGGCCAAACCCTGGGGACGCGTAGCGGTGCAGGTGGCTGAGTCGAAGCCGAATGTTGTGTATGCCAACGTTGAAGCCGAAAAAGGACGAGGTCTCTACCGCTCGGACGACGGCGGTGGAACGTGGACGAAGCTGGATGCCAGCAACTATATGG
>JBAVQD010000034.1:0-24534 GCA_049693675.1 Candidatus Sulfotelmatobacter sp. | reverse complement strand
CTGCCGGGTGATCCGTTGCGGACCTTCGTTTCGCGCCCGCCGGAATACTTCGCTGAAGCGCGCCTTCGCGCTTTGAATCTGCCACGAGTCGGAACCGGCCTTCTTGCTGCCAGGCGAAATAACTGCATCAGAGCCATTATTCTTTTTGAAACTTTTCGGCATGTGCTCTTCTCCAAAAAACTAGTCAGACTAGTCATAGTTTAGGATGCTCTACCGATTCCGTCAACCCCGTTTCCCAGAGACTCCCGCTACCTTACGGATTCTTCGGTCAATTCCCTCCGATGCCCATAGATCACGTTTCTTGCATCCAAGGTTACGCATTGGAGGAATGGGATATGGACCAAAACATTGTGCAGGAGATACCCCACTAGTTGTTCGCCTCACTCGAGGCTTTGGACACCCAGACCAGCGCCATTCGCCAGTTTCTGAAAGACAAAGGCATCGCCCCCGAGCAGGAACTCGCCCCTTATCTCGAGCAGGCCGGCAATGCCAGCGGCGTCCGATGGCTGGCGGTCCGCGTCAGAATCGACCATCTTCTTTCTTCCGCGATGAAGCCTGCTGACCCCGACGCCAAAGTTGCTAAAAAGGATTCTCCACAATCCGCCGAAAATAAGAGCGGAAAAGAAGCGAACGCCGCTGTAGACAAAACCGGCGAAAAAGAGTCCGAAAAAGAAAGCGAAGAGAAAGACGCTACCGGAGCAACCCAGATTCATACCGGCGCCAAATCAGAGACGGATCAATCCGCTACTGCTCCCGAGAAGGACCGTAATCAAGAAAACGATAATGCCAACCGGACGAACGACAACGCGACGAAAAACGCCGCCTGACTAGAACGACCGCAATTCTTCAAACCCAGGCCGGAAAGAGCATTCAGTTCCTTCGTCGTTCGGGAATCGGTAGCGGCGGCCTCTTGGCTCGCTCTCGATCGAAGGGTTCGCCGGGCTCGCGGGGCGCCTCAGCTCGTTTCCCGACAGGACCGCTTGCGTTCTTAGCTCCCTGAATCAGCGTGGTTCCGTCATCATCGCGGAGAAGCACATTCAATAGTGAACTGTGGACGCGTAAATTATCGCCGAGATCATAGTTGATGAATCCCAGCTTCCTGAATTGATTCATAAAAAAACTCACGCGGGAACGGGTCGTTCCCACCATCTCCGCCAGCGTCTCCTGGCTTAATCTCGGCACCGTCATTTCCGAGACTCCCTCTTTACCGAACTGCGCCATCAACAGTAGAACTCGCGCCAGCCGCTTTTCACTGGAATTGAATAACTGGTCGACCAGATCATCTTGATAGCGAATATTCCGCTTCAGCATGTATTTAAGAAACAGCGAAGAGAGTTTCGGCTCCGCAGCCAGCGCCCGTACCATTGCAGTTTTTTCAATATGCAGAAGGACGCAGTCCGTCATTGCGACCGCGGACGACATTTGCAGAGCCTGGCCGGCCAGACCGCCTTCGCCAAAAAAATCGCCGATACCCAGAATTCCGAGAGTCGCCTCTTTCCCATTTTCCGATACGACGCTCAGCTGCACCTTCCCTTGCTGAATAAAATACAGCCCATCCGTCGGCTCACCCTGAGCCAAAATCGCACTCTTTTTTTCGAATGACACCATGGTCCTGCCCTTCCCAATCGTTGAGAGAAAGGTGCGCGGATTGAAATCGAGTTTCTTCTGCGTGTTTGCCATTTGGGGTGATCACGGCCTGTTTAGCAGGTTAGGAATGTAACCAATTGCAATCATGAAGGAAGGCGAAAGTTATATCTGAGCAATAGTGCTCAACCGCGAATTTGCCAGCGCATGGTCAATTTTGAACAGTGCCCACAATGGAAAAAGAGGACCATTAAGGAACTTTAAGAAAGACTCGCTCTCCCAACCGCCCTAGGAGGACTTATGTGGATTCTGTCCAAGCAGTCGAAACAACTTGCACTGGCCCATTCCGAACTCGAATTGCTGATTTCGGAACGCACCGCAGAACTGCAGGCTCTTTCCCAGCGCCTGCTTCGAGTGCAGGATGAGGAAAGGCGAAAGATCGCTCGCGACCTGCATGACACCACCGGTCAAACCCTGGCCGCGCTCAAAATCAGCATGACCATGCTTGAGGATCAATGTCAGCATCTCCCCGCTGCACTACCCACTGTTCGAGAGGTGAGTCGACTGGCCGACCAGGCGCTCGAAGAAATTCGAACCATGTCCTACCTGCTGCATCCGCCGTTGTTGGACGAAGTGGGATTTTCCTGCGCCGCCGCGTGGTACATCGAGGGTTTCGCCAAACGCAGCGGAATCAGCATAAAGGCGGACCTCGCGGCCGCGCCGGAACGCCTGCCCAAGAGGATGGAAATCGTTCTCTTCCGCGTATTGCAGGAAAGTTTAACCAACGTCCATCGTCACTCCGATGCGACGAATGCCACCATCAGTCTGCAACACGATCCCCAGGCGATCACCCTCGAGATTCGCGATTTCGGGAAGGGCATCTCCGCTGAACGGTTGCCCCTGCTGCGCGGAGTGAGCGCAGAAACTGGAGTCGGTCTGGCCGGAATGCGCGAGCGTCTTCGCGAACTGAACGGCAAGCTCGAAATAGAATCGGATGGCCACGGCACTACCATGAGAGCCGTGGTTCCGCGCTACGCCATAGCTCCATCTCAGATCGGAGACTACGGACAGATCTCCCCATGCACGGAGGTTTGCCGCCGGGAGTTGATGCCAGAGCCGATCGGTGGAATCGGGGAAGCCTGCTAATCTGCCGCCATAGGCGCGGGGCGCGCCATCGAAGGACGGGGTTTCAAAGCGACCGCAGTCTCCGCCGGCCGCTCCAGCCACTTGCGCACTTCAGGCAGCGCCTGCCGCATCGCCACTTCTCCGGAACGAATTAATTCTCCGGCACGCTTGAAGTCGTCGTAAGCAAAACCGGCCACGTCAGGCTCTACCACCAAATCGGCCGCGCCGCGCCAGAGATGGCTCATCGCATCCTGTGCAATCGCAAACGATTGTCCGATCACATCAAACAGATGCCGCGGCGCCCCGTTTTTCGACCACTGACCTTTCAAATGCACCGCCAGCACGCGCTCCGCGCCCATCTCGCGTAGAGGCCGCGTGGGCACCGGATGCGACAACATTCCATCCACCAGCCATCGTCCGCGAATATTCACCGGCAAAAACATTCCCGGATAAGCGCAACTCGCGCGCACCGGATCGATGATCGAACCGGAATGAAATACCACGCCCTCGCCAGTATTGAAATCCGTTGCCGTTACGCCCAGCGGAATGCGCAACTCTTCGAAGCTCTTCACTTTCAGAGTCTGATTAAGGAAGGACACCATGCGGTCGTTGGAAGCAAACCCGTAGCGCGAGACCGTCCATCGCGCAAACGTTGTAAACCGGCAGGAGCGTGCTACTCGTTCCATTTCTTCAACGCTCAAACCGCCGCAGTAAAGCGCGCCGATCAGCGCGCCCACACTCGTCCCCGCAACCGCGCGGATCGGAATGCCTTCTTCTTCGAGAACTTTCAGGATGCCGATGTGCGCCATACCGCGGGCAAATCCGCCGCCCAGGGCCAGCCCGATCGCCGGCATTCGCGGCTCAGGCAGAGCAGCCTTGCGCGAGAGCTCCCGCCCAAAGGCCTGCACCGACCGGACGATCTTGCCAAGACTTTTCACCGCTACCCCACATGCCCCTACCGGGCACCCACGGGCTTCAACATGTACTTCAACTCTACTAACCTAAGATGCCACAAATGCCCTCCAAGCTACAGTGCCCGTTAGTGCCATTTTGCATTACTTCGGGCAGGAGAAGCCTGTATTACCCTTGATTGCCAGGCCTTAATCGTACCCCGCTGCTGGTGACTAACCTCCATCGCTCTGCTAAGTTACACAGCATGCTGCGAGAAATCTCCTCCGGCGGCGTGGTACTCCGGAAACGTAATGAAGCCTGGTGGATGGCCGCCATCCAGCCCGCAGGCGATTCTGCGCCCTCCGCGACCGCGCCAAAAACCTCTAAACGCAAAGCCAAACCAGTGCTTGCCTTGCCCAAGGGTCTGGTCGATCCCGGTGAGAAACCCACTGAAACCGCGTTGCGCGAAGTTTTCGAAGAGACCGGTGTCACCGCCGACTTGATCGCCAAACTCGCTGATATCAAATATGTCTACTCGCGTACCTGGGGCGATGGCCAGCGTGTTTTTAAAATCGTCAGCTTTTATTTAATGCTCTACCGTTCCGGTCGCATCAATCAGATCGCGCCCGAAATGCGCATCGAAGTCGCTCACGCCCGTTGGATCCTTCTCGAAGATGCTCCCAAACTCCTGGCCTACAAAGGTGAAAAACAAATGGCGCAGCGTGCGCTGGAATATGTAATTGCGCATCCCGAGCTGCAATCGGTACCAGAATAAGTAGCGCCTTCGCCAGACGATACTGTCCTGATTCCTTTTTCTGTCCTGTCACCTTTCCTCGCGCATAATAACTTCATGTTTCGCCTTCGATTCCTAATTCTGCTGTCTATCCTATGTTTGTTCTTTCATTCCTCAGACTTATTCGCCGCGTCCCGGCTCACATCGAAGAAGGCGGCCTACCTCACCACTGACTATGCCTCCGCTCTGGCCGCCGCCGACCATTTTCTGCAAGCCTGGCAATCCGCCGATCCCGAGAACGGCATCGCGTTGCTCACCAGCCGCACCAAGCAAGCGACCTCCACCGATGCGATCGAGAAATTTTTCTCCAATCCGGCTCCATCCGCCTTCGAAATCGGCCGCGGCAAATTACTTTCGCACGGCCGCTACGAGTTCCCCGTAGTCCTGCTCGATACCTCGAAAATCAACCATTCCCGCCGCCGATCCTCCAGCATCATTGTTTTGCATAGTGGCGGCAATGACTGGGCCATAGATAAACTGCCATAGAAGAGATTGCCGATTGCCGATTTCCAATTGTCGATTGAAAAGCGTTGCGACCGTCTTTTCATTTGGCAATCGGAAATTGGAAATTGACAATCCGTCGTCACAGCTTAAGTTTTTCTTCGAGGCAAGATGATGAAGCGCATTAATAAAGTAGCCGTCCTCGGCGCCGGAACCATGGGCGCCCGCATCGCCGCCCACTTCGCCAACGCCGGCGTTCCCAGCTATCTGCTCGATATCGTTCCCGCAGATGTCCCATCCGGCGCAAACCCTGTTGCGCGAAACAAAATCGCCGCCGCCGGTCTCGAAGCCGCAAAAAAATCCAAGCCCGCCGCATTCATGGATTCCTCTCTTGCTCGCTTCGTCACCGTGGGAAACTTTGACGATGATCTGAAAAAGCTTTCCGAAGTTGACTGGATCATCGAAGCCGTCGTCGAAAATCTTGACCTCAAACGCGCCTTGCTGCGCAAAGTCGAAGCCATCCGCAAGCCCGGCACCATCATCACCACCAACACCAGCGGCCTGCCCGTCGGGAAAATCGCCGAAGGCTTCTCCGACGATTTCCGCCGCTCCTGGTTCGGCACGCACTTCTTCAACCCGCCGCGCTACATGCGCCTGCTCGAACTCATTCCCACCCCAGAGTCCGACCCCGCGCTGATCGATCTCATCTCGCACTTCTGCGACGTTCGCCTCGGCAAAGGCGTCGTCCTCGCCAAAGACACTCCGAACTTCATCGCCAACCGCATCGGCACTTTTTCTGTGTTGAACGTAATGCGCCTGATGCAAGAGATGGACCTCAGCATCGAAGATGTCGACGCGCTTACCGGACAAGCCGTCGGCTGGCCGAAATCAGCGACCTTCCGCACCATCGATTTGGTTGGCTTGGATATCCTCGGCCACGTCGTTGGCAACATGACCGCAAATGTCCACGATGAACGCGGCGACCTTCGCCTGCCGGATTTCTTCACCCAGATGCTGAATCGCAAATTGCTGGGCGACAAAACCAAAGGCGGCTTCTACAAAAAAAATGTGGCGCGGTCCCCCTCATCCGGCGAAGCCGGCAAAGAAGAACCCGGCAAACAAGACGAACGCCTCGCCCTCGATTGGAAAACTCTCGAATACCGCCCTCGCCGCAAACCGAAGTTCGCTGCGCTCGACATGGCCAAAAATATCGAAGATACCGGCGCACGCCAGCGCATGTTGCTCGGTCTCGAGGGCGCTCCGCAAAAGCCCGACAAAGCACAAGCGTTCCTCTGGTCATCTCTCTCCGATCTGTGGACCTACTCCGCCAACCGTGTCCCCGAAATTTCCGATTCCATCGTCGAGATTGATCGCGCCATGCGCCTCGGCTTCAACTGGGAACTCGGCCCCTTCGAACTATGGGACGCCGCCGGAATAGAAGCTACCGTCGCCCGCATGAAAAAAGAAGGTAAGCCGGTCGCGGTCAATGTCGAAAAACTTCTGGCCGCGGGAAAAAAATCCTGGTACGCCGATGATCCGAAATCAGCCTCAGGACGTGCCTACTTCGACCTGGCAAGCGGAAATCTGAAGCCAGTAGAAGTTCCCGCCGGAGTCTGGTCGGTCGCTGTGGCAAAAAAATCCAATGGTGTCGTCAAGAAAAATTCCGGTGCCTCGCTGGTCGATCTCGGCGATGGCGTCGCCTGCATCGAGTTTCACAGCAAGATGAATTCTTTGGGCGCCGACATTATCAGCCTGATCCTGCAGACGCTCAAATCCGGCGGCCCGGGCGACAACTTCGACGCCTTCGTCATTACCAACGACGCCACAAATTTTTCCGTCGGCGCCAATCTCATGCTACTGCTCATGAGCGTGCAGGAAGAAGAATGGGATGACGTCGATCTCGCCATCCGCCAATTCCAGAACATGACCCAAGCCATCAAGTTCTCGCCGAAACCGGTTGTCTCCGCTCCGTTCGGTTTGTGCTTGGGCGGTGGAACGGAAATCTCCCTGCACGCCGCCGCCCGCCAGCCCCACGCCGAACTCTATACCGGTCTAGTCGAAGTCGGCGTGGGCCTGCTCCCCGGCGGCGGCGGCTGCAAGGAGATGCTCCTGCGCGCCATTGACTCTGCAAGTGCGGACCGTGGAGGCAAAATTTCCGGCGACACCCTCGCCGGATCCGTCGAATTGCTCGAAGCCATGAAGCGCGCCTTCGAAACCATCGCCACCGCCAAAGTCGCCACCTCCGCCCACGAAGCCCGTGCCCTTGGTTTTCTTTCCGACAATGATCGCATCACCATGAATCGCGAGCGCGTCCTCTCCGACGCCAAAACCCGCGCCCTCGAACTCGCCCGCTCAGGATACGAGCCACCCATCCCACGCACCGACATCCCCGCTCCCGGTGAAAATCTTCTAGCCACTCTGAAGATGGGCGTCCACTTAATGCGCCAAGCCGACTACATCACCGAGTACGAAGTAAAACTCGGCGGCAAGATCGCCGAAGTCCTCTGCGGCGGAAACGTCACCCCCGGCACCCCAGTAAGCGAACAGTACATCCTCGATCTCGAACGCGAAGGCTTCAAATCTCTCTGCGGCGAAAAGAAAACCCAGGAAAGGATTCAATACACGCTGAAGACCGGAAAAACATTGAGAAATTGAAAAACTTGCTTGGTATATATCAATGGTATATATTGGTTTAGGGAGTCGAAATGCCAAAAAGCGACATAGCAAAACTTTTTCAGAACGGCCGCAGCCAGGCAGTGCGCCTGCCGCGCGAGTTTCGCTTTGAAGGCGACCGCGTGCGGGTTCGGCGTGTCGGTCAGGGAGTGCTGCTCGAACCGCTCATCCAAGACCCAAAAGATTGGTTCCACAGTCTTGATGAGTTGAACTCTGAGCCATTCCCGTCTCGCCGCCATCAGCCATCCCCGGCCAGGCGCGAGATTTTCAAGTGAATCCTTGGACTATCTGCTCGACACCAACGCCTGCATCGCGCTGATTAACGGCGCTCCTAAGCCGGTTCGTAGCCGCTTCCAGAAAGCTGTGCGCGGAGCCGGCCAGATTTATATCCCATCAATCGTCACGTTTGAACTGTGGTATGGAGCAGCAAAAAGTAGCCGTGTGTCGCTGAATACTCAGCGTCTCGAAATATTCCTCTCCGGTCCCGTGACCGTGCTGCCGCTCGAAGAAGAGGATTCGCGCGTTGCAGGCTCGATTCGAGCTGAACTCGAGAAGTCCGGAACTCCGATCGGTGCTTACGACGTCCTGATCGCTGGCCAAGCCCTGGCTCGCCAACTTACCGTCATTACGGCTAATGTATCCGAGTTTTCGCGCATTAGAGGACTCTCGTGGCAAGACTGGGCGAACTGATGCTACGAATGCTTGCCGCGTTTCACTCGAGAATTTCGCTCTCAACAGCGCTACAATCGATCCTCATGAAAAGACTTCTGCCCGCCTTCGTACTTATCCTCGGAGTCATCGTCGCAGGATCTGCTTTCACCCATGCACAATCCACCTCCACCGAAGAACCCGCCCCCGACGTTCCCGACGCAATTCAGGTCCCTGCCGGATTGCACGTTGTTGTCTACGCCCACGCGACCGGTTCGCAAATCTATACCTGCCAGTCCGCGCCCGATGGCAAATTCAGTTGGACCCTCAAAGCTCCCGACGCCGACCTGCACGACCGCAAAGACAAAGTGATCGGCCATCATTTCGCCGGTCCCACCTGGAAGCTAACGGATGGCAGTGAAGTCACGGGGAAAGCGATGGCACACGTCAACTCAGTCGATCCCGACTCCGTCCCCTGGCTCCTGGTGAACGTTGTCAGCCACAACGGCAACGGCCTGCTTAGCCCGGTCACTACCATTCAGCGCGTCCACACGCACGGCGGCCAGCCTCCCGCCGAAGGCTGCGACGCCGCACACGTCAACACCGAAACTAAGAGCAGTTACACCGCAGACTATTACTTCTACGCTCCGGCGAAATGATGAAGGTTCGCGACGTAATCAAGACACTGGAAGACAATGGCTGGAGGCTCGCTCGAACAAAGGGCAGCCATCGCCAGTACCATCATCCATCGAAGCCGGGAACGGTTACTGTCGCGGGCCACGCGTCAGTGGACATTCCGGCCGGAACGTTGAACAATATCCTTAAGCAAGCAGGACTGAAATGAAATATCTCGTTATTTATGAAAAGTCGCACACCGGCTGGGGAGCCTATGCTCCTGACCTGCCCGGTTTGGGAGTCGCAGGAAGAACTTTGGATGAGGTTAAGGAACTCATTCGCGAAGCTGTGGAGTTTCACCTCGAAGGCATGCGCGAACATGGCGAGACAATTCCCGCGCCCAGTGCCACAACGGAATACATCACGGTATAGCTCATGCGTGAAGTCATCATCGCCTCCTCAGTCCGCACTCCCGTAGGGCGCGCCTTCAAAGGCACGCTCCGCGCTACCCGTCCCGACGAACTGGCGGCCATCGCAATCAAGGGCGCCCTCGATCGCGTGCCGCAACTCGATCCCAAAGAGATCGAAGATGTCATCCTCGGCTGCGCCATGCCCGAAGCCGAGCAGGGAATGAACGTCGCCCGCATCGCTTCGCTTCGCGCCGGACTTCCGGTCGAAGTCTCGGCACTCACCATCAACCGTTTCTGTTCGTCCGGTCTTCAGTCAATCGCAATGGCTGCCGAGCGCATCATGAGCGGCGGCGCGGAAGTAATCGTCGCCGGCGGAACCGAATCCATGTCGATGATTCCCATGGGCGGTCACAAAGTTTCGCCGAATCCATGGCTGGTCGACCGCTATCCCGATGCCTATCTCAACATGGGCCTCACCGCCGAGCGCGTTGGCCAGCGCTTCGGTATCACCCGCGAAGCCGCTGACGAATTTTCCCTGCGCAGCCATCAAAAAGCTTTAGCCGCAATTCAGGCTGGCAAGTTCGATGACGAACTTCTCGCCGTGCCGGTCAGCTTTACCACTCCCAACGGCTCCAAGCCCAAGCGCCAGGAAGTTGTTTTCAAAATCGACGAAGGCCCGCGCGCCGACACCTCGCTCGATGCTCTTCTCTCACTCAAGCCGGCCTTCCACGCGAAAGGCACAGTGACCGCCGGAAATTCTTCGCAGATGTCGGACGGTGCCGCCGCCGCCGTGGTCATGTCCGCCGAACGTGCGAAAGCCCTTGGCATTAAACCGCTTGCCCGTTACGTCTCCTTCGCAACCGCCGGATACAAGCCCGAAGAAATGGGACTTGGCCCCGTGTTCGCGATTCCAAAAGCATTGAAGATGGCAGGCCTGAAACTCGCCGACATCGACGTGATCGAATTAAACGAAGCCTTCGCCGCGCAGTCGCTAGCCGTAATCAAAGAAGCCGGCCTCGATCCTGAAAAAATAAATCCTAACGGCGGCGCAATCGCTCTCGGACATCCCCTGGGCTGCACCGGAGCCAAGCTCACCGCAACCATCATCCGCGAACTCAAACGCCGCGACGCCCGTTACGGCCTGGTCACCATGTGCGTCGGTGGCGGCATGGGCGCGGCAGGGATCTTCGAGAATTTGAATTAAGTGAGACGCGCAGCAGTATAATCTTTCGCAGGGAGGAAGCCCCATGTCAATCTTCCGTCTCCTACCATTATCGCTGCTGGTCCTCTTCTTCGTCGCGACCTTGGCGGCACAGTCCGCCCCCAATACGACCCCTTTCATTGCCCGCTCGACCGAGCCCGCACCGTTCATCTCTCCAAGCGAGAATCCCTTTTCTCCGAATCTGCCCAGCGTGGCTAACCCAAACGCCCCGGATCGCATTCTCCTCGGCGATTACCGTCCCCAGCAAAGTCAGTTCAGCGTGCCGCGGAACTGGTTGCGTAACAACTCGGATTGGCAATCACAGGCCGATAGCGTCTGCCTCAAAATGCGCACATACAAAGTCGCGCGGGATGGCCCGCACACTGACTCCACCCATCCAGCCGGCTATTCCACCTGCCAGCCCGCCACGCGCTTTCAGACCCACAGCATTGTCTTGAGAGTCCCGTCGACGCCGTAAAGTTCGCGGACAAAAATCATTAAACACGAAGAACACGAAGCTCCACGAAGAAGCTGCAGAAAGCCTACTTCGTGAACCTTAGTGCCCTTCGTGGTTAATTTTTTTCGCTGTGACGCATAACCTGGACTCTGTCCCAAGAATGCGATACCTCTGAAGCCAGAGGTACCTATGTCCACCCTACCGATTCAAACCTCCCGAGCCCAGCAAGTCAGCCACGCCGTCATCACCGCGGCGATGAAAGTTCACACCGAGCTGGGCCCTGGTCTTCTGGAAAGCACATATACAGCTTGCCTGCAATACGAACTTGCGATAGCCGGAGTGCGATCTGCGACGCAGGTCGGTCTTCCCGTAGTTTATTGCGGAGTAAAGCTCGAACTCGGCTATCGCATAGACCTGTTGGCGGAAGACCTGGTGTTCGTAGAAATCAAGTCCGTCGAGGCAGTCTCGCCCGTACATCACGCGCAGATTCTTTCGTACCTCAACCTCAGTGGTAAATCCATCGGATTGCTTATAAACTTCAATGTCGTCCATTTGAAAGACGGCATTAAGCGTTTCGTAAACGGCACAAACTGGAAATAAAAGTACTCACCACAAAGTACACGAAGTTGCACGAAGGCTTTTGAGTCAAAGATCTCCTTAGTGAACCTTAGTGTCCTTAGTGGTTGAAAGGTTCTATGGCAAGCACCATCGCAACTCCGAACACAAAGATCACAGGCGGCAGCTTCCTCCTGGAATCCCGCCGCCCCGACGAAGTTTTCACTCCCGAAGATTTCACCGAACAGCACCAACTCATCGGCCAGACGGCGGAAGAATTTGCCGTCAACGAAATCCTGCCCAACGCGGAAAAAATCGAGCACAAGGATTTCTCTATCTCCCGCGATCTGCTAAAAAAAGCCGGCGAGCTGGGCCTGAGCGGCGTCGAAATCCCCGAAGCCTATGGCGGCCTCGAAATGGATAAAGTTACCGCCGCCGTCATCGCCGATCACATCGCCCAATACGCCGGTTTCGCCACCACCTGGGGCGCGCACAGCGGCATCGGATTGCTGCCCATCGTCTATTTCGGCACGGAAGATCAAAAGAAAAAATATCTCCCGCGCCTCGCCTCCGGAGAAATCATTGGCGCCTACGCCCTATCAGAATCCACTTCCGGCTCTGATGCCATGAACTGCCGCACCCGCGCCACTCTCTCCGCCGACGGCCAGCACTACACTCTGAATGGCGAAAAAATGTGGATCACCAACGCCGGCTTCGCCGACCTTTTCACGGTCTTCACCAAAGTCGATGGCCACGACAAACTCACCGCCTTCCTGGTGGAGCGAACCTTCCCCGGCTTTTCCGTCGGCGCCGAAGAACACAAGATGGGCATCCGTGGCTCCTCCACTTGCCCAATCATTCTCAATGACTGCAAAGTCCCCGCGGAAAATCTGCTCGGCGAGATCGACAAAGGCCAGGTAATCGCCTTCAACATCCTCAACATCGGTCGCTTCAAGCTGGGCGCGATGTGCGTCGGTGGCGGACGCGTGTCCCTGCAAAATGCCATCGGCTATGCCAAGCAGCGCCAAGCCTTCGGCAAGCCGATCGGCGATTTCGGCTTGGTTCGCGAAAAAATCGCCAATATGGCCATGCTGCTCTTCGTCGGAGAGTCGCTGGTCTATCGCACAGTTGGAATGATGGATGTCGCGCTTGCCGCAGTCGACAAGTCCGGCGCCGACGCGATCAAAGAAACCCGCAAAGCAATCGAGGAATACGCCGTCGAATGTTCCATCATCAAAGTTTGGGGATCGGAAATGGTGGATTACATTGTCGACGAAACCCTGCAGATCTACGCCGGCTACGGATTTGTCGAAGAGTATCCCGCCGAGCGCGCCTACCGCGACGCCCGCATCAATCGCATCTTCGAAGGCACTAATGAAATTAACCGGTTGATCATCACAGGATTTCTGCTGAAGCGCGCTATGAGCGGACAGTTGCCGCTGATGCCCGCAATCAAAAAGCTGATGGATGAAGTTCTCTCCGGGCCTTCCGCCGCCGAAGATCTCGATGGTCCGCTGGCCGAAGAACACAAGCTGGTCGCTCAAGCCAAGAAGCTTGGCCTCTTTGCCTCCGGCTCGGCCACGCAGAAATACATGCAGGCCATTCAGGACCAGCAGGAAATCATGGGCGCCATCGCCGACATCACTATCGAAAGCTACGCCATGGAATCCGCCGTTCTACGCGCACAAAAAATCGCCGAGACCAAAGGCGAAGCCGCCGCTGCTCTGCCTATCGCGATGACTCGCGTTTACCTGTCGCAAGCCATGGAGAGGATCGAGGCCGCGGCGAAGAAAGTGATCGCCGCCGTCGCCGACGGCGACATGCTGCGTACTCAACTTGCAATCCTGCGCCGACTGGCCAAGTACGAGCCCTTCAACACCATCGCACTCCGCCAGCAAATTGCGCAAACCGTGATCGAGCGCGGCAAGTACACACTGGCGTAAGCGGCCATGGATCTCTTGCTTTTTACAGTTGCGCTCGCACATTCGACACGATGAAGCTCAGATTACTGTCCCTGGCGGCCGCGTTTACATTGCTTGTCTCAGGCGTGCCCCTGCTTGGTCAATCCAGCAGTGCAGTCTCGGCCAACCTCGCCGCCACTCCGCCCATGGGATGGAATTCCTGGAACAAATTTGCCTGCAACGTCAGCGAAGACATGATCAAGAGCATGGCCGACGCCATGGTGAAGTCCGGCATGAAAGATGCCGGATACCAATACGTCAACATCGACGACTGCTGGCAAGTCAGCCGCGGCGCAAGCGGCAACATCGTCGCCGATGCGCAGCGTTTTCCCCATGGCATGAAAGCGGTCGGCGACTACATTCATTCCCTCGGACTCAAGTTCGGCGTTTACTCTGACGCCGGCTCGAAAACCTGCGCTGGACGCCCCGGTGGCCTTGGTCACGAATATCAGGACGCTTTGCAATATGCAGCTTGGGGCGTCGACTATCTGAAATACGATTGGTGCAACACCACTACCCAGGATGCGAAAGCTTCCTACGTCAACATTCGCGCCGCTCTCGACGCCTCCGGCCGCGCCATCGTGCTCAGCATCTGCGAATGGGGAACGGCCAAGCCCTGGCTGTGGGGAGAAGAAGTCGGCGGTAATTTGTGGCGCACCACCGGCGACATCAAAGACAGATGGGGAGGCCCGGAGAAATGGCCGGATGGAAGTTGTTGCTCGAATGGCGTGCTGGGAATTCTCGACCAGCAAGTGGGCCTACAATCCTACGCAGGTCCCGGCCACTGGAACGATCCTGACATGCTTGAAGTCGGCAACGGCAGCATGACCGATACCGAATACCGCTCCCACTTCAGTCTCTGGGCAATCCTGGCCGCGCCTCTCATCGCAGGCAACGATCTGCGCGACATGCGCCCTGAGATCCACGACATTCTCACTAACAAAGAAGTCATCGCGGTAGATCAGGATGCGATGGGCCGTGAAGGCGAGCGCGTCTGGAAAAATCGCGATCTCGAAGTATGGTCGAAGCAATTACAGGATGGCAGCCGCGCGGTGATCTTATTAAACCGCGGGAGCGCGGAACAGGAAATCTCCACCAGATGGGAAGACCTTGGCTATCCCAATTATATTAGCGCTTCGGTGCGCGATTTGTGGCAGCATAAAGATCTCGGGAAATTTACCGAAAAGTTTTCCGCCAGCGTTCCCTCGCATGGAGTCGTAATGGTGACGATCAGACCGTAGCCCACGAAGCGCCCTTTTTAGTTTGGCCCTTTCATCTTATCCTTCACGCTGTGGGCCAGTTTCTCGATCTCTTCCGCCTTCTTCAACACATCGATCGAAAGCGTATTCTCGTTCGATTTATCCACAGAAGCTTTCAGTTCGGTCGCCAACTTAAGTAGTTTGTCGGTATCGGCCTTCAGCGCCGCCTGGCGCTCCAGGTTCGCCTTCTTCGCCATATCGTGTTCGATGCGCTCCCGATTTTCATCTTCAGTAGGCGGGGCCACGCTGCCATCTACCCTCGGCGGCGTCAATGGCCTCTGCGCATACGCGGAAATCGTAAACAACAAAATCAGCGAAAAACTCCAAAGCACCTGTTTCGCTCGCACGGGATCCTCGAAAACGGACGCGAACCTTCTGCCCGTTCCTAAAGTATGGCCATTTCTCCGAAAGACAGCAATGAAAAATACCGGGGACCCTGCAGGACAAATCGTCTAGGCATGTGAAGGCACAGACTGTAAGCTGAGAGGGGAGAAGTAAAGAGATAGGTAGGGCACACCTCAGACGTGTCACAAAGCCAGCCCAACTGACCTCGGTTTTGGCCGAGTGAGGTCCAAAAGCCACAAGCCTCCAATACTTCGGAGGCTTGCATTTCGAATTCTTGCACCCTTACAACGAACTCATATTCGACAAGAACTCGCCATTCGATTTCGTCTTGCTCAGTTTGTCGATCAACAGCTCCATCGCTTCCACCGGGGATAGCGGATTCAGCACTTTCCGCAGCACCCAGATCCTCGACAGATCTTCGCGCGGAATCAACAATTCTTCCTTTCGCGTGCCCGAACGTTGAATATCGATGGCAGGGAATACGCGCTTATCCACCAGCTTGCGCTCGAGAATAATTTCCGAATTGCCGGTGCCTTTGAACTCTTCAAAAATCACATCATCCATGCGTGATCCGGTGTCAATCAAGGCGGTTGCAATGATTGTTAACGATCCGCCTTCTTCAATATTTCGCGCCGAACCAAAGAAGCGCTTCGGCCGCTGCAACGCATTGGAATCGACGCCGCCCGAAAGTACTTTACCCGAAGGCGGAACAATCGTGTTGTAAGCTCGCGCCAACCGTGTAATCGAATCCAGCAGAATCACTACATCGCGCTTGTGCTCGACCAGGCGCTTCGCTTTTTCGATCACCATCTCCGCAACTTGTACGTGCCGTGCCGCAGGCTCATCAAAAGTCGACGAAATTACCTCGCCCTTCACCGACCGTTGCATGTCCGTCACTTCTTCCGGACGCTCATCGATCAGAAGTACCATCAGCACAACTTCCGGATGGTTCGTCGTTATCGAGTTGGCCACATTCTGCAGCAACATCGTCTTGCCGGCTCGTGGCGGGGAAACAATCAAGCCGCGTTGTCCTTTGCCAAGTGGCGTCAGCAAATCCATCACTCGCGCGCTGGAATTCTCTCGCGTCGTCTCCAGCTTCAGCCGCTCCTGAGGATACAGCGGCGTCAAATTATCGAACAGAATCTTGTTGCGCGCTTCATCCGGCGATTCGAAATTCACCGCCTCAATCTTCACCAGCGCGAAATATTTTTCGCCCTCATGCGGAGGCCGCACTTGTCCGCTGATCGTGTCGCCGGTCTTTAAATCAAATTTGCGAATCTGCGATGGCGAGACATAAATGTCATCCGGTCCGGGCAAATAGTTGTAGTCCGGCGAGCGCAGAAACCCGTAGCCGTCGGGCAGAATTTCCAGCACGCCCTCGGCAAAAATGTGACCTTCTTTTTCACTCTGCGCCTGCAGGATTTTAAAGATGAGGTCTTGTTTGCGCAGTCCACTGGCACCGGGCAGCTCCAAAGTCCTTGCGATCTTGGTCAGCTCGGTAATGTTTTTTTCTTTCAGTTCAGCGATGGTCATGATTCACCTAAACCCGGCCACTCAAACGTGTTCGCTTAAGCTTTTCGGGAGATTTTCAAAGGAGGGTATTCAGGGAAGACAAAACACCACGAGGCGGGCAGGCGGGGCTGTTTTAAGCAGCCCGCCGTTGTGCCTCGGCAAAATTCTCCGGTTCCGACAAAATTTCCTGCCGCTCCGCGCCTGCGATCCGGTCCAAAACTCCATTCATCGTTTCCTGGATTCTGGTGCTGGGCCGGTGGAACTTCCGCGTGGCCTTCGAGGCGAGCTGACAGAGCATATAACGATTCCGTAATGTCTGTAAAGCATCAAACACACGATCAGAACGCATGTGTGCCTTTCCCCTTCCTTAATAAGTATGAGTAATACCGCTTTCCCCGCATCGCCGTAGAATTCGATAACTTCGCACGCCTTGCCAAGCTACTGATTCTACTCAGATTGTTAGGAGTTAGCGTAATTCCTACCTAGAATAGATGCGTGACCGAACCCCGAAGATGCTCACTTTTCCTGATTTGGGCTCATTAGGTCGAGGAACCCACCGCTGACCCTTGAGGCACTCGGAAGTTCGTAGAACAAAACACTCTATCCGGAATCCTCAAATCGGTCAATACCTTTTACGTATCTTTACTGGTACTGGTTCCGGCAATGCTGGTTTGCAGCAATGTTGATTCCCAAGTTCTTCCGATAAGTTCAATCCGGATTTCAACCCCGGCGCCGCCTGCGCCAAACCAACATCATCCCGAACCCGATGCCAACCAAAATCGCTCCACCTAATCTTTTGCGGTCGGTAATTGGAACGAAGCGGGTTTCTTTTTCCGTAATGTCGATCACTCCAATGGGAATCGCCCGCACTCCCCCGCCACCCCCGCCGCCTTCGCCGCGCGCGCTCGTATTGCCCACTCCACCGGTCCCCGCCCCGGCGCCATAGGCGTACATTACTTTCGCCACAGGGATCACGGTTTTTCCTTGCGCCAAAATCGGCTCGCCATAAACAGCCTTCACACTCGCTCGGCTAAGAACACCGTCTTTTAAGGTTTGCAAAATTCCCAGGCTGCTCATATCCGAACTCCTTGTGATCCTTAATTCTTAAACTTGTCACCATCCAATTGCTTTCGACCCGTCGGCGCCCCTCGACCTAATGCGGACTTCACAATTTTCACTGCGTCTTCCGGGTCGGCAACTTCGACGATTAGCTCGTTGTATCTTTCATCCTTTAACTCAATCACCACCGTGTTTTCCGGACGGTGAACGTCCCAAAATATTCGCTTGCCATCCTGATAAAAAGTTCCCGCCGTGATCACTCCAGGAACGTTTGTGCCCGGCATTCGCAGCCCATGCCACCAACCCCGCGTGACGGAAGCGTCTGCCCTGATCTCCGTCACGTGTGCCAAGGGAATTTCCAGCGAACTCTTCAGCGCCCAGAGCTTGTCGGCTCCCCGTACATCCAGCACCAGCCGGTCGCCAGAAATGGACAAATCCACCATATCTTCATTATCTTAGCTCCTCTTCGCTGGAACCGCCTCTATGCTCTTCTTCACTGATAAGTGAAAGTCAAATTGTCGAGGTGGACGTTATACGAATCCTGTTTCGAATTTCCATCCATCTGATAATTGATCGTAAGCCCGTACCAACCCGGAGAGGAACCATGCGGAAACGTCCAATTCAGCGTGTGCGTCGCCCCGTTCAGCGTGATCGATTGATACACCAGATCGTTATTCGAAGTTCGCTGCACCTGGATCGTCAAATGATTCACGAATTGCTGTTCGGATAGCAGGGAATCCCCGTCGGCACCCAGCGCGCATTCTGGTTATCCCAAACGTCCCATTCATTCCCGGTCGCGACCCGGCACTCGTGACCGAAGACAAAACCCATGTTAAATGTGACATATTTTTTCTTCAATTTGCCATGAAATCCCGTGCCCCGGCGCCGCATCCCGACCGCACCCTCGTCAGACGGGGATGCCCCATCTTTCGCGTCTTTTGCGAAAGGTGGGAATCACGAACCCCAGCGGCGTTGCCTTTGACGTTGACGTTCCCCGTGTGGAACGGACACTCCTGTCCGTTGCCTTTGACGTTGGTTCTGACTTTAATCTTGGACGCCGTTCTCGACCCCGCGAATCGTCCCAACCGCCCGCACAACCGCGGAAGAGCGGCTGCCTTCAGCGCCGCGTAAAGCGTCAAAATAAACGCTAGCTGAAACACCCGCGCTGTCATCTTGAGCGAAGCATGCCGGCGAGCGAGGCGAACCGGCACGCGTAGTCGAAAAGATCCCTACCCCCAGGCACGCCCCGTCAGCCTCAGGACGTGTCGGCTGCGGGTGCCCCATGTCTCGCTTCCTTTGCGAGACATGGGAATAGCGCGCGAGATGCCCCCTACTCCTTCACCCCTAACTGCCAAAACAAAAACGAATACACATCCGTGAACTCCTCAATCTGCTTCGTCACCGGTTTCCCCGCCCCATGCCCCGCCTTCGTTTCAATCCGCAGCAAAATAGGACGCGTCCTGCTCTTCCCGTTCTGCGCTTCATCCTGCATCAGCGCCGCCATCTTCTTCGCATGCATTGGATCGACGCGCGTGTCGGTATCGGCCGTCATAAATAAAATCGCCGGATATTCCGTCCCCGCCTTCACGTGGTGATACGGAGAATAAGCATAGAGCCACTTGAACTGCTCCGCGTTATCCGAGCTCCCGTACTCCGGAATCCACAACTTGGCAATCTGAAAGTACTGGTAACGCAGCATGTCGAGCAGCGGAACCTGGCACACCACCGCGCGAAATAAATCCGGCCTCTGTGTAATCATCGCTCCCATCAGCAGGCCGCCATTCGATCCGCCTTGAATCGCCAGATGATCCTTGTCCGTATATTTTTCCGCGATCAGATGTTCCGCGCCCGCAATCATGTCGTCAAAAACATTCTGTTTCTTGTCGAGCATGCCCGCCCGGTGCCAGTCTTCTCCAAACTCAGCTCCGCCGCGCAAATTCGCGACGGCATAAATTCCGCCATGCTCCATCCACAAATAAGCCGTGCGGCTGAACGAAGGCAACACGCTGACGTTGAATCCGCCATAACCCGTGAGCAGCGTCGGGTTGTGCCCATCTTTCTTCAATCCCTTCTTGTACACAACAAACATCGGCACCTTCGTCCCATCCTTCGAGTGGTACCACTCCTGCTGCACTTCATAGGCCGAAGGATCAATCGAAGGCGCATCCACCTTCGCCCACACAGACGCCGAACCAGTTTTCAAATCGTACCGATAAACCGTAGGCGGAACGGTGAATGACACAAACCCGTAAAAAATCTCGTCATGATTCCATTTTCCTTCCGACCCAAAAACCGTACCCAGCGCGGGAAGATGAATGTCGCTGATCACTTTCCCTTCGAGATCGAAAAGCCGCAACTGCGAGCTGGCATTCTGCTCGTATTGCGCAAATATTTTTCCGCCCCACACCGCTGCACCCTGCAACACCGCTTCCGATTGGGGAATGATTTCAGTCCAGTCGTCGCGCTCATAATTACCGGCTTCCGCCATAAACATGCGGTAACGCGGAGCATCTTCATTGGTCACGATGTAGAGTCTTCCGTCGTAAACCGACCCGCTATAAAGAAAATTCTTTCCCGTGGTAATGCGCGTGGGTGGCGTTCCCGCTTTCAGATCCATTAAAAACAGTTCGGTCTTCGTCCAGCCCTGCGACACGCTGATCAACAGCAAGCGGCCATCGTTGTCGAGACTTACGCTAGGCCAGTCTTCCGGATCGCGGCCCTCGCCAAAAATCGGCGTATCGGTCTCCGGATCGGTTCCCAGGTCGTGATAGAACACATGCCGGTTGTACATCTCTTGTCCCTCCGGCACGTCACCCTTCTTCGGATATCGCGTATAAAAAAATCCCGAGTTGTCGTGCATCCACGCAATGCTGCACGCTCGCGTTCGCTCAATCGTATCGGGCAGCAGCTTGCCCGTCTTGGTTTCAAGAATGTGCAGCGTGCTCATCTCCGAACCGCTCGGCGAAGTTCCGTAGGCTAAATATCTTCCATTCTCCGATGCGTGATACCAATCGAGCGCAATGGTTCCATCCGTGGCCAGTTGATTCGGATCCAGCAGAACCCGATCTTTTCCCTCCACCCCTTCCCGCACATAAAGCACGGGCTGGTTCTGCATCTCCTCGCGCCGCGTGTAGAAATAATATTTCCCTCCAATCTCCGGCTGGGTGACGCTGCCGATGCTTAACAACTCCGTCAGCCGTTTATGAATCGCATCCCGCCCCGGCAGCGGACGGAGCACGCTCTGGGTGTACGCCATCTCTTCCGCTACCCACTTCTGCGCATCCGGCGAGTTCCCATCTTCCAGCCACCGATAGTTATCAACAATCTTCACGCCCTGTATCGTCTCTTCCAGCGGACGCTTCTCCGTCTTCGGCGGACCCGCGGGCAAAGATGGCTTAGCTTCGTCTCCGGCATAAACCAACGCGGCGAAAACCATCAAAGAAAAGATAGAAGCAGCAATCAAAATCACCCGCACCCCCACACTCATACCTGCCCCCGCGCCATGCGAACCTCGTAAACATTCAGCCTACCAAAATTCAAACCACGCGAAGAGTTTTCACCCGCGCCCCCCGAATGTTATGATGAACCAGCGAAGATAGTGCGCGCTGCGCGCGCCCTGTTTCCAACACTCCTCAGTAGCTCAATGGCAGAGCATTCGGCTGTTAACCGAAGGGTTGTAGGTTCGAATCCTACCTGAGGAGCCATTCTTTTGTGCCCGTAAATACAGGCGATTTCCATTTCAGCAGGTCGGTGCCCCAAGCCGCGCTTCGGGTTGACGGCTGAGCGTCTTTCTCGGGTTGACCGCTAAGCGTCTTTTCCTAGATGATTGTGGCGCATGGACGTTGAACGCATCATTGACGATATTGAACAGCTCCAGGAAATGTTCGAAGCGCCGGACATCAGACCGCTCAGCGCCAGCGACATCTCTGCTGCAAATCGAAGGCACGATGAAACGCTCGCGCACAGCCCGTGGTTTCGCTTGTGGCAGCGGTATGGGGTCTGTTGCCGAACCGAGTCTCCGACACTCCGACTGCCGCAAACGGAGGGCTAATTTTTATCCAGACTTGAGAGATGCCGAAGAAGAAAACTGCTGGCGTGCCGGCGAAACTCACCGAGGCTGAACAAGACCTGCTGTCGCACATGGAAGACGGATACCAGCTTGAAACTGATTCGCTCGGCGGCAACCCGGTTTTGCGGCACTTGAAAGATAATGAACAGATACGCCTGCTGTCTGCCAATCGAAATACGGTCAAGGCGATGGAACAGAAGGGACTCATCAGCCCCGGCAAAGGTCATGACCCGCTCACTCTCGTGTGGCGGATGAAAAAGAAAACGAAGTAAGACTCGCTGGGCGGCCGTTGGGGAATAGTTTGGCCGTGCAAGAATCGTGCGACATGAAGCGGTGAGAATTGGAATATCTCCCTGAGTTAGCCTACGCTGACGCGAACTCGTGAGTTTGTGTCAGGGTTTGATCGCAGAAAAGCGAAGGCGGGTGTAATCCGCTGTCCAATTCCCATTTGCATCGCAGAGAACAGGCTTGAGCAGCGCCGTAACGTCATCGAGAAAGCTATCCCGTTCCTCATATGGCAGCGCAGCGCAGAACGGATTGGCGAATGTGTCCAGCCATCCGCGCATTCCAGTTGGCAGTGGGGTGGGTCGCGGAATCAGTTGTACACTTTGCGGCACAAAACCAGCCCGCCGCAGGCGCAGGTCATAGTCTTCGACTGTCGGGAAGTACCAGGGAATAAACGAAGCCGCGTCTCTGATACCACGGCGCTCCAGCGTGGCCACTAACGCGACGGTAATCGCGCCCACGCACGCATGCCCGCCCAACTCACCCACGAACCTTCCTCCGACCTTGAGTGCGCGGAAGGCGCCTGCAATCGGCGCATCCGGGTCGTTCTTAATCCAATGCAGCACCGCATTGGAGAACACCGCATCGAATTCATTCTCAAAGACCAGTGCACGGGCATCCATTACACTCGCATCAATCCCGCGCTGACGAGCCACGGCAATCATTTCCGGAGAATTATCGATACCCACCACGTGCGCGCGCAGAGCAACCAACTTTTGGGTGAGTACTCCATCGCCGCAACCCAAATCGAGGATGCGCTCGCCGGACTGCGGTTGGAGCAAATCGAGCACGGGTTGGCCGAGCGCAGGCACGAAATCTGCGTTTACCCCATAGGCGTCTGGATTCCAACGCTGTGATGAGGCTGATGGGGAGGGCAAAACCACGGGAAAACTCCTTCTTCCTAAGATAAGGTATCAAGGAGACGGGCGCCCGAGTCACTGGCCCACATCCGCCCCTTTATTCGCAAAATACTTAGTTCATGTCGAGCAAACCTCAGTAATGTCGAACTTGAGCGACACTGCTGCTTTTGGCTGCGAATTCTTGTAGAAAATTCCATAGAAAGAAACATCGCACGGGAAAAAGACTCGCGCGTGCGTCCGCTCCACGCCAGGGTTTGCCGTGACATCTTCCCGGAGCGTTTCCTTTAACCCAAGAGGGTGGTCAATGAAAAAGGTTGTGATAATCGTCATTGTTCTATCTGCGTCTTTGCTGGCGTGGAAACATCGGACTGATATGCGCGACAGTGAAATCCGGGTCACGAAAATCGAACTGCTGGCGGACCATGATCCGCAGGTCGACCCGCAGGCATGTTGGATTACGGCTACGGGATGGCAGGGGCACGCTCACGTCGAATATAAGGCCGTGAATTGGAACGGAAGCTGTCCTGAGATCGAATCTATCGTCGTCAACCACGATGGCTTGTTGGTCAGAAAAGGCGACCTGGCTTTCGCTTCGGGCGACGCTTCTTTCTGGTCAGCGACGGTGCAGTCGGAGCGCGTCATTCAGTGATGCGATTCGAGCAGTGAAACGATTCGAGCATGTGAGGCGGTTCACGGAAGAATCAGTCCAACATCAACCGTACAGAGCAGCCAGATCGTATTCCGCTTTATAGCGCCGCAATATTATACTTGGCAGATGAGCAAGCACCTCGAATCGCTGTATCAGAATCTTCTGCACGGCAAGCTACCCCATAATCTAAGTTGGAGCGAGGCTGTAGAACTGGTCGAGCATTTGGGGGGTGATGTCCAACCGCATGAGGGCGATGAATTTGTGTTCCGCGTGGGCAGCCAACGCGTGTTTTTCAAGCGGCCGAGCACCCACGATCTTGGCGTGGAGGAAGTTTCCCGGCTGCGTAAACTCCTGAAAGAAGCCGGACCATCTGTGGCTAAATCAGGTACGCCTGTAGCAGAACCCTCCCAGCCCAGCCGGATGATTGTGGTCATCGACCACCACGCCGCCCATGTTTACCAGGATTTCGGAGGGAGTCGTCCGGCAGACGAGCATACGGTGCAACCTTACGATCCTTACAATTTCCATCATCACCTGATTCATCGAAAGGAAGCTCACTACCGAGGCGAGCGCGTACCCGAAGAGGATTCGTTTTATGAGGAGATCGCGAAAGATATCACTCAGGCGCATGAGATCGTCCTCATTGGTCACGCCACTGGAAAAAGCAACGCCGCCGACTTCCTGAAAGAATATTTGAAGACGCATCATCCCGAAATTTCTCGACGGGTGATCGCTACCGAAAGCGCAGACCTCTCGGCGGTGACTGAGTCGGAAATTGAGGCTCTGGCAAAGCGGCACATGATCGCAGCCGCCTAACTGCGTGGTTCGTAACCGCATGAAATCTTCGTAAGGCTTTTCAATAACAAGCGTCGGCGTTTGCTCTCTGCGAGATTTCTAAGCGGCCTCGGAACATGGGGCGCCAATCAAGTCCTGTCGGAGGCGCTCCATTTGTGCAGCCGCTTCCTTCATCTGCTCAGCATATTCGTGCCCTTGCCGCGGAAGAAATGCTCCGTAATTCCAGCAGCAATCCTGAAATCGTATTGATGGCAGTGATATCGGACCGTGCCTGGCCGGAAAGGGCAGAGGTTAGTCTTTGTAGCTGTAAATCGCGCATCGCCAGCTCTTCTCTGCTTCTAACAGCC
>JBAVQD010000033.1:0-9314 GCA_049693675.1 Candidatus Sulfotelmatobacter sp. | reverse complement strand
TAGTACGGCCCGATAATTCCGGCGATGGCGCGGGAAGCGGGCGAGGGCGCCCGCTCTACACCTGCATCGTCCAGCACGTCCAGGTATTTCAGTCCTGAGCCGGTGTTGAAGAGAACGACCGTATCGTCTGGCGTGAAGAAGCCGCTGGCTAATAGTTTCTGATAGGCAACTAGAGATGCGGCGCCCTCGGGGGCGGCGAAGATGCCTTCGACTTTGGCCCAGTGGCGGGTGGCGTCGAGAATTTCCGCGTCGGTGGCAGCTAAGGCGAGGCCTCCGCTTTTTTTCAGGATGTCGAGAATTAAATAATCGCCGTAGGGTTTTGGAACGCGCAGTCCTGCGGCGATCGTCGACGCGTGCGGCCACATTTCTGCGGAAGCGCTGCCTTCGTCCCAGGCTTTGACGATTGGAGCGCATCCTGCGGCTTGCACGCTGATCATGTTCGGGCGCTCGGGGCCGATGAAGCCGAGTTGCTCCATTTCGTCGAACGCCTTCCACATGCCGAGCAGGCCGACTCCTCCGCCAGTGGGATAGATGATCCCCTGCGGAACTTTCCAGCCGAGTTGTTCGGCGACTTCGTAGCCCATCGTTTTTTTGCCTTCGACGCGGTAGGGCTCCTTGGTGGTGGAAACGTCGAACCATTTTTCTTTTTCCCACGAATCGGAAGCCTTCAGCTCGGCAACTTTACGGGCGCAATCGGAGATCAGGCCATCGACCAGGGTGACGCGGGCGCCGTAGTAATCGCACTCGACCCGGTTGGCCATGGGAACATCTTTGGGCATGAAGATGTGGGCTTCAATCGAAGCAGCGGCGGCGTAGGCGGCGAGTGCTGAAGCGGCGTTTCCGGCAGATGGAATGGCGAGCTTCTTCAATCCGAAATGGCGGGCCATGGTCACGGCGGCGGAAAGTCCGCGAGCTTTGAAGGAGCCGGTGGGGTTAAGGCCTTCGTCCTTGATAAAGACGTTGGAATACTCGCGGCTGCGCAGCATGGGCGTGAAACCTTCGCCGAGAGTAACCGGCGCGGCGTCAGGAAGGACCGCATCGTAGCGCCACATGGTGGGAGCGAGCGGCAGCAGAGAGGATGGAGAAAAAGTTTTCTTGATGGCGGCGAGGTCGTAGCGCGCATAAAGAATTCCACCATCTTTCGGGCAAACGGTTTGCGGACGATCGGCGGGATAATGCTCGCCGCAACGGGTGCATTCGAGGTGCGCGGGTCGGGACACGGAGAGAGTTTAACAGGCGGGAACGCGGGATCACAGCCGCGAATGCGATTGCGTGGACTTATCGACTCTTTGGGTTAGTGGGGGCAAAGACAATTGCAACGTCGTCGCTGTAAACCGGCTGCCAGTGCGGTGTTTCGGCGAGAATGTTGGCGAGGGCGGAGCCTTTGGGAAGCAGGACATATCGAACCGGATATCGCTCAAGAAAGTTCTGCCATCCTGGTTCGACATGCATCATCTTCAAATACGACTTAAGAAATTGTTCGCCGTAAAAATCGTGGCGGTCATCGACCGCAACTTTTACTTGCGGATAGAGGCGGTAGATCAAGTAACCACCCCAGGAGTCCGGGGCAAGGATTGGACCGTGCAAATCGTGGTTTTCAAAGTAATTTACGGCGCTGGATGGGAATCGATTGGCATCGAAGTGCGCGTTGACGAGCTGCTTCGTACCGAGCGCACCGCCATGAAGAATAATCCAGCAGGTCAGCGCGAGTGCCGCGATGGGCCAGATGTGTCGACGAAGGCCGCCCTCAATGCTTTGCATTCGCTGAAAGAAATGCGGTGATGTTGAACCTAGTGCGGTCCGTCGCCGTTCCAGGCTTTGAAGTGCATCAGCCAGTCGAGGGCCGATCACCAGAATCAATAGCAGGGCCGAGACCGGGATGTTGCGCGCAGCGTAGAGGCCCGAGTAGACGGCGAACAATATTATCAACGCTTCACTAAGTCGAACCGCGGCAGTCTCGCGCCTTTTGGCGGCCAACGCAATTAACGTAAACAACAGGAGAGCGGCGAAACACTTTTGCGCCACGCCGTGAAAATTGGGAGATTGAAACTCGTCGATATGATCCATCAAAAAACGATTTGAAAGATAGTGATCGATGTGGACGTGCAATCTCCAGCTATAGGGATTGGCCAGCGTAGCCAAAGCGCTCAGCAGTCCGATGAGCGCAAGGTCTCGAGTTCGCTTGGCCGCCCTTATCTTTTGCAGCGCATCTTCGATGTGGTCTTTTTTGAATCGGAAGTATTCCCAGACTGCAGCGAACCAGTAAATTGCAAGCAGAACGAAGCCCAACAGAAATCCTCCGTGGATATTCACCCAGAGGATCATCAGGAGTGGAAGCAACCACAGATACCGATGATGCTCTCGAGCGCTGGAAGCGGACTCGTGATTATTTCCTGTGGAAGAGTCCAAGACGCAGAACCATGCAACGGTGAAGAGCCAGGTCAAAACGTGCGGACGAGCGAAAAAATGGATCATCGACGCGGAAGCAGCCAGCAGCACCAGAATCAGGGCTACAGGAAAACTCGTGCCCCGGCGCAGAAGCAAACGAAACGTCCACGAAAAAGTTAGAGCAATGATCGAAGCCGTGAGGAAGGCCACGCCATTGAGCCCAGCGATCTTATTCAGCCCGCCGACGAGCACGTCGTAGAGCCACTCCCATGCATACCACGGTTGGCCGTACATGGTCGAAGAGAATGGGTCGGCATGAGGAATTGCACGGGTGGCCAGAATGAGTTGCCCGGTGCGGATGTGCCAGCCGATTCCAGCGTCTCCCAGTAGCCGCACCGCGAGGGCGGTGTACACAAGCAGGCCGAGCAGAGCCACAAAAATTAAATCTCCGGTCGAGGGAATGAGCCATCGCATCCATACGGGACGAAGAATTTCTCTTCCAGAACTTATGGAGCCAATGGTCATCCGGCTGAATCTTATAGAGTGACGCAATGAACGGCAAGAGCACACACCGGGTAGTGATTGTGGGATCGGGCTTCGGAGGCCTGAACGCAGCCAAGGCGCTGGCTGGTGCGAACGTGAAAATTACAGTTCTCGACAAGAAGAATCATCACACGTTCCAGCCCCTGCTCTACCAGGTGGCGACGGCGGGGCTTTCGCCGGGAGAAATTGCGGAGCCGGTCCGGTCGATTCTGCGGAAGGACAAGAACATTGAAGTGCTGATGATGGAAGTGACTGGATTCGACCTGGAGCGGAAGGTGGTGCTGACGGCCGATCAGGAAATTCCCTACGATTCGCTGATCGTAGCTGCCGGCGCCAGCCATGCCTATTTTGGCCATGACGAATGGAGAACGCTCGCGCCCGGACTTAAGACGATCGAGGATGCGCTGGAAATTCGGCGGCGCGTGCTCCTAGCCTTTGAATTGGCCGAGCGGCAGGCTGCGGCGGGAGAGACGGTTGAACCGCTAAATTTTGTAGTGGTCGGCGCCGGGCCAACCGGAGTGGAACTTGCGGGAACATTGGCGGAGATTTGCCAGCACTCGCTGGCGGGGGACTTCCGTTTGATCGATCCGCGGCGGACTCGTATCCATCTTCTCGAGGGCGGGCCACACGTGCTTCCGGCTTATCCGCAAGATCTTTCGCGGAGCGCACTGGAACAACTGCAGCGCCTGGGAGTGGAAGTGCAGACTTCCGCAATGGTCACGCAAATTGAAGCAGGGGCGATTTACGTCGGTGAAACGCGAATGAAGGCGGACATCATCTTATGGGCTGCCGGAGTGGCGGCTTCGTCGTTAGGCAAGAAGCTGGGAGTGCCCGTGGATCGCGCGGGGCGAGTACTGGTTCAGCCTGATCTCAGCGTTCCGGGCCATCCAGAAGTTTTCGTCATCGGGGATCTCGCCTCACTGAAGGACAAAACGGGAAAGTTGTTACCCGGGGTCGCGCCGGTGGCTATTTTGGAAGGCCGCTATGTTGCCAAACTGATTCGCCGTGAAACGAAAGCTCGCGCAACTGAAAATACCCAACCCGCGCCCCGCAAGCCGTTTCATTATTTCGATAAGGGGAGCCTGGCCACAATCGGCAGGGCAGCCGCAGTTGCGCAGTTTGGCAAGATCCATATCTCCGGATACATCGCGTGGCTGGCTTGGCTGTTTGTTCATATTCTTTTCTTGATCGGATTCCAAAACCGTGTGCTGGTTCTTACCCAGTGGGCGTGGTCGTATTTCACATACGAGCGCGGCGCCCGGCTCATTACGGGTAGTACGAATCTCCCGGGGTGGCACGGCCTGTCCCTGGTGGAGAGTGGTGCTAACGAAGGCAAGCAAGAAATTCCTCGCGCGATCCGCAAATAAGAGTGAGAATATTCTTGAGGGCACCAACCAGCTCATGAAAAGCGTTGCGCGAATTCTTTTCGGTCTCGCGGCAGTTCTTATTCTTGGGTCCATTTCTCGCGCCGAGGTCCTGAAGATCGTTGTCGATGACACGGTTCAGCCCATCACCCAGGAATATATTTCGCGTGCCATCGATGAAGCGAAGCGGCGCAACGATCAAGCAGTATTGATCGAGCTAAATACCCCCGGAGGGCTAGTCGAGTCTACCCGGAAGATCATCGAAAATATAACGTCGTCACAGGTCCCGGTGATTGTTTACGTCGCTCCCAGCGGCAGCCGCGCGGGTTCGGCTGGAATCTTCATCCTCGAAGCCGCCGATGTCGCGGCGATGGCGCCGGGAACCAACGCGGGGGCGGCGCATCCAGTGTTGATTGGCCCGTTTGCGCCCAAGGTCGACGATGAGATGAAGCGCAAAATCGAGAACGATACTGCGGCGCTGATGCGCTCGGTCGCCTCGAAACGCGGACGCAATGTTGAGGCTGCGGAAAGTGCCGTGCTTGAATCCAAATCGTTCACCGAGCAGGAGGCTCTATCGCGGCACCTGATCGACTACGTGGCTTCGAGCGAGGACGATCTTTTCCGTCAGATGGAGGGTAAGAATTTTAAGCGCTTCAATGGACAGGAAGTCACGCTGAGGCTTTCCGGACAGCCCATCGTACCGTTTGGCATGACGCTGAAGGAACGGATCCTCGATTATTTGATGGATCCGAATATTTCTTTCATCTTGCTCGCCATCGGGGCGCTGGCGCTTTATGCGGAGTTCAATCATCCCGGGGCGGTGATTCCCGGGACTGTGGGCGTGGTTTTTATCTTGCTCGCGGCTTTTGCGTTAAATCTGCTGCCTACCAGATTTGCTGCGCTGGTTCTGATTCTGGGAGCATTCGCGCTTTTTGCCGCGGAAGCCAAGTTTGCGAGCCATGGAGTGCTCACGGTTGGCGGCATTGCGTTGCTCACGCTGGGAGGATTGCTTCTGGTTGACGCTCCGATTCCCCAGATGCGCGTCCACCTGTTGACGGCGCTGGCCGTAAGTATTCCACTGGGGCTCATCACGGCCTTCCTGATGACACTGGCTCTCAAGGCGAGGCGAAATAAAGTCGTAACCGGTTCGGAAGGTATGGTGGGAGAGATCGGCATAGCCCAGACGAACCTTTCACCGAAAGGCAAAGTCTTCGTCCATGGAGAACTTTGGGATGCCATCTCATCGTGCGAAGTGTCGGCCGGGCAGTCCGTAGTAGTGAATCGCGTGGATGGACTGCTGCTTCAGGTCGAACCCTTGACGGTGACTCGACGAACGCCGGCGCCGGCGATTTCTTAGTGGGATCGTGCACCAGCGCAAGCAACCACTGGGATCCGAATTCCGCGCTCATCCCGGTTGCCTGCGTTACAATCCGGCGGTAGAGCGTTCTTGCTCCACACGTGGAGGCGCCAGTGGAAATCTTCGGACTTGGATTCTTCAGCATCGCCCTTATCATCATCGCCCTGTATGCCCTGAGTTCGATTAAGATTCTGGCGGAGTATGAGCGAGGGGTGATTTTTCGTTTCGGGCGCCTTTACCATAGGGCAAAGGGTCCGGGGATAATTCTGGTGCTGGCGCCTATGGACCGGATGGTGCGGATCTCGCTCCGGCAGGAGGCGCTTGAGGTTCCTCCGCAAGACATCATCACGCGCGATAACGTTACGCTCAAAGTAAACGCCGTCATCTTTTTGCGAGTGACTGATCCCAGCAAAGCAGTGGTGGAAGTGTCGAATTATGTTTATCAGACTTCGCAGTTCGCGCAGACCACATTGCGCTCTGTGCTGGGCGAGCAGGAACTGGATGAACTGCTGGCTCATCGGGAAAAGATAAACTTGCGGCTGCAAAGCATCCTTGACATGCACACTTCGCCCTGGGGCGTGAAAGTGACAAACGTTGAAGTGAAGCAAGTGGACATGCCGGAATCCATGCTGCGCGCGATGGCAAAACAGGCGGAAGCGGAGCGGGAGAAGCGATCGAAGATTATTCACGCGGAGGGCGAGTTTTCCGCCGCGCAGCGACTGGTGGACGCGGCGCATCTGCTGGCAACCGAACCGGTCAGCGTGCAACTGCGATACTTGCAGACTCTGACGGAAATCGGAGTGGAGAAGAACACGACTGTGATCTTCCCGGTGCCAGTAGATTTCTTCTCGGGCCTGCAAAAGATACTGGGTAAAACTGGCGACGAGAGCGCGCCTGCCGCCAAATCGGCTTAGTTTCAGTTCGTGGCAACTTTTCGAGGAGTGGTTATGGCTTCATCACCGGACACGGAAATCACGTTAGGCACAGCCAAGCTGTTAGGCATCTTTTTTGGCCTGGTAATGATCTGTGCGGTTTTTTTCGCGCTCGGCTATACGCTGGGACGAAAGTCGGAGTCCGGCTTGCCTTCGGCTGCAACCCTGGGTTCTGTGCCGGCGGCGAATGGCGCGAAACCGGCAAGCTCAGCCGCGGGATCCTCATCTGCGCCGATGACGTTCTATAAAGCGGTGGAGCAACAGAATGCGAATCCGCAACTGACGCCGACGGATGCTGCGGCGGCACCAGTTGATGCGTCGACTGAGAAATCAACGACGTCCTCAAGCACAACATCGTCGGAAGCGACGCAGGCCGCAAATCTTCCGGATCCCATGGCTCCGATACCAGGCACCGGTTATTTCGTTCAGGTGGCTGCCGTCAGCAAACAGGAGGATGCCGACGCCTTAGTCGACGCCCTCAAGAAAAAGCAGTATCCCGCATTTGTTGTAAATAATTCCACGAACGACAAGCTGTATCGCGTACAGACTGGCCCTTTCGGTGACATCAAAGAAGCCGAAGCCATGCGTGCGCGCCTGATCAACGACGGCTATAACCCAATCCTAAAAAAGTGAAAGCCCTTCTATGAAGCGGGACCGCCTGTTGAACCGCCGCGTGGTGTTCAAACTACACGGCATGGATCCACTCGATGCCACAATTCTTAAAGAAGATGAGACCGGTTACTGGATCCGCGGCGGAACGCTAGCCGGTCAGCTTGATCGATCTAATTGTTCTCTTCCGGAAAGCGACGTTAGATTTCTTGAGTTCAACCGGATCGAGTGGATGCGCGCACCACGGCAACGCGTGGGTTAAGCTTTTGTTTTTTATGTTGGATATTGACAAGCGTCAATTTACAGGATATTTGTGATTGGCCTATGACTCCTGTGACGCCTTCTCTCGACAGCACCCTGCACGCGATTGCCGATCCTACGCGAAGACGAATTCTTGGTGCGCTCAAAGTGCATCCGCCGAACGCTGCCGTCAAGGATTCTGGTTTATGCGCAGGCGATATTGAAGAGCGCATAAGTCTCTCGCAGCCGACTATTTCGCATCATATGGCGATTTTGACGAAGGCTGGTTTAGTCGATGCGGTGAAGCAGGGGCAATGGCGGTGGTACAGGCGCAATGAGAAAGCACTTCGCCGGCTGGTAAAGAGTTTACGGACTCAACTGTGATTCGACGATCGGCGTCTGGAATTATCAGCTGGCGGCTGTGGCTGCGTGGGCTTTTTGCAGCAGGCGTCTAGCCTGGGAAATGAGATCGGCCACTTCGAAGGGTTTCACCAGATAGGCAATGTTGTTTTCCTGGAGGAACGTTCGCTCATCACCCTGTTCTCCGCCGTGGGAGAAGGTGAACAGCAAATGATCTTCCATGCTGGGGCAATTCTGCTTCAGCCAGGCATACGCTTCCTTGGCATTCCAATCGGAGGGCATTCTGCCGCTCATGATTATCGCGTCGAAGGGCTCGGAAAGTAAGCGTGTCTTCACGTCTTCACTCTTGCTAGCCGTTACTACGTTCGCGCCAGCGCCCATGAGAACGTCGCGCTCGAACTCCAGTACGGCCTCTTCTTCTTCGACCAACAGAACGCGGCCTTGAATAGCGCCTTCGCGCTTCGCGAGAGCGACCGGGGCAGCGTCCGGAATGGTTCCTTCACTGACGGCCATGGGCAGGCGAACCTCAATCACCGCTCCGCCATCCAGCGCGTTGTGGGCCGTAATGTCGCCGCCATGCTCCTTTACGATTCCGTAGCAGATGCTTAACCCAAGGCCAGTTCCCTTACCAACATTTTTCGTGGTGTAAAAGGGATCGAAAATTCTCTTGGGATCTTTGATTCCGGGGCCGTCGTCGGCAAACTGGGCGGCGACAAAGCCGTTTTGGCAGGAAACTTGAATCTTGAGGTTTCCGGCTCGGCCGGTTTCCAAAACCGCGTCGACCGCGTTATTGATGATATTCAGGAAAACTTGTTCGATCTGATGCGGGTCCGCCACCACCAATGCCGGTTCTGCTCCCAGATCTTTCTCGACTGAGATATGGTTCACCTTCAGATCGTAATCGCGCAGTGCCAGGGTGTCTTCCAATACCTTGCGGATGTCGACGTCGGAGCGCTCCGGTTTTCTCTGGCGCGCGAAGGAAAGCAAATTCTGTACAACACGATGAGTGCGCTGCGCCTGCTTGAACATCTTGCCGACATAATCGGTCGCGCGTTCGTTCAAGCCTTCGCTTTCGAGCAATTGCGCGTAACCCAGAATCGCGGTCAACGGATTATTCAATTCGTGGGCTACGCCGGCGATAAGCTGGCCGACGGCGGACATCTTCTCGCTCTGCAACAACTGTTCCTGAGTGCGGCGTAGATCTTCGTAGGCTTTGCAGGTCTCTTCGTAGAGGCGAACCTTCTCGATTGTGGTGGCCAATTGCCGGCTGATCGCGACCAGAAGATTTTCTTCGCCGGTGGAATAGGCGTACTCCACATGGCTGCGAAGTCCCATCATTCCGATGGGGCTGTCCTTGCCCCAGAACAGCACCCAATTCCAGGCGCCGTCACTATTGGAGCGGATGAATTCCGCAACCGCTCCGGTAAGATGAGGCAGGTATTCCGCCGTAATCACTTCGGCGCGGGAGCGCATCACCAAGTCGCCAAAACCATCCGCAAAGCTAATCTCCGCGGGCCGGGA
>JBAVQD010000032.1:0-1652 GCA_049693675.1 Candidatus Sulfotelmatobacter sp. | reverse complement strand
GCGCCCAGCCCTGAGTAGAGGCTGGCGCGCAAAAACTTTGCGATCTGTTCCGGATCATACTGGGCTGACGAAGCCCCGATCTCTTGCACCATAACCGGCTTGCCTGCACCGCCCGACAAAGCGGTCTCGAAAGCTGAACCGTAGGTGCCGCGCTCGGAAAGCATTGCATCGGGGAAAAGCTTGGGTGCGTAAATGGAATAAGGATGAACGCTAAAGAAGTCCGCCTCCTCGCTTAGATTATCTGGACGGAACGGGCCGCGCCCCACATCCTCCATGCTGGTTCCGACTACGATCGGATGGAGCGAATCGTGACGGCGGATCGACCAGGAAAGCAGCCGCGTCCAGTTAATGGCCATCGCATCCGTGGTGCTGTCGGGCACAATCCAGAATGGAGGCTCGTCGGTTAAATCCCAGCCCAGGATCGCAGTTTCTTTTCCATAGCGGCGGGCCAGTTCGGCGACGTGATCGGTTTCGATCCGCAGCATGTCTGGATCAGAATGAGGATGCCTCCCCTGGCGGTAGGGCACATCCCAGTACGCCTCGCCCACCTCACCGCCGATCAAGAGACTCGGGTGTAAGTAGATGTGGTAACGATTCGCGAGAGAGATCAGGAAATCGATCTTGCGAAACGCCTCGGGATCGTAGTCGCCGGGGCGAGGCTCGATCCATGCCCAAACAAAATCGAGACGAATGGTGTTAAAGCCGAGTTCGTGCATGCGCACAAAATCAGCTTCGATCGCCTTTGGATCCCACTGCGTCGGCCATTGCATGGCCGCCTTCGCCGGCACCCAGTTCGCTCCCACCGGGATAAAGCGATGGCCATCACGAGAAAAATAATTGCCGTCCAGGTGAACCGCGGGTAGATGTGGCACTGGCTGCCCGGTCGCAGCCGGAGAGTTCTGCTCTGGCGAATGTTCTTTTGCCTGCGCGAATGCGGATGGGAAAATCGAGACGATTGCGAGCGCAGCGATCATAATCTGTCGCATTCCGGTGAACTGCATTCGTTTCATTCCTCCTGAGCTTCGCGGACACCCAAGTCAACCCAGCGGCCGGTAAATCAGGAACGGCTCAAGCCAGTCTCTGGTCGAATACTAAAAAGAAAAATTTGCCGAAACCTGAATCTGTCGCGATTCGTGCAGCGTACTCGTGATCTGTCCCGCGGTTGGAGTGTCAACCAGGTTATTGGGCAAGGCAAATTGTGGAGTATTGAATAGATTGAAGATCTCGCCCCGCAGTTGGATCTGGCCCTTCTCTTTTATTTTGAAATCCTTGAAGACGGAGAAGTCGGTATTGTAAAACGCGGGACCGCGAAGGCTGCCCCGGGTCGCGTTTCCGAACACCGTGGCGAAGGTCTGTCCCGGAGCAAGCGGTGCAAAGGCGAATGCGGCGGGGTTGTACCAGCAGTTGAGATTCTGGTGAGTCGAATTCGCGCAGCCCGCGGTAGGGCCTCCATTGTTACCGCCATCAAAACCCACGGCGGCATTGGAAAAGTCATACGGATGGCCGACTAAGTCCGGACGTGGTCCGCCCGAGCCTGTGTTGGTGGGATCGAAAGACAAATACGGCGTGAACGCCTGGCCGGAGTATAGCGAAATGATCGCGTTCAACTGCCAGCCTCCGGTAAGCAGTCCCAACCGGCCCGGGTCCTGGAG
>JBAVQD010000031.1:0-32074 GCA_049693675.1 Candidatus Sulfotelmatobacter sp. | reverse complement strand
TCCTCCCGTATATTGTAGTGCACCAAAGAGGCCCGCACTGCGCCGGTCGCAAGTTCGGTACGGGGAACGCCTTATGACGCGGAGCCGGGTCCGTCTCCGGAAGTCGGTAAAGTCGGGAATGGGCGCTTCTGTCTAGCCGCGATCTCGGCCGGTGATCGCTTCGTAGGCGGGATTCACATAGGTAGCGGTCCTCGTCTCGGGGTCGATCACCCAGAAGATTTCCTGAATGTTGTCGGCCATTTGGCGAAACTCCTGCTCTCTGTCTTCAAAGACAGTTTGCGCCTGGCGTTCCCTCCTGTGCGTGTGGCGGATCACGTCGGCCGACACGAGCGCGAAAACTAGCATGGCGGCAATCAAGGAAATCAGCAGCGCGAGCGCTACGCGCGATGACTGAAGATTGGCTACGAGCACGGCGACTACGAGAATGGCCGAGGAGACCACGAGGGCGAGTGAGGCGATCCTCCACTCTCGTTTCGGGGTTCTCTTGGGAGACGTTTCAGAGCGGGGCTTGTCGGCTGGATCCACGTTGAGCACCACGTATTCTTGCCGGACTTACCGACATAATACGCCGCCACCGTATGCGGCCAAGAGCATACGACGGCGTATGGGCAATTTGGCGAGAGAGTACTCGGATTCGCGGCGCTCCCGTATCGTCTTCTCCGGAGTTTCAGTCCTCTTGCCCCAGTTCAGCTCTGTCCGAAGCTTGCTGCCTGTGCGGCAACCTTCTCTGGCGTCCGGCAGCCGAGACCCGAGTACGACGGCATCACCGCACTAGTGTGCATAGGATTTGCGGTTTGTTTGGCCATCTCGCCCGAGATGGGAGCTAACTAACTGCTAAATCAGCAGGTTGCGTTTTCTAATGTTTGGCACGTGGGGTGCTTATCCACAGTGTTGCAGAACACGCGGAACGATGAGCACTATTTTTGAGCCAAATAACGAAGTGCAAATCCAAAGTTGACTGCATGCTCAGACTCGCATTGACCAGCGTGTTGCTTCTTTCAGTCGTGGCAACCTGTCAGACTGCATTGCCACTTGGCACTGCTCGATCTGATTCCATGCCATCCTCGACTCCTACGTCGAGCTGTCACAGTCAAAGCCTGGCGGTCGCTTGCCCAAGCCTCCCCGATGCGCCAAGTGTGTTTCGTGACAGTCCTAACAAGAGCGAGGGCATGGGTGGCACGAGCGGGTTCCTCTTGGCGCCGCCGGCAATGGCTGTGCAACCAAACGCCAATAGCTGCGGGCGCGTACTAGACCGCAAATTCATTCTGCTTTACTCACTGAGCACGGTAGCTCTGCTCGCGGATCTTGAGACAACCGCTCGCGCCGTTGCAGCACAACCTAGGGGCACTGAACTAAATCCCTTGTTCGGGGAACACCCAACACGGGCTCGGCTCTATGGCATCGCCGTGCCGCTGAACGCTCTTTCCTTCTATCTGAGCTACCACGCTAAGAAGACTGAACCCAAGCGCAGATGGTGGATAATTGGACCGGGAGTATCTCTTGCTGTGCACTCAAGCGCTGCCATCAATAACTTGATCGCAACCCACAGATAACCTCGGGTTACAGTCCTCAATGGACTCAGAGACTCAGAGACTCAGAGACTCAGAGACTCAGAGACTCAGAGATGGGATGCATGCCCAGCGTTGTAGTTTGCGATTCCACTTTTCAATGCGAAAAGCCAAAGGAAAAGCGGAAGGATCGCCCCGGTGCGGCCGCCAGAGGCTGCTCAAACAGAGGCGATCCAATCACACTTCCGAAGCTGGAGTAATCTTTGTTTCCCAGAAGATTGAGCACTTGCAGGTTGAAATCAAGATAGGTCTTCAGCTTCGGTCCCAGCAAGAATTCCGGCGCGGCAAACCTGTGATGGAGAAACAATTCTGTGGAGTTGTAATCCGACCCGTGGCCACTGTTTCGCGGTAATCCATCTCGATTGGTGTAGAGACCATTATCATCTGGATCTAAACCGCTGGTTATGTTCAGTGGCAGTGGGCTATGCCAGCTCTCCACCAGAGTGAGTGAAAGCGCCTTTCCGAACTTCGAATTTGCGACAAAGGTAAGGTTATGATCTGCAATTCCACTCGATCGACCCCATTCACCACGAATCTCATCCTGAACCGCCGGGAACGAAAATGGCCCATCCGTATCGTCCCGGGAATGTATCCATTCGTAGTGCGCAGTAAAGGTTTGACGTTTTATTTTGTATTGCGCACGAACGTGTATCTGATGCTTCTGCTGAGTGCGGTTTGATTCCAACCAGTCTGTCCAGCCTGTCGATGAGCTCAGTCGTTGTGAACCTAAAAGATGTGTCCCATCCGTCCAGGTATATTCGAGGCCGGGCACAAAGCTTTTGAATGGATGCTCAAGAGAAATCTTGGATATCCAATTGCGCGTAGGGCTCAGGTTAGGCATGATTCCTGAAACGATCTCAGATTGGAGGGTCGCTGTTCCCGCTTCGAGGTCAGCCAAGGAAGCGTTCGTTATCAAATATGTCTCAAGCTGCTTCCCGTCATTCTCCAGTACTTTCAGGAAGATGTCATTGGTCCAGTTCTTGACAAACATACCGCTTCCCGCCCGCACGACGAAACCATGCAAGTTGGAAACAGCAGAGAGTCGGGGCGAGAAAAGCACGCCCCCGGCGGTTTGGACATCCGCCCGGACCCCTCCCCTCACCACCAGTCTCGGCTGGCGAAGCAGTTCAGCTTCAAGAAAGGGGGCCGCGGCATAAGACGCATACTCAACCTTGCCATGTCCTTGCGTGATGACCCCTGTCCCGTTGTCTGCTCCGGTCGTTGCGCTGAGAACGTAGTCCACCGAATTATCGAAATAGATGTGGCCATGAGGATTGGGAATGATGTTTTCTTCATCTCCCCTCCGCGTGACCGTCGCCCCAAAACTCCAGAGACGGTTCTTCCAGTTGAACTGCAAGACATCCTTGAGAGTCCACCTTGACCATTGCCCGTTCTCCTTGTTGATGTCTGCACCGCCTTCGTTAAAAGCTCCCGACGCGCTCACTCCCAGGCCGCTAGAATTTGCATTCAGATCCGAGTTAAACCATTCTGCTGAAAGGCCTCCATGGGATTCGAAATGTTCGCCGGTTTTTGTGAATGTTGCCCGAAACTCCTGACCCAACGAGTCTTGATTCACTCCAGCTTCCGGTAAGGATATTCCCCCGACCTCCATGTTCGCGCGGCGGGCAGTCGCGATATAGAGCGAAGCATTCACGCGCAGTGTCTCTTGCCTGGAGTAGTCAACTCCGATACCGTAGGATGCATTCGTGTTTGCAATCGAGGCGGCCGCAACTGAGGAAATCGAAGTTCCCGGCACGGAAGGAACGACGGCTTCGATCGGTTGCTCCCCTTGTGCGTCTGTGTAATGGGCATTGGTCGTGAAAGCGACTGGCAGATAAGGCACCGGGCCTGCGATCCCAAGAGTGGCGGTGTTCGAAGTTGTACTAAGACTTGGATTCAACCCGTCGGGTTCCTTGGTTCCCAGAGATAGCCCGAGACTGGTGACTCTAAACGTGCGTTCGGCTTGTTTTGTGGTGATGTCGATATGGTTATTGCCACCGTCGGCGTACTCAGCTGAAAACGGATCGGCGTTAACAGTTATCGTGGCTATTCTGTCGGCTGGTGGAGGATGGTCTGCAGGCAGGCCATCCACATAGAGAGAATCGGACCCGGAATAGATTCCAGCTAACTGCTTCGCATACGTAATCAGATCCTCGCTATTATTTGAAATTTCTCTGAGTTGGTCCTCTGACAACGACACCGACTCCAGCGGGGCAGGAGACAGTTTGTCGGCGCTCACAGCCACTGTCTGCTTTTGTTCAGCGAGCCGGAGTTGCAATCTTAGAGTGCGTTTCTGGCCAACGGGGAGTTCAACGGCATCGAAGCTGGGGTACACAGCTCGGATGCTGCAGCTTTCAGGAAAAGCCTGCCGTGTGAAGCTGAAAAATCCTCCGCCGTCCGTTTTGCGTGTGTCAACGTGGTTTCCGCAAACCAGAGAAACTTTGGCGCCCACCACAACGAGCTGCTGGGGATCGACGACCGTGCCTGACAACGTGTCTGCCCGCGCATAAAATCCGCAAGCCAGCACGAACGCAACTACCAGCAGCCCGAGTTCAGAGCGTATCAACGAGTTTGAGACACCAGCCGGCATAATGGCTCCCACTATCCCGGCAGGCATCGGCTTGCCTAGCGACGGAGGATTTGTAATCCGTCATGAATCGCCGGCTAGGGGGCTTTGCCGACTCTTCTAAATCCGGAGAGCAATCAGTCGGGCTGCCCATTCGCGCAAAATGGAGCATTTCCAACCGCGCTTCCGGGGCCGGCCCACACGCAAGTACCTCCGCCGCACTGGGCGCTACCCGAACTACAATCGTTGCCGCCGTCCGTACAAGTGCAAGCACCGCATGCGTTCGAAGGAGACAATCCGTCACAAGTGCCGGTTACGTCACCGCCGGAGCTTGTGCTTGAGGTGCTCGCCTCTTTCGCACCCACTACAGCCGCTACACCACCTAGAGCGAGCGCTCCCAAAACGAGGGGAGCATGGCTGATGTGTGCGACGGGTTGAGTCCCCATCGTCACTTCATGGCAATCCGGATTGGCGCTCATATCCACCGCACAAACCTTGAACGGCTTATACCCACCCGCGGGTGGCGGCGCTGGCGTGCCGTAGAGCAGTCCGTTCATGCCAAGGTGCATGCCCAGCGGAGGGAATGAACCCGTATCCCATTGGAAATGGTAGGGCGGGTTACCTCCCGAGACTTGGCTTGTGGAGCTGGCTTGTTTGCCGCACGGTGATAACCCCGTATCCATCTTCAGTCCGTCCGCGTCACTAAAGTTTCCCGATACTGGGACCGCCTGGCCATTACAGAGATTAAAGGCCGTCGGCGCTCCAGCTTTCAGAGTTGGAAGGGTCGGTGCCTTGAACTTCACTGGGTTTTTGTCATTTCCAGGGATCGCCGGGGAGGAAGCTGTGACAGCAGAGACTGACTGCGCCGCCATGGTTGAACTAATCGCGACCGCGAAAACTGCGGCCGGCAGGATGATTAACATCAGAGCGCTTTTCTTTCGGGCACGCTCACGAAACCCATTCGTCTTCATGGACCTCTCCTTAGTGTGTGTTCGAGAATCTGTGTTCGAGTTTTGGCCATGTGAGTCTGGTCTTTCCAGATAGGGACTGATAGATAACCGAAGTAAGCTCGCCTCTCTATAGTTACCTGCAGAGCTAGTCGCGCGCCGTGTCGGTGAGACGCCTAGCTCTGAAGCGATTCGCGGTTTCAGAAACATACGCACGTTCGCAGCTCGTGTTGAAAAATTCAACTTTGCCTTTTTCACATCTTCGATTTTTCATAGCTGTGCCTTGACAGCTCTCGAGGCGTACATTGCTCCTCACGGTCCAAAGGTCTCCCCCCTACCTTTGTTCCCGCCTGAAACACCTGCCACGCCATGGCTGTGCTCCAACAGGTGTAGGTCGAGGAGTGGTTCGACCATCACAAAGCAGAACGCTGCTTCGTGTCGCTGCATAGCACTATCCATGCGGGCGTCAGGGGATCTTTATAGAAATCGAGTGCTGGTCGACATCAAGGCAAAACAAACATCGGTTGCAGTTTGCCCATCTATCGCGCAAAACGCAGCTAACGGGTCCAACCCGACTTCCATTCAAATTCCGCGGCTGGTTAGGTTTTCAGGCGTCGCGAAGGATGCGTCTGGCGAGCCGATGACCGGAGTTGTCGGCATCATGTTTTCTCCGAACAAAGAAGCGCAAAGCGGTGCGCCGCTCTCGACGGAAACTCAGAATATCCAAGTCGGTCCGAGTGGGCACTACGCAGTACTTCTCGGCTCTGCCAGTGCAGGTGGTGTGCCGCTCGCGCTTTTCAGCTCGTCGGAGGTGCACTGGATCGGCGCGCACATTTCAGGACAGCCTGAGCAACCGCGTGTGCTGCTGCTAAGCGTTCTCGTTTCCTTATTGACCATAGACGCTGCCTCTGGTGCGAGTCGGATTATAAAACTACCCATTCCTAACGCCACGAGTGGAAGCCAAGATGTCCAGTCTTTGCGAGGCTTCCACTGGAGCGGTTCTGGGCAGGTTCTCAAACAAGGCTGCCGTAGCGGTGTGGTGGACACCTCTCTGCTCGGTCGAGTCGATCATGACGAGATCAAACCGTCGCGGCTCGCCCTCGGGGCGGGGGAAGCGCAGTGCCAACTCCCGAGTGGCCGGCCCGTTACGATTGGTTTTGTGTGCTGGAAGTGTGCCAGATCCAGGATGCCGTATGACACTTGCGCGTGGAATGGGTAACTGACTGTTTGAATGCTAAGTCCAAGAGGAGCACGTGGTGTACAAAAAGCTGAACTCAGCGGCGACGCTGATTCAGAGAACAACCACGGAGGCTCCTCACGGACATAAGTATTACGTCGGACTGGATGTTCACAAGAAGACGATCAGCTATTGCGTAAAAGATGCGAGCGGTCAGGTCCACCAGGAAGGAAACGTTGGAGCGACACGCTGGGAACTGGATGGGTGGATGAAGACTCTTCCACAGCCGTGGACAGTTGCAATGGAAGCAACGATCTTCACCGGCTGGATCTACGATCATCTGCGCCCACATGCGAAAGAGGTGAAGGTCGCTCATCCGCTGATGCTGCGCGCAATCGCCGCGGCCAAGAAGAAGAACGACCAGGTCGATGCCAGCAAGATCGCGGACTGCCTGCGTTGTGACTTCTTGCCGGAGTGCTACACATGGCCTCCACAGAGATTCGCGACCGGCGCCGAACGCTGCGCTACCGACATCTGTTGGTGCGCCAGATGGTGCAGATGAAGAACCGTGTATCCGGCCTGCTGATGGAAACGGGAGTGAGCCACAACAAGCGGCAGTTCCACAGGGTGGGCTATTTCCGCGATTTGATGGCAAGCAACGAGAACATCGACGAGAGTATCCGGCCGCTTCTTCAACTGAGCCGGGATACGATCGCGCGACTCGGGAAGACTGAATCTGCCCTGGTCCGTTCTCTGCAGCGCGATCCGTTGTTGACGGCGAGAGTGCAACGGCTCAAGACGGTTCCGGGAGTTGGGCCGATCACCGCCCTGACGTGGGCGCTGGAGATGGGAGATATTTCGCGGTTCCGGTCGATCCGACAGGCCATCCGTTACTGCGGGCTTTGCGGGGATATACCTCGCCCTTTGCTGGCGGGACATCGACTGGGATCGGGGAGCCATCAGTGTCGTTCGAACTCTTCACAGGAATGAAGGGCAATGGACCTAGAATGACAAACATCGCATCAGCTTTGTCACTCGGGGCAAAGATTATCCGCCCTTTCGGAACAAAGATAACCTGGCGGCCGGCACCCACGGTTGAGAGAAACGTTTTCAGATTGAAGGCAGATCTGTGCTTGGCCATTCGCGTAACCCCTGTGCTTCCGGGGGCATTCATATTCGATCACAGCAGGCAAGAATAGATGGTCAATATTGCTCAGAACCCATCCATCGAGTCCGTTTTTGACTCAGAGCCTGGTCGCTCCAAGCGTCGTCTCTGGGTAGTTGAGAAAGAGCCCTTGAAAATAAGCAGAAAGTTCAGATTGAGGCTATATGGGAACAAGCACCGCGATTTCTTTGTCAATTGTCCCCGCTCGCGAGAAGTTGTCGAGTTTGATCAGCAGGGCGTGAGTAATTTCCTGCCCTTTCGCGACCACCAGCATTCCTGTAAGAGTTCTAATCTCCTGCTGCAAAATCATGCCCGTCGTAAGCTTCGAAGCTGGAACTTTACGCACCTCCATTTTGGCGCTTTCGGGCTTAATGCTCGACAATGCGTCGACTAATTCTGCTCCGAACTCCCCACGACGACCCCGAAGTTTGGCCATCGCATCTTCTTCCGACAACCCTTTCATCCGGAGATCGTCAAAGGCAACCGCGAGTTTGAGCATCTTAGCTCCAAACACGATCGCCTCCGCGCCTGCTACCGGTATCTCAGGAACCACTGGCGGTGTTTCCTTGATAAGCTGTTGGCTGATCATCCACGCAATCGGTTCCAGCCTGGGAATGTTAACGAGAAGATCTCTAGCCACTTGAGGATGAGCGGCGAACCGAGCTTGATTTTCGGCCGAGAGATTCTCTCCCAAATATGCTGCCTGGAGGACCTCCGGAACAAGGGTCACGCAGCCCAACTGCGATAGCATGGCCGCGGCCTCGAACCGCCATGGAGAGGGCAGATCGAACTTGCTCACCAAATGGCGAACGCAGCGAGCAATACGCATTGACCGTCCAAACGCCTCCGGGCTGGCAGCGCTCAGGACGTCCGTCAATACTTTGATGCTCCCCATGAGCGTGCGTTCGAGGAGTTCCTTTTCGGCCGTTATCAAGCGGTGTTGGACCAATCCCGTAGTAATGGCTGTTGCGAGAACTTCTTTTGCACAAGGCTTCGTAAGAAAGCGGAATATGTTTCCCTCATTCACGGCGGCTACGGCCGCATTCAAGTCCGTGTAGCCGGTCAGCAATATCCTTACAGTGTCGGGGGCGGTCTGCCGGACCTGTGCCAGGAACTGCGCGCCGTTCATTCCGGGCATCCGCATGTCTGAGACCACGACGGAGTACGGACCCTGAACTCGGATTGCAGTGAGGGCTAATTCCGCCCCCACGGCGGTATCCACCTCGAACTCTTTGTGCAACATTCGCTTGAGTCCATCCAGGACTTGAGGTTCGTCGTCTACGAAGAGGATCTTGTCAGGCATAGTGCTCCTTCAGCCGCATTTCGTCGTTGCGGGCATCTGCATATCGCCAGCGCCCGGTTGTTGCAGGCCCGACCCAATCGGCAGCCTACGCTTCGGTGCCGTTGCACTCTTCTCGCAGGCCCGCAACGGGTTAGAAATAGCACAATCATTCCATCGGCGGAGCGTACCCAATGAATCAGTCACTTGTGACACCTCCTGATAGAAGTTTGAGTACACGCGTCATGCAGAGTAGGTTTTACCGATGAGCTAAAGTGAACTGCGCCTTGGCCGATGAATCCCTGATAGTGGACTCGCTCGCGCGTGCGCGGCGCAACAAATGACCGCCCTGACCACGATCCCGGCAACCTACGACTATCGGCTAGTCGCGCTCTCGGTACTAATAGCGATTTGTGCATCCTACGCGGCCCTGGACCTCGCAGGACGGGTGACTGCAAATCGAGGCCGCGCTCGTATCACATGGCTCATGGGAGGCGCTTTCGCCATGGGGAGCGGGATCTGGTCGATGCATTACATCGGGATGCTGGCGTTCCGGCTGCCAATACCTGTGTACTACCACGTTCCGACGGTGGCCCTCTCGCTGTTCGCCGCGGACTTGTCCTCTTTCATCGCCTTGTATGTGGTCAGCCGCGAGCGTATGACCTCGCTTCATCTTGCCGCCGGCAGTCGGTTGATGGGCACCGGCATTGCGACTATGCACTACACCGGTATGGCGGCAATGCGTCTGGCCGCCATGCACCATTACGCCGACGGCCTCTGGGTTTTGTCCATCGTTTTGGCCGTCTTGATTTCGTTCGTGGGCCTCTTGCTTATCTCTTCCTCTCGCGACGAGGATCGTGGCTGGTTTGTCAAACTCGCGATCGCGGTCGTCATGGGCTTGGCGATTCCCGTGATGCACTATACCGGCATGGCAGCCGTCAGTTTCACGTCCATGGGCATTGCACCAAATTTGTCGCGGTCCGTGAACATCTCTGCGCTGGCAACCTCCGCCATACTCGTCATAACCTTCGTCGTCTTGGGTTTTGTTGTGATCAACTCGTTGGTCGATCGCCGACTCTCCGCTCAACAGTCAATACTGGACGACGAGCGCAAGATGCTGCGCGCCCTCATCGACAATATCCCCGACTTCATGTACGTAAAGAACAGGCAAAGCAGGTTCGTGATTGCCAATGCACATACAGCTCATGTCCTGGGAGCGAATAGCGTTGAGGAACTGCTCGGGAAAACCGATTTTGATTTCTTCCCCAAAGAACTTGCCGCCGCTCTCCATGCTGATGAGCAAGAAGTGATGCGTTCGGGACAAGCTTTGTACAACCGTGAAGAAAAGGGCAGGGACGCTACAGGCAATGAGACCTATATACTGACCACAAAACTACCTCTGCACGACAACAGAGGCCGGGTCTCTGGCATTGCCGGCGTGGGTCGAGACATCGGCGAGCGTAAGAAAAGTGAGGAAGCGCTACGCACGGCTCATCAGCAGGCAGAGATTTTCATCAACGCTGTGCCGTCGATTCTAATCGGCGTGGATCAAGACTCGCACATCACGCGTTGGAATTCGACCGCCTCCAGTGCGTTCGGATTATCTCCATCTGAAGTCTTAGGAACGCAACTGGCAGATTGTGGTGTCCGATGGCTACGACCTGACATGCCGGAAGAGATCCGATCCTGGTGTTCGGAACTGGGTTCCCGGCGATGCGACCTTGTTCCGTTTGAGATAAACGGCGAAACGCGTTTGCTAGGACTAACGATCACCGCGGTTCGCGTGGCCGACGAAAGAGTAGCGGAGCTATTGGTCATCGGTTCAGACGTCACCGACCGAACCGCCCTTGAAACACAACGCCGCCAAGCACAGAAGCTCGAATCCGTTGGGCAGCTTGCGGCTGGTATCGCGCACGAGATCAATACGCCCACTCAGTACATAGGAGACAATATTCGGTTTCTGAAAGATGCCTTCCAGGATATTAGAACCCTCGTGGTCAGTTACGAACGGCTGTTGGCAGCCGCCAAAGAAAACACAGTATCTTGCGAAACAGAACAGGAGGTCTCGGCTACCGTGGAACGCGCTGACGTCGACTATCTATTCGATCAAATTCCTAAAGCTATCGAGCAGGCGGCCGAAGGCGTTACCCGAGTCTCTACGATTGTGAGTGCGATGAAAGAGTTCTCCCATCCGGACACGAAAGAGAAGATTCCACTCGACTTGAACCATGCTATTGAAAGCACCATTACGGTCGCCCGCAGTGAATGGAAGTACGTGGCGGACTTGGAAACCGAATTCGACCCGACTCTGCCCCCGATCTCCTGTCAGCCCGGAGAGTTTAACCAGGTGATCCTGAATCTCATCGTCAATGCCGCGCACGCAATTGCCGACGTTGCCGGAAAAGAGGGTTCAGAAAGGGGAAAGATCAAAGTGCAAACACGGAACTGTCAGGAGTGGGCAGAAATCCGTATCCAGGACTCAGGCTCAGGAATCCCGGAAAAGGTGCGAGCTCGAATCTTCGATCCATTCTTCACCACCAAGGAAATTGGCAAGGGCACGGGGCAGGGCTTGGCCATCGCACGCTCGGTGGTTGTCGACAAACATAATGGAACTATTCATTTCGAAACGGAAGAAGGAAAGGGAACAACTTTTGTCATTCGCCTTCCTCAGGATGGCAAGGCTCTTGGAGCCGAGGTCGTGTCCGCATGAAACGTATCTTGTTCGTGGATGATGAAAGCAAAATTCTCGACGGCATCCAACGTATGCTGTACGCGGATCGAAAACGTTGGGACCTGCATTTTGCGGTGGGTGGTGAAGCAGCGCTGAAGGCTTGCGAGACATGCTGTTTCGACCTGGTCATTTCCGACATGCGTATGCCAGGAATGGACGGTGCCACACTCCTCAGCCACATTCGCGACCGCTACCCGGGCACCGCGCGAATTGTTCTTTCTGGATATTCCGACGCTGCGTTAGCGACCCGTGCAGTTCCCACGGCACACCGCTTTCTCGCTAAGCCATGCAATGCCTCCGAACTTCAAGCCACGATTGAACGCGTGTGTATCCTGCAAGATTTGATGTGCGCACCAGAGATTCGCACAATAGTTGGAGCGGTAGGTGAATTGCCTTCACTTTCGCGCACCTACACAGCGCTTACACAGGCGGTGAGAGATCCGAGTGCTTCCATCAAACAAGTAGCGGACATCATTGGGCAAGACGTCGCGATGTCGGCGAAAGTCTTGCAGCTCGTCAACAGTGCTTTCTTCGGGTTAGCACAGAAAGTCACTAGCGTGCAGAACGCTGCCGCACACTTGGGGACGGAAACCATCAAGAATCTCGCTCTAGCTTCGGAGGCATTCAGAGTTTTCCCGCCCGACTCGCGCATCCCGCAGTCAGTTTACGAATCCATGCAGCGACACGCACAGCGGACAGCCGCCATTGCCAGCACTCTCCGCGCAGAGCCAAAAATGCGAGAGTGTAACGTCATAGCCGCCCTTCTTCACGATGTTGGGAGCTTAATCTTGGCGTCCAAAATGCCCGACAAATTCTGCTCTGCACACTCACTCGCCAAAGAGCGCGGATGCAAAGTTTTTGAAGTCGAACAGGAACTACTTGGAACATCTCACGCAGAAATAGGTGCCTACCTACTTGGATTGTGGGGCATCCCAAATCTTGCCGTCGAGGCTGTCGCGCATCACCACCATCCCACTCGGATACCGCACTCTGGTTTCGATAGCACAGTAGCCGTATACGTTGCCGACCTCTTGGCGCACGAGTTGGATCGCCCGCAGGGTGCGACCGGGTTGGACATCGAGGAGTCTGACCGCGCTTGCCTCGAGACGTTGGGAGTATTGCCCAAGTTTGCCGAACTCCGCGAGCTTGCGGCGGCCCAAACTCGCAACTTGGAAGTCGTTTGAGCAGAACCTTCCTCTGGGATCAGTTCCCGAAGAATCCTCGAAACGCTCGTTCTGATGGACCTTTCCCTCTTGGTTGGTTTTAGTCAGGGCAAGGCACCACTTGCACGCAACTGACCACACGACCCCGCTGCCATACTTTCTTGTTTCGACATGACTAAGGCGCCTTGGTAGCACTGTGAAGTTCCCAGTGGGAGGGCGAGCCGAACTCCGAGCGAGTCGTTGCGTGCCGGGGTTTCCCGGCCCGTGTGCTTCGGCACCAAGTCACCCATTACACGCTATTCCCCCTCGGATAACCAGAAATAGCGATAGGCCATGAGCCTCGGATAGAACCATGGTTGACATTCGTCCTGCTTGCCGCGTCTTGCACAATCCAGCTTTGCCACCAGCAGCAGAGAAACTATATGGGAATGGAACAACACGCCAAACCTCTTCAGGGATCAAAGAAATAGAGTGGGCTGGATCTCGAGAAAGAATCTCCTCCGGTCGAGGCGGAGCTTTTTTCTTGACATCCCTTTTTATAGAGCTCATTGAGAATTGGATGCCACGCAAACCGGAAATTGGTTCCGGGCCAGAAGTCGGCTTGGGTGCCTCGACCGCCCTCAGGTCTCTTCCAATCCCAGGCTGTCGTTTACTGCGTGGCCGAGTCGCCTTCCGATGTGCCATACTGGCGGTCTCCCGGGCCGCGGTCAGTATCGTCGTTCAGTCGGAGGCTCACGGTCTCGAAGTCCGTTTGTGGATGACTTCCGCCTAGCCGACCAACCGTCCAGAATCGTCGTGTCCGCCGCACAGAGTCGCCCCTGCCTCGCCATTCATGAAACTTTGGCGCGCCCTAAGGCCACGGGCCGCTGGTTCACGGAATCTGCGCTTTTGTCTTGTGAGACCTGAGGCGACTCGTCCGGCGGTCGTTCGTCCCGCCGCCTCGACGTTTTCATCCACACGGCGCGATTAGGGGTGGGGTCAACTTCTAGATGAAAAATGTCAAACCGATTGTAGTGGCCGACGATATCGTGGATCATCTTGGGCTCGATACTGCAACCAATATCGATCTCCGCAACAACCATACCTTCGCCTCCCTCCACAGGGTCGGCCAGCAATTCGCCGCTTGGACCGACAATGATCGACACTGGGGCGGGCACCGCCTGCAACAATTCCTTCATCTCGGAATCCCCCTGCGAGAGTTGCTCAATGGCATCAGCGTCGAGCGCGCAGGACGCGACGACGTTGAATACCTTGCCTTCGAACGCATGGGCGGCCGAGCGCAGCCGGATCGCCTCGGTCAAATTGTAGTTGTGAGCGCCGCCACCCGGGCGGTGGAATGGCCATGCCGGTGGATAGGTCGCAATGTGCACTTGTTCGCCCTGCGCAAGCAGCGTGAAACGTGCCAGGGTATTGGTGTTCTCTCCACAGATGAGAGTGCCCACCCGGCCGATGTCGGTCTCCTCGGGACGCAGATATGAGGCGTCTCCATTGGCCCAGGTGAGCTTCTCGGCCCACGTGGGGACGAGCTTGCGATGGCGGTTCAGCAGCGTACCGTCGCGATCGAACAGAAGGTTGGTGTTGAAAAGCGTTCCCATGCTGATCGAACCCTTTTCCGTGATGCCGACGGACAGAATCACGCGGTGGCGCTTGGCGATCTCGCTGAGCCTCCTGGTGTGCGGTCCCGGAACCTGAACCGCGTTTTCAAACATTCGGCGGCAGAATCCGTGCTGGTCCATAGGAGCATAGATCAGGTTCCACACCGGGAACGCAGGAATGAAAGACTCTCCAAACACGATCAGATTGGCACCGGCATCAACAGCCTTCTGAACTAGCGTGTCCAGCTTATCGATGGTGGCGTCACGGTCCAGAAACACGGGAGCCGCTTGCACCGCTGCCGCACGGAATTTCGGATATGTATCGCCTGGCATGATGATTTTCCGTTTTCGCCTTTATACCAACGTGCTTGCCTCAGTCAGCATGAATGTCCCGGCCCCGGGTTTCCTTCACGTAGAACATTCCGATGAGAAAGCTGAGAGAAACGATTATTACCGGATACCAGAGACCGTAGTAGATGTTGCCCGTCGCAATCACAATACTAAACGCAATGGCTGGCAGCAGTCCTCCAACCCAACCCACTCCCGCATGGTAAGGAACTGACATGGCGGTGTAGCGAATTCGCGTGGGAAACATCTCCACTAGAGCAGCAGCCAGTGGGCCATAGATCATGGTCACCAGCACAATAAGTGCGGTCAGCAACACAAGGATCATCCCGATATTCATCTGAGCCGGATCGGCGCTAGAGGGATAAGTGGCTGCTTTCAGTGCACTCTGAATCGCCTTGGCGTCAAATCCTGTGATCGTGCCGGAACCGACCTTGATCTCGATGCCGGAGCCAGCCGGTAAGGCTGAATTGGTGTAAGGAACGCCAATCTTTGATAGCAAAGCTTTGACTTTGTCGCAATCGCTGGAGTTTTTTCTTTGCCCGAGAAGATCGAACTGGAATCCGCAGGTGCGCGGATCCGCCGCCACGACGACGGGGTTGGCGCGGGCCGCCGCCGCGAGCTGCGGATTGGCATAATGCGTTAATCCCTTGAACAATGGGATCAGAGTCAATGCGGCGGCCAGCATCCCTGCCAACATTATTGGCTTTCTTCCGATCCGGTCAGAGAGCCGTCCGCAGAGAAGGAAGAAGGGACTGCCCAACACCAAAGCCCCGCCCAGAAGGAGATTCGCGGTCATGGGATCCACGCGCAAGGACTGAATAAGGAAATAGAGAGCGTAAAATTGCGCCGTGTACCACACCACAGCCATTCCAGCGACCATGCCGCCGAAAGCCACAAGCACCTTGCGAAGATTCTCCTTCTTCCCAAAAACTTCTTGAAGCGGGGCTCGAGAGAGTTTGCCTTGCGTCTTGGCGTGCAGGAAAGCCCGGGATTCCTTCATGGAAAACCGAATCCAAAGCGAGACACCCAGCAGGACCGAGGAAAACCAAAACGGAATTCGCCAGCCCCAAATGTCAAAGGCTGACTTTGTCGCGAGGCGACAGCACAGGATGACCCCGAGAGAGAGCAATAGACCAAGCGACGCGGTGGCTTGAATCCAACTCGTGTAGTAACCCCGTTTTTCGGCCGGTGCCTGCTCGGCTACATACACGGCTGCGCCACCGTACTCGCCGCCCAGAGCCAGTCCCTGTAAGAGGCGCAGGCTAATCAGCAGGATCGGGGCAGCGATGCCGATGCGCGAATATCCCGGCAGCAATCCGACGGTGAGAGTGGCCAGTCCCATTAGGAACATCGTCATCAGGAAGGTGTACTTGCGCCCGACCAGATCTCCGAGGCGTCCGAAAAAGGCCGCGCCAAAAGGGCGGACGACAAATCCCGCCGCAAACGCCATAAGGGCGAACATGAATCCAGTGCTTTCGTCCACGCCGGAAAAGAATTGCTTTGAGATAGTCACGGCCAGGGAGCCGTACAAGAAAAAGTCATACCACTCGAAGATAGTTCCGAGTGACGCGGCTAAAATCAGCCTGCGGTCGTCAGTGACGAGCGTGGGGACCGATCCGGTAGTGACTAATGGGATAGAGCGTGTTTCCACAGTCCACTCTTCTAATCCTATAATCCTAAATGCAAGAGCTTACCGCCGCCGCATTAAGTAAACGGGAATCCCCAAGGCCTGTTCTACAGGCACCTCACAATACGCTTACCCCCGATAGGCAGCAACTTGTTTTTCCTGGAGCCCCGGCGTTGCTGGGTTTGAGTGCGAGTGCGAACCGTGTGCGGCTCGGAATGCAACCACGGACGGGAAGCGATGAAAACGAGCGGTCGCTTTCCTAACGCTCGGGCAACTCTTCGCACAAGACCAACCAAAGCCCACACGGGCGGAGTGCCGAGCACATCTACAGGTGTGGCTTCCGTTGTTTCGTGCTGCCTACGGTTCTCCCGCCTGCAATGGCGACTCTCCTGCTTGCCCGTTTGCCGCAGGGCTCCGTACGCTCTCAACCCATGAACTGCCGGACATACCACCACAAGCAGAAGCGTGCATATTTGCCGACAGGCACCGTAAGGGTTATGCATGGGTAGCAACACGAGCGGAGAATGTCATCGTGATGCGGGCTGGATATTTCTTCAAAGACGCCGATCTTGTAGATGACTACATCCGCTGTTGAACCACCTTTCTTCTTGCTACGAGTTGCGGCAATAGTCTGTATTTGCTGTTCATCCACCGATGCCGTGACCTCTACGGCAGCAGTAGCTCCGCTGTGATACCGCAATTGAAAATCACACTCGCCGTGAGACTGTTCCTGCTGGTATTCCAATGTGCCGGGCAGAATACGCTCAAGAACGAGCTTTGCCACTCGCTCAGCATGGTTCATTCTTGTGCAACTCGAAACCGCTACCTCTGCGCTCATGTCGATTTGCCCCGTCACCCTAGCAGTTCGGTAACGATGCTAAACCATTCCGCATCGAGCGGTTCACGGCACACGGGCTTGCCTCCCCGGCTGTACCAGTAGGCTGCGTTGCTGTTATCGCCTTCTTTGCGGTGCAGGTACGCATGCACCCACGATCCCTCGACGCCACCGTCCTGCTGTGCGGATTCGTGCGCTCGCTTCCAATCGCCCTTTGCATCCCACCAGAGGCCGATGAGAGCGTGTGAGAGTCCGACAGTCGGTTCGGCTGCGGTAAGGGATTGGCGGAAGTCGTCCATATTCATCTGGTGTCTCCAATCGGGCACTCGTCCGAGCGGTGCCCTACTCCGGGAAAGGCAATCGGGGATAGTCTCTTGGTGGTCTGCTTCTCCGGAAGCCGATTCGTTTGCGTGGAGGTGGAGGTTCGATTTCCTTTTTCGCGAGCAACCGGGCGAAGACTCTTGAATATTCCTTGAATTTGGCTTTGTGTCCCAACCCGTCTTGTTCTCCGGGGAAATCTCGAAATACGCGCCCAGCGATATTGTAGAACTGGATGACATAAACTTCTTTGTCTCGATCCTTTACGGCAGCCCGCTTTAGCTCAACCAACTTGTCCAGAGCCCTCCTGACATCGTTTTTTGAGAACGGAGCAGAGTATTCAGTTTCCAACTTGGAGTGCACCTGATCCACAGAAAGCTCTATTTCTATTGCTCGCGTAGAACTGGTCGTCTGCCACGATTCAATCTGGTCAGGTGACAAGGTTTTCAGGAAGACCTCCAGCCAGAGAAAAACAAGAAGATAGATAGTCGGCGCGGGATCGTTGCAGAGAACATAACGAATCTTGTATTCCAGAAAGTGCTTCGGGTAGACAACGAGAGGCAAACCTTTGGTGACCATTTGCTCTCGCAGCACGGTGTGTGAAAAGGGGCTGTTTGCTTCTCCCTGCTTCCACTTGAACACGTATCGTTCTAGTTGTTCCCCCTGACTGTAAAAATACTCAACAAGAACGAGTGACCTTCCAACGTTGAAGGGCTTGCTCTCAATCTTGCTCGCCAGATACGTGTAAACCGGATCAACAATCTCACTGGGGGTCAGGAGCACAATGTCGTGCTCGCTGAACACAAGCTTAGGCAGGCTGTCCCGATCCGAGACGTACTTCAGAGGCACAGCGTACTTGAAAATGTCTTCAACGGACGCACCAAAAATTTGGTAGGCGAGTTCCTGCTGCTTTGTGTCCGCCCCGACTGGGTAAGGATTGGGGAATTTCTTAATGTCGCAGATCAATGATCCAGAATCTGCGTTTGCTCCATCGGCAGACTCTGCAAGGGCGAAGTCCGGCGTCAGATCGGCACCGTCCGTAGTGCGAAATTTGCCGAAGCGATAGAAGTGGGCATTCTTGAGGCGAAAGTGACAGAAAGCCTGCCAACACGAGACGACATCTACGGTTTGATCGTAGTCGTTAAACTCCTTCAGGAACTCTCTTTCCGCTACGTCTCCCGGATCAGCCAAGACTCGCAGTTCCTTTCTCTGCAATCACTCTTCGAAGAACTCCCCTAGAGTGGGCGGTCTCCGTGGGGCTTCTGCAATTTCGCAGTCGGCGAACTTTTCCGATATTCCCCTGTACAGCTTCATGAGCGCAGATACTGACGCCCGCGTGCTTGGCACAATCATCAGTGTGGAGTCCGATGTGGAATACACGTTGAAGGAAGAACCGTCGCGAAAGTCGGTGTACAGCACATGAATGTAAGGATTGGCATGAAAAACACCAATAGCGCTCTTGCTTATTGAGGAGAGCGCATCGACGAGGGCAAAGTTCGCCACCTTGTCGGAAAGAATGTTGTCCTCGAAAGATAGTTCCAAGGGGTGTAGCTGGAGTCGCTCGCGTTCGCGGTTTGCAAAAATGAGGTTCTTAGCATTGCCGATTCTTGCGACGTCTGCGACTAGCTGATCGAAGAAAAAATGGATTGCGCCCTCCCGCAAAGAGAGCAGTCCGTTGTTGTTGAATGCAAAAAGGGCAACAGGCTGTCTCGATTCGCCATAGACTTCAGCCACGATTCTCCGGACGACGGCATCTTTCGACGCGAGTTCGGCAAAAACCGAGCGGTAGTCCTTGGTCTCTCGCAGATAGTTGACATTGCTTTCCTGACGATTGTATTCACTGTGCTGGACGATCTGAATCCTCTGCTTCTGTTCTGCCAGCCTGTCAAAAATACGTCGGAACTCTCTGGTCGAAATGTAGATTAAAGAAGCTTGCGTTGCGTATTGCTGGATTGCTGCTATCGCCGTTTTGTTTACGGTGACGGTGTTTTCAATTGAGCAGAAGCACCACACAGCGTCAGAGATGTGGAATAGCGCAAAATCCCCCGCCACAGTCTCATCCTGTGCGCCAAGTTCGCTGGCTTGGCGCTGCAAACGGATAAGGTAATATCCTTCCAGCTTCATGACTTGCGACCGGAAGCGTCCGACATCCAGTCTGGACAAGAAGTGATCGATTTCCCGCTTGAGAATGAAGGGAAGAAAGCGAACATGTCCTAGCGGTTCTCGCAGAGCAGAGGCATATAGCATGTCCATCAGTTGAGACCGATCACGTGGCGGATTTGTGAAATCGGGAGACATGCAGCCGATGATTATACGTGTGATCGTTACTATCTGGAGTTGGTCGGCGTTCGATGCTCCGACGCAGCAGGGGAAGCCGCAGGCCAGCGACTGTCGATCCTAGCCATGATGCGCTCGGCAACTGTGATAGCGTCGGCGATGGCAGACTCGAACATTGGTGAGGGGCGACCATCCCAGTTCGCCAGCTTTCGAACGGCGAGGATGCTGGCAGCGATCAGGAGAACTCGTTTGCGACCCCGTCCATTGAACCTGCACCACGAACCTCACGCAAGGACTGCGCTAGGTCACAGGGGCAAGCATAACAGTGTTATTCGCTTTTTATTCGCCAAATTAGAACCGAGACCCCAAAAACTCCGGGGTCGCTTTCCAAGCGTGCGCCTTCAGCCACTCGGCCATCTCTCCGGTAAGGCTTTACGCTTAGTCCTTTCAAGACCTGCACCTACCGGATGCACTCTATGCGGTCTCGATACCAGCAGTCTATCAGAGAAGCGAGGTACCTCAAGAGAATGCGCTTGTCTCACGGTTGACTTCCGATCGGAAAGTTGCACAACCGTTTCAGGTGATACCCCACCAGTTGAAATCGTTTCAACCAGTGTGCCAACGAATTCGGCACCGGCTCGCTTTTCGCGTGAAGAAAGTAGCTCGGGCGACTTACGGCGGGGAAACTTGGAGGTCAGAGGCTAGAGGCTAGAGGACAAAGCTAGAGGACAACGACTAAGAGAAGTCGCTTGGCTCGGTCGGATCTGGAACGATTGTTTTTGAAGCGGCCGGTTCATTCGAACTGCTGGCACCTGCGGCGGCGCTGGCGGCGGCTCTGTTCGCGGCAAGCGGAGCGGACGCAGCCCCGGTTTGAGCAGCGGTGTCGGGCAGGGGCGGCGGTTTAACGCCATCGACAACGTGATGGCTGAGGCAATAGAGCGCGAGTTCCAGACGATCGGCAACGCCCAGTTTGTCATAGACTTTGCGCAGGTAATTCTTTACGACTTGTTCCGTGGTCCCCACCCGAATCGCAATCTCTTTATTTTTCATGCCCTGGGTAACGCAGGAAACGATCAGTGTTTCCTTGGGCGTGAGCTGGACTTTTGGGCGTGCTCCGGAAGGCCGCAGATTGTGGCCGCGAAATGCCTCCATGACCCAGTGAACTGCCTGGTTCTCGAGCCAGGGTTCTCCGGAGGCGACTTTGCGCAGGCAGTCGACCAGCACCTCAGGTTCGACTTCGCGGGATAAAATTCCATGCGCTCCGCGGCGGAAAAGATCGAGGGTGAGCTGTTCATCCGAGGCGGGCGTGACCACCACGATTTTCAGATGTGGCGCCTGGCGCAGGAGTTCGGTTACGGCTTCTACCGGATTCGGCGCCAGCGCCGATTCGAAAATTAAGACGTCGGCGGAAAATTTGGTAACGGCAGATTGAGTCTGAGGCAGCGTCTCGGCTTGACCCACTACACGGATGTCATCTTCCAGCGCGAAGATTTTCCGCAGGCCGGCGCGGAAGATAGCTTGCGTATCGGCGAGGATTACGCGGATTAACGGAGTCGATCCGCCATCTTCGTGAACTCCGTGATTTTCGCCGACGCTGAACGTGCTCGCCATCAGTTTCCTTCTGCCTTATGCTCGCTCGAAATGGTATTCGTCAATCACTACGCCTACGCCGCGACGGCCTTTGTCTTCAAAGCTGCGCACCACGCGACCATGGCAATCAATTTGAACATCGCAACGGGAGCCCACAACATCGCCCGGAAGCAGGATGGTGAAATCCACCAGCGAACCTACCGGGACGTCACGATCCATGGCGAAGAGAACTCCGTTGGCGGAGATGTTTTGTGTTTCCGCCGCACAGGCGCCGCTTGTCGATTTCAATTCGACAGGCAAATGCAAAGGAAAACGCGGAGCACTTTGCATTTCAGCGTAGTGCTTGATCGCAGTCTGCTGTTGCGCTTCCGACGTCAACTGCTGCTCTGTCGCTTCGCCTGACACGTTTCCGACGGACCTTCCCTCCGGACGCGTGTTGGCCGTCCGGACTTCCCACAAATTCTTGGCACAGACTCTTAACGAACTTATGGGCAGCGTACACCCCGGAATCAGGGTCGCAAAGTTACGGAAGTCATGGAACGATAGGGCTTTAACTGCTTGCGGATGAGAGGATTACAACGAATCGATGGTACTGTTTCGCGGACTCAGCGGCTTTTACTGGAGGTTTAAAATTTCGTCACTTCGGTGAAGTTGAAATCGCGGACCTTCATGGCGGGAACGACCATATCGAACGATTCCTCGCCGCAGGAACGGAGAGGCGTGCTCATGGCATCGACGCTCGAGAGCAACTGGATCAGACTTTGGTTGAAGCGAAAATTGCGCACACCTTGCCGCACTTTTCCGTTTTCCACAAGAAAGGTACCGTCGCGGGTCATGCCAGTGACGATTTTTTCGTAGGGATCGACTTCGCGGATATACCAGAGACGCGTGACCAAGACTCCGCGTTCCGTGGAGGCGATCATCTGCGCCAGACTCTGCGGATCTAATGGGACAGAGAAGACGATGTTGAGCGGCATTTCGCCGATTTCGTTGGGCAAGGCAAAACCGTGGCCGGTGGCCGCGACCGGACCAACCTTATCTTTGTATTCCGAACGCTGCATGCGCGCCGCGGTGGCGCGAGCGTAGACGACACGCTTGACGACTCCATTTTCGACGAGCGGGAGGCGTTGCCGCCGCATGCCTTCGCCGTCGAATGGAGAACCGCTCTGCATGGGATGCGTGACGTCGTCCCAGATTGTGATGTTGTCGCCGAATAGTTTACTGCCGATTCGACCGGTGAGGAATGAACGCTGGTCGAGGATTGCCATGCCGGAGTAATCCCAAAACATGAAGCCAACGAGGTCGAGAACGGCGGAGGGCTCGAGAACTACCGTGTACTTCCCTGCCGGAATTTCAGCCGGCTTCGCGGAGTCGATTGCTTTCTTAGCCGCAATTTCGGCCAGGTGGAGTGGATCAACATTTGTCACGTCGGGCGAGTTGGCTTTTTGCCATCCGGAAGAATCGGCTCCCAGCATGGTGACGGAAACTTCCGCCAGAGTTTGCGTATGCCAGCGGCTGAGGCCGCGTGAATTAAAAATGCCTTCCACCGATTCGGAGCTGGAGAAAATTCCGGCGGTGGTGAGCTTGTGCTTCTTTGCGACACTGACAATCTTCTTTACGCCTGCAGCGCGAAGCTGGGGTGTGATGGCGGCTGTCTGAGCGAAGTAACGGGATGGCAGTTGTGTGGCTGTGGAACTGCCAGTCGAGTCTGACTCGGCTTCCCGCGAATCCGGCATCGGCAAAAGGTCGGGATCAGGATGTTGTACTTTTGCCAGGGCTTCCGAAGAGGCAACCACTCGCCGCAGACTATCGTTGTCGAACTTGTTGGTGGTAGCGCGAGCGGTGCGTCCGGCGAAGACGGTACGAACCGAGACAACATGGTTTTCGTCCTCTACGTTTTGATGAATCGTGTTGTTGGCAAAGCGCGTGAGCGCGAAGTTCGCGGCGGAGAAAAGAACCTCGACTTCGTCGGCTGACGAGAGTTTTTTGATGCGATCGAAAATGTCGCCGGCTTGGTCTTGAGTCAGCATTTCAGCAATTAGCAATTAGCAATTAGCAATTAGCGGCGAAGCGATCAGCGCTGACCTTATGCAGCAAGGCCGTCAACATCCTGCGTGCTTCGATCAGGTTTTGATCCATTCGCTGATAGTCCTCGTTCGATAGATACATCAAGTCTCTAGCCAGCAGAGGTGGTAGTCGAGTTCGCTAGCGGATCCGGATGCTATGTACAGGAAACGATGAAGCTCATTGTTTCCTTGCTTGCCGCAACCTTCGGCAATGTTTGCTCCCATCGAAGCGCTGCACCTGCGCATCTGACTCGTCAGTCCGTACATTTCTTCTTTCGGAAAGCGCGCCGTAACCTTGTAAATATCCAAAGTGAGAATGTGAACTTTCTCCCAAACCTTAAGTCGCCTAAAATCTTTCATCAAGCACCTCACTTAAGGTTCTTACGCTAATTGCTAACTGCCAATTGCTTCTGTGACAGATGTCACATGCTGCGATATGCGCTTCCTACTCTGATATTCCGAAAGCGCGAGGGCGCTGCGCCGTGGCCGGTGCCCATCACCTGCTGCGGTTGGCCTTTGCCGCAATTCGGCGTGCCCCAGAGCGTCCACTCGTCGCGGGAACAGATGGCGTCGAGCGAATTCCAGAACTCGGTTGTGATGCCGGAATAGGATGGATTCTTCAGCATGCGCAGGCGCTTGCCGTGCTTGATCTCCCAGCCGAGCTCGCAGCCGAATTGAAAGTTGTAGCGCTTGTCGTCGATCGACCAGGAGCGGTTGGTCTGCATCAGAATGCCGTGATCGGTGGAGGCAATCAGTTGCTCGAGGCTCAATGGCGTAGTGCCGGGCAACAAGCTGATGTTGGTCATGCGGATCATGGGCAGGCGATTCCAGCCTTCGGCGCGCAGTGTTCCGCCGGAGCGATTCTCACCGACGGTATGCGCCGTCTCGCGGGAGCTGAGATATCCGGTAAATAATCCGTTGGTGATGATCGGTGTGCATTGAGCGGGAACGCCTTCGTCGTCGAAGGCGAAAGTTCCCAGGCCTGGCCCGTGCTCCTGGCGGGCGTCGGCGACAACGTTTACGATCTCACTGCCGTAACGCAGGGTGCGCAGCTTGTCGAGCGTGAGGAAAGAAGTGCCGGCGAAGTTCGCTTCCATGCCCAGCACGCGGTCAAGTTCGATGGGATGTCCGATGGATTCGTGGATCTGCAATCCAAGCTGAGAGCTATCGAGAATGATGTCGAATGTGCCTTCGGGACATTGGTCCGCATGATGCAGCGCCACGGCTTCTTCTGCGATGCGGCGGGCGTTCTCGACCAGATTCAATTGATCGATCAGTTCGTAACCTTTGTTTTGCCACTGACCACCATAGGAATTTGGGTAGGAGCGTTTCTGAATTTCGTTTCCCGCGAATGCGTACGCGGCGTAGCCCGCGCCTGCGGAATACTTGGTCTGATGAATGTCGGCTCCCTCCGACGACAGGAACCATTGCTCTTCACGATTGAAGTTCAGATTACTTTCGGCCAAAGTGATGCCGGAAACGGCGCGTAGTTCGGAGTCAATTTTCAGCAGCAGCGCGATGTTTTGTTCCACCGAGATCGAGAACGGATCGATGACATGGGGCGTAGTCCATTCGGCAGTTACTGGCTTTTCGGGGGCGAGGCGGACATCGTACTGTTTCACTTGAGCCGAGGCGCGGGCGATTTCGACGGCGCGGGCAGCGGTGGCTTCAACTCCGGAACGCGACAAGTCTTCGGAAGCGGCAAATCCCCAGGCTCCATCGGCGAGCACGCGAACGCTCAGGCCAGTTGATTCGGCGTCAGAGGCGCTGCCAACTTTGCCGTTTTTGGTTGTGAGAGCGCGGCTTCTGTGGTTCACGATGCGGGCGTCGGCGTAGCTTGCGCCTCGCGTCGTGGCAACATTCAAAGCCGCGTTGGCGATCTCTCTCATTCGGAAATTCAAATTTACCACGAAGAACGAAGGATCAAGGTCATTCACCACGAAGGGCACGAAGGTACACGAAGTTCAATTGCATCCGGAACGCAGGAATTTATGGGCTGGCTCGGGCCACATCCAGCGCTTGCCGCAATGCCAGCAGTTCCTTCAACACTTCGCGCAGCTTCGTGGATTCCAGAGCATTCGCCCCATCGGATTTTGCGATTTTCGGATTGTCGTGGACTTCCAGAAAAACGCCATCCACACCGGCTGCCACCGCGGCACGCGCTAACACGGGGATGAATTCAGGCTGGCCACCGCTGACTGCGGGACCACGGTCGTGGGCTTGTGCAGAAGGCAGTTGCACCGAATGGGTCGCGTCGAATACGACGGGGGCGAACTTGCGCATGATGGAAAGCGAGCGCATATCGACTACGAGATTGTTGTAGCCGAAACTTGTACCTCGCTCCGTGAGAAAAACCTGCGAGTTGCCCGCCTCTCGGCATTTCTCCACCGCGTGGCGCATGTCCCAGGGCGAAACGAATTGTCCTTTTTTGATGTTCACGGCGCGGCCACTGAGCGCGGCTGCGACCACGAGATCGGTTTGGCGGCACAGGAACGCTGGAATTTGCAGCACGTCGACGACTTCTGCGACCTTCGCCACGTCACTCACTTCATGAACGTCGGTCAGAACCGGAAGCTGCAGCTCGCTCTTAATCTTTTTTAAGATGCGCAAGCCTTCTTTGACGCCCGGCCCTCGAAAGCTGCGGATTGAAGTGCGGTTGGCTTTGTCATAACTGGCTTTGAAGATGAAAGGAAAACCAAGAGCCCGGGTGACGCCCTTGATGATCTCGGCCATGCGAATGGCGTGCTCTTCGCTCTCAATGACGCAGGGGCCGGCAATGAGAAAAAGATTGTTCGAGCCGATGTGGACGTCGCCGACTTGGAAGGAAGAAATCAAAAGCTACCTCTCACCGCCGAGCATGCAGAGATCGCCGAGATAAAACTACAGAAACCCAAATCGCAATTGCCTTTTTCGGCGTTACTCGGCGATCTCGGCGGTAAATTATCCTGTCTACCGTCTAGAGACTTTTTCCGGTCGATGAAACATTTCTACCGCAGCAACTTCTTTTTCGGCACGCCGCTCCGAGCCGTGCTTGTACGCGGCGCCGATGAACGTGCTGAACAGGGGATGCGGCTCCAGCGGCTTTGATTTGAATTCAGGATGAAACTGGCATCCGATGAAATGCGGATGGTCTGGTAGTTCCACCATTTCCACGTAAGTGCCGTCGGGCGTTGAACCGGAGATGCGGAGCCCGGCCGCGACCATCGGCTCCTCATACTCGCGATTGAATTCGTAACGATGGCGGTGACGTTCGCTGATTTCCAGCTTGCCATAAATTTTGTGCGCCAACGTGTTTGGTTCGATCTTGCAGGTCCACGCGCCAAGACGCATGGTGCCGCCAAGTTCTTCCACTCCGCGCAACTCGCGCAATTTGTAGATCACGCGATGCGGGGTAGCTTGATCGAACTCACTCGAATTGGCGTCGGCCAGCCCGACCACGTTGCGGGCGAATTCAACACAGGCAGTTTGCATTCCGAGACAAATCCCGAAGTATGGGACCTTATTCTCGCGAGCATAACGAATCGCAATGAGCATGCCTTCGATGCCGCGCTTGCCGAAACCGCCGGGAACGAGGATTCCGTCGTAGCCCTCAAGCTGCGCTTTATAGCTTTCGTCGCCGGTTTCCAGGCCTTCGGCTTCAATCCAGTTCAACTGAAGTTTGAGATTGTGCGCCAGCGATCCGTGGATCAAAGCTTCCTTCAGCGATTTGTAGGAGTCCTCATATTCGACATACTTGCCGACAATGCCGATTGTCACTGTGTCTTTCGGGTTGTACACGCGGTGCACAATGTCTTCCCACTTGGAGAGATCGCGGTCCTTGGCCTGCATGCGCAGATATTTTAGTACCAGCGTGTCTACGCCTTCGTTGGCGAATACCAGTGGGACTTCGTATACGGAAGCTACGTCTTTAGCAGTGATGACGGCTTCTTCCTGCACGTTGCAGAAGAGCGCAATCTTTGACTTAAGATCCTTCGCGAGAAAACGGTCGGTGCGGCAGAGCAGAATATCGGGCTGAATTCCGATGCTAAGGAGTTCCTTCACCGAGTGCTGCGTGGGCTTGGTTTTCAGTTCCTGTGCAGCGGCGATGAAGGGCACGAGCGTGACGTGGACGAACAGTGTGTCTTCGCGGCCAAGTTCCTGGCGCATCTGGCGGATGGCTTCCATGAAAGGCAGCGATTCGATGTCGCCCACCGTTCCGCCAATTTCGACGATGGCAACATCCACGTCCTGCGCCACTTTTTTCATCGCGGCTTTAATTTCGTTTGTGACGTGAGGAATGACCTGCACTGTTTTTCCGAGATAATCGCCGCGGCGTTCTTTGGCGATGATCTGTTCGTAGAGACGGCCGGTGGTCCAGTTGTTGTCGCGGGAAAGTTTGGCGTGGGTGAAGCGTTCGTAATGGCCGAGGTCGAGGTCAGTCTCGGCGCCGTCGTCGGTGACGAAGACTTCGCCATGTTGAAACGGCGACATGGTTCCCGGATCGACATTGAGGTAGGGATCGAACTTCATCAGATTCACTTTCAATCCGCGGCTCTCCAGCAGGCAACCGATGGAGGCAGCGGCCAGTCCCTTGCCCAAAGAAGACACAACTCCGCCCGTCACAAAGATGTACTTCGCTGGCATCTCTTCCTCGCTTTAAATTGTGATTGAAAATTGGTGCAGGTGGGGTGCACGGACAATTATGGCAGAAGATGGCTGTGGAAGGAAATAGGAGAATAAAGACAGAGGCCGGAATTCATCAACCACGAAGGACACGAAGTTTCACGAAGGTAAACCGGGGTTGGATTTTCTTGGGGATGCGTGGTGTGCTTCGTGGTTTAGCGGAGCGCGTTGACTATCGGGGAGATGTGGGCGAAAATGACTCAGCACGGATTCAGCACTTTCCCGCGATCCCGATTCTTCGGGCTAGGCGTTCTTGTTTCAATCGTGGGCCTGTGGCGCAGCTGGGAGCGCGCTTCCATGGCATGGAAGAGGTCGTCGGTTCGATCCCGACCAGGTCCACCAAATCTCTCAATGGTTTAGCTTCACTCGCCATTTTGATCCCGAAATTCTTCAGGCACGCAGACTGGTCTTTCCAATAGCAACGTCGGTTTTGCGGACCGAGATCACCGAAGCCGTGTAACGATCACCGCGCAATAATGAAAGGCTATATTCAATGGCTACATTTTGCGTGTCGTAAGTTGTTTCCTTGATGATGAGGAGTGCGCTTCCTATCGAAGTCTGAAGTATTCGCGCTTCTTCTTCTCCGGCAATCACGGCTCCGATCACTTCTTCCGCCCATTGCAGCCTGCGCTTGTAGGTGTTTTCGAAGATGGCGTACAGCGACTGTTTCTCCAGATCCAGTTTGTCGATCCCTGAGAAGATGCGTGCGGGCAGGTTACTGGTTACCACGGCGACCGGTTCGTCATTGACAGAGCGAAGTCGCCTGATGCGGTAGACGCGCTCCCCTGGCATTAGCTTGAGAGCCTGGGCTACTTCCAGCTCAGGGTCTTCCAGTCCCATGCTGAGCAGGCGAGCGGAGGGAGTAAGGCCGCGCCTTCGCATCTCCTCGCTGAAGCCGCGAAGCTGCTGGAAGTTCCAAGGTACACGGCCAGATCCAACTATGGGCCGCTTGCCCTTGGCAATAACGAGCAGTCCTTCGGAGCGTAGTTTTTGGAAGGCTTGACGCACCGGCATTTTGCTGATGTTGAGAGCGAGAGCAATTTCGCCTTCCGAGCAAAACGTTTGTCCCTGGCTCAACTTGTTCTTCACGATCAGCTCGCGCACATGGTCCACGATCTGCACATAGTAGGGAACGAAGCTGTGGGGGTCGATTGTGAGACCCAGTCGTTCGACTGTAACGAGATCGGTTTGCGCCACGACGAGCCTCTTTCCCGGACATCTTAAAACGTAGTATACGATGTATATATCATAGGTATCGCGCACTTTCAAAAACTTTGTTTTAGGGGATATTTTGCTTCCTTGTAATATTGCCAAACCAATGTAAATAAATATGTTGACGTGACATATCTGGTTTCGTAACTGCGACGGCTGTGTTTTGCGGATGAAAATAATCTTGACATCATTTATGCATACGAGCTTCATATACGCCTGTACGGGAGAGAGATCACCATGGTCGCATACACCGCCACTCAGAAGTTTCCCGGCTGCGGGCGCAACGACTCCTGGCAAAACCTGGCTCGCGCCGCTGTCATCCTCTTTCTATTCTGCTGTTTTCTATTTTTCTGTGCTCCGATCACCCTTCACGCTCAAGTGGATTCGGGAAAAATTGTAGGCACGGTGAAGGATGCTTCGGGCGCAATCGTATCGGCGGCTACGGTGACCGTCACGGAAACTCAGACGAACGCTGAGAAGAAGATTGATACCAACAGCGCAGGCGAGTACGTGGTGACGGAATTGAAACCTGGGCTCTACACGGTGAAGGCGGAGCGAGCCGGCTTCAAAACCGCGGTCGAGGCCCCGTTCAAGTTGGATATCAATCAAGTAGTGCGTCTGGATTTTTCTTTGGTCGTGGGATCGGTGCAGGAACAAGTGGTGGTCACGGCCGCTGAGCCGCTGGTGGAATCGGAAACTTCGTCAATCGGGCAGGTAATCGGAGAGAGCCAGGTTCACCAGCTCCCTCTCAATGGACGAGATTTCATTCAGCTCGCCTATCTTAGCCCCGGAGTGAACATGGGCCCGGCGAGTACTGGCAGCACCGGTAACGTGCAGCAGGGCGATATCCCCGAGGATGAGCGCGGCAATGGTTCAATCCAGGTGAATGGACTGTGGGCCACGAACAACAATTACCTTTTGAACGGATTCGATAACAACGAGCAACAGATTGGTTTCGAGCTGATCGAACCTCCGGTTGATGCGATTCAGGAATTCAAGGTTCAAACCAACAACTTCAGCGCCGACATTGGCAAGGGCGGGGCCGTCGTGAACGTGGTGACGAAAGCAGGGACGAATCGTTTTCACGGCAGCGCGTTCGAGTTTCTCCGCAACTCGTTTATGGATGCGAAAAACTATTTCGACGATCCGAGTGCGCCGATTCCCGGTTTCAAACGCAACGAATTCGGAGGCTCTTTGGGTGGGCCCATCATTCGAGATCGAACTTTCTTTTTTGCGGATTATCAGGGACGGCGCATCCGCACTTCCGAGACCTATCTATCTCCTGTGCCTAGCTCTTCCGAGGTTGGAGGAAATTTTTCCGACCTCTTAACCGGTCCTTCGCCGACCGTCATCATTGATCCGGTCACGGGCAATCAGTTCATGGGAAATAACAACGCGAGTCCGAACGTGATACCGTCCTGTCCGAGTCCCACGGGTGGAGCGTGCCTTGATCCAGCCGCGCTCAAAACGGTGGCACTTTTTCCGCAGCCGAACGTTGCCCCGGCATTAGGGGATCTGTTTCTCTACAATCCGGTCAACCGCAACAATCAGGACGCATTCGATGTCCGTGTCGATCACCAGATCAGTTCGCAGAATAGTTTTTTTGGCATCTTTAGTTATGGCAATGTGCAGGATCATAATCCCGACCCGTTTCCGGGTATCGCGGGAGGCGGTTCCTTTACCGGCGACATCAAAAACAAGTCTCTGCTGGCAGGCCTTAGCGATATACAGGCGTTCTCCCCAACCAAAATCAACGAACTGAAGATCGGTTACAGCCGTTATGTGGTGGATGCGGTTCCGTTTTTTCAGGGACAGCCATTGGCTACGCAGTTGGGAATTCCGGGGATTAACCAACCCAACAGCCCCATCACCGGCGGTCTGCCGAATATCCAGATTAGTGGTTTGAATTCGCTGGGAAACGGCGATTATTTCCCGGAAACGCTAAACGAGGATAACTATCAGTTGCTCGATGCATTTACTTATATTCGAGGACATCACTCGTTCAAGATGGGAGGCGACCTGCGGCGACGCGAACACGGTTTCTATCAGGTGCAGAATCCGCACGGAGACTTTTACTATACCGGCCAATTTACCAACGATCCCCTGGCCGATTTTCTGATTGGGTACACACAGAGTCTCTTCCGCGATGCGCAAACCGGAGCCTACGGCATGAGTTGGTGGGAGTTCGGCACTTATCTGATGGATGATTACCGAGCGTCGGACAAACTTACGCTCAACCTTGGCGTTCGCTACGATGTGTATACGCCCATGGTCGAACAACACAATCGCCTGGCTAACTTTGACTTTCAAACGGGATACTTTGTTGCTCCCGGAGTTACACCCGGTACGAGCCGTTCTGGCGATGTAGTTACGAACTGGAAGAATTTTTCCCCGCGCATCGGTTTTGCCTACTCCCTCGGCGACAACGGTAAGACCGCGGTACGCGGCGGCTATGGAATCTTTTACGACGAACAGGCGGACCAGAACGATACTGAACTGGCCTACAACGATTTGCCCGGCGTCTATGGCAGCCAGTCCCTTACTGCCGCTTTGGGCTCCTCGACACCCGTGATGGTTCTCTCCCAGGGGCCATCTCCCATTGTTTTTTCCAGCATTACGAATCCCACGGGCCGCGCTAGTGCCGCCTACTTCCACAATCCCACGACCTACATTGAGGAGTGGAACCTGAACATCGAGCGCCAACTCATGAAGGACATGGTGCTCCAGGTGGGATACGAGGGAACCCGCGGAGTCCATCTGACTTACCTTAGAAATCTCAACCAGGCCACGCAACCGCTGGATTCGAATTTTTCCGATGCGTCTGGAAACGAAGGACGGCCTTACGAGTCGACCGTTCCCAACATCGCTGCGATCCGCACCGAAGGCCACGACATCAGCCTGATCAATCATGGCCTGCAGGTTCGCTTTGAAAAGCGCTCTTCGAATGG
>JBAVQD010000030.1:0-2859 GCA_049693675.1 Candidatus Sulfotelmatobacter sp. | reverse complement strand
TTCAGGTCAGCCATGATGCGGTCTCTGGTCTTTTCCGTTTCGGCGATCTGCTCCTTGACCTTGCGAACGTCGGGATGACGGTCCGTATAGTGCGAGCTGAGATCGGCCAGTTGCGCCCGAAGCTTATCGAGCTCTTGATCGATCGCTGGAAGTCCTACAGTTGCTGTACCCCCTGCTCCCTCGCCCCTTGGCGTACCTTGCAGAGAGCGGTATTGATTTACCAGGGTCTCGAGGTAAACCCGTTGTTGTTTAGCGGTATTCAGGGCGTCTTCTTCGGTTTGCAGTTGCGACTGCAGGCCGGCCAGAATCTGCAGATTGCTCCCTACCTGCGCGGGCAGTTCGCCAACATGCTGTCCCTTGAACTGGCGGATTTTTTCTTCCTGGTCGGACAGCGTCTGGCGCGCCGCTTCCAGCTGGCTCTCGAGAAACTTTGTCGTGTCTTCCGATTGTTGCTGACGCACTTCGAGGTTTTCGCTGATAAACAGATTGGTCAGTTCGCTGGTCACCTGCTGGGCGACGTGCGGATCGTGCGCCGAATAGTAGACGTTAAAGGAACTCACGCGGTTCTCGGTGTCGCGCACCAGTTCGATCTCGATCTGTTTGCGCATGCCTTCGACTTTGTCATCGGCACTGAGATGGCTGTGCGGATCCGCATAAAGATTCAGCTGGTCAATGATGTGCAGCAAACGGGTGCGGCTTAGAATCTGCTGCGTGATGCTGCGCAACCGGTCTTGCAGATCGTCGTTTACGTTGGGCGTAACATAATCCTTCGGCATGGTGGGCTGTTCCACCAGAATCAGCGTGCCGGAACGATAGACCGGAGGCAGTACCCAGCTCGCCCCCCATACAACCGCCCAACCCAGGAAAAGAGGGATGAGAAACTGCAAGTGGCGGCGACGGACAATGCCGAGGTAGCGCTGCAGGTCGAAGCCTTCCGAACTTTTCTCGTCGAGATCGTCAACCATAGAATTCATCTTCCCAGCGGTCTGTAGAAACGGTACGAAATCGAAACAAATTCGCGATTCGTATTGGGAGTCTCGGCCAGGACAGCAACCCCGCTGTAATCCTGATGAAGCCGCGTATATCCCAGTTGCAGACTGATACGCTCGCCGAACTGTCGCTGCAAGGAGGCTGTCCCGGAAAGCGTGTGCCCGTTATCGTTAACCAATAGGGCTGATCCCAAAACATTGCTCTGCGCGTATCCGCCCGCAATCGAGCCGCTTAATCTTCGCGTCATTTGCTGGCGTATCGATGTCGTCGCGCTATCTAACTTCACCGCCCCAATCAATCCCCCGCCGCCGGAGATCATGTGCGAGTAGCTCACAGCTACATTCGTAAAGTGGCCTTGCCAGCCCATGCTGCCGCCCACCAGCGGATTCCAGCTCTGGAATCCTGGCGCCACCAACGACTGAGTAACGTATTGCGGTCCAACATTCGCGTATTGCGGGCCGCCAAAAAAAGACAATGATAGTCGCGACGACGCATAGAGCGTGTAGAAAAAAAGCAGAGCGTTAGTCTGCGTCTCGTTCTGGCCGAAGGTGGGATACGACACCAGTCTTTGGTACTGATAGGTGGTACCTACGTAGTGCATCTTAGAAATCCGGTGAGTAAAGAAAACCGAACCGGCCTGCGAACTGGAATCGAACAGGCCGGGAACCTCGGCCTGGTTGGGATAGTGCTGGTTGGCAAAGGTTCCGCTGGCTCCGACCATGGCGTTGGCGGCAAATTGCCACGTGATGCCAACATTCCCGGCATTGCTTAGAAGATCGGATATCGGAGCGATGACGGAAAAATTAGGCGCCAGCGTGCTTCCGGAAACTGCAAAGGCCGATGTCGGATCCGGCTGGTTGAACACGCTGGAGGTTTTCTGAAAGCCATCTCTCGCACTGACGGAAACGTGCGGGCTGAGCCGGTACTGTAAATCGATGGCTGCAGTCTGGTCCGCCTCGTTCAAATAAGTCTCGCGCTGGTAGAAGGTGAATCCCGGCGCGTAGGAGGAAACAATGTGCAGACGAGAAGTGCTCTCGTCCAGCGCCAGAGTGGGCCATATGGAATAGCTCACATCGCTTATCGGATGACCGTTCACCGAGCCCAAAGCATTGTCGGTGTACGCGCTGGCGAAGGCTACGCCACCGCGAAGATAGTTGGAACGTTCCCCGGCCGTTGGCGCAGTGGGATACGATTGCCCGCTTACAGGCGGCGGAGTCATCATTTGATCAGAGCTGCTGGCAGGGGCTGCGCCGGTTACAGCGGGCACGGGTGCGGTCGGCGTGGTATCGACCTGCGACCAAAGCGGTGCTACTGGCAGCAGGAGCAGACCCACGCAGATTTCTTCAAACAATTTCATGTACAGGATGTGATTACGGAACACGATTACGGAACATGATTACGGAACGTGATTACGGAACGTGATTACGGAACAACGATAGTGTCGCGGGGCTGAAGCTTAATGTTCTGCGCGGGGTTTTGACCTTTGACGACTTGCTTGTAGTTAAAGGGGATTCGCGTCTGGCTGCCATCGAAATTCTGACGCAGCACGTATATGGATTTCTGTTTGGCAAAGTCGCGGAATCCTCCGGCCAGCGCGATCGCGTCCAACACGGTTGCCGCGCTGGCAATCGGAAAGGAGCCGGGTCGACTCACCATTCCCAGGATATTGAATTTTTGACTGTTAATTTGCTGAACAATGACGGTGACTTCTGGTTCGTCGATGTAGTTCTTCAGCCTGGCCGCAATCTCCTGCTCCAGCTTGAGCGGCGTCTGCCCTGTAGCCTGCACCTCTCCAACGAGCGGTAGGGAGATCCTTCCATCTGACCGAACCGGGATGGAACGAGAAATTTCCGGCTCCTTCCACACGCT
>JBAVQD010000029.1:0-6854 GCA_049693675.1 Candidatus Sulfotelmatobacter sp. | reverse complement strand
ATTCCGGTGCCGATTCCTGCTTTCTTCAAGTGCTTCATCATTCCGTCACGGTCGCCCGTGCGAACGACATACAAGTGATAAACAGCTCGCGACCAGGTGGGCTCGAAGGGAGTAACAACGGCGTCGTCCGCCGCGGCGAAGAAGCGATTGTATTCTGCGGCGCGCTCCCGGCGCTTCGCATTCCAGGCTGCCAGATGCGTAAGTTTCGTGTGCAGCAGACCAGCCTGGATTGCGTCCAACCTACCGTTATAGCCTTCGATGTCGTGATAGTACTTCTCGGCTTGACCGTGGTCGCGCAGCATGCTGACCTTTTTCGTCAGCACAGCGTCATTCGTGGTCACGGCACCTGCCTCGCCGCAAGCCCCTAAGTTCTTACCGGGATAGAAACTGAATGCTGCGGCCCGCCCCATCGAGCCGGCCTTCATCCAGCGATTTTGCTTGCGCGAGAAATATTCGGCACCATGGGCCTGGCAAGCATCTTCAATCACCACCAGGCCAAAACGTGCCGCCAGAGCCAGGATTGCGTCCATGTCTACCATCTGTCCGTAGAGGTGAACTGGAACAATGGCGGTTACAGGGCGGCCGCTGCGGCGGCTGATCAGCTTGCCCGATTTATCGTTTTCGCATTGCCGCTCTAAATATTCTTTTAGCTTTTCCGGGTCCATATTATAGGTCCGCTCGTCAATATCGACGAACTCAGGAAGAGCTCCGGCTTGAGAGATGGCTTCTGTGGTGGCGATGAAGGTGTGGGGCACGGTGACCACCACATCGCCCGGCTTTATGCCGCAGGCCATGATGGCGAAGCGCAAGGCATCCGTGCCGCTGCTTATAGCGATTGAGTATTTTGTACCGCAAAATGCGGCAAACGATTTTTCGAATTCTTCCACCATCGGGCCGCCAATGAAGCCGGCGGTGCGCAGAGCCCGCTGAAATACGGCAACCAGCTCGTGCTCGAGTTCTACGTGAGGAGTAATCAGATCGAGAAAAGGAATGCTATTCGGAACACTATTAGAATTGCTCACTTTGTAACCTCCGCGGTCTGTTCGATATAACGCAAAACTCTAGCGGGATTTCCCGCCACGATACAGTTGGGGGCAACATCCTTGGTGACGACACTGCCTGCTCCCACGATGGCGTTTTCGCCAATCGTGATGTTAGAAAGAATGGTCGAACCGGAACCCACCGAAGCTCCTTTTTTTATGACCGTTCGCTCGACCTTCCAGTCGGCTTCGGTTTGAAGATTTCCATCCGTGGCTGTGGCTCGCGGATAACTGTCGTTGATAAACATCACGCCATGCCCGATAAAGACATTGTCTTCAATGGTGACGCCTTCACAGATGAAGGTGTGGCTCGAAATCTTGCAGCGCTTGCCGATGCTGGCATTCTTCTGAATCTCGACGAATGCTCCAATCTTCGAGTCGTCACCCACCTCACAACCGTAGAGGTTGATGAACTTCGAGAGCTTCACATTGCGGCCAAGCTTTACGTCTGGGGCAATACACACGTATTCGTTCATAAGGTCCAGGGCCTTTCCCCATCATTGATGATTCTCAAATCGCCGGGCGGGAACGGACAACGTGGCTGCGCTCAATCCCCTTCAGCGGGGGCGGGCTCAGATTGGTAATAAGGTGCGGCAGTTGCCACTGCAGGACTGGCGGCAGAAAGCACCGGCCAGAGTGTTTCGCCCAGCTGAAACTCGCGATGCAAGGCCGCCAGCGCCGTAGTCTTGTCCGTTCCAGCGATGACGACGGAGAGACTGCAGCCGTGTGCGCCTTCGAACATGGCGACTACATTCACCTGTGCAAGAGAGAGAGCGCCCAGCATTCGCGCTGCCGCGCCCGTGCCGTGTATGTCCGTACCGACGACGGTGAGGATGGCTGCCGTTGCGTCGAGAGTGGCGTCTTCCTCCTCGCTTTTGTGACCCGGCTCCTGTGCGGCTTCGCAACGCAGCATTGCGGTGAGGCCCTTGACCACTCCTCGGATTGCAGGACCTGCGGGAGTGATCCTGGTTCCAGGCAAATGTGGCGCAAAGGTGTTTCGAATCCACAGAGGGATGCCGCATTGCGTGAGTGCACGCAGGGTCTTAGGATGCAAGACCTTGGCGCCAAAGCGAGCCAGTTCGGCGGCCTCACGATACGAAATCTCAGGAATGGTGCAGGCCTCGGCCACTGTCCTGGGATCGGCGGTCATCAGGCCGTCCACATCAGTCCAAATGATGACTTCGTCCGCATCCATTGCCGCACCCAGGATGGTCGCGGAATAATCCGACCCTCCTCGGCCCAACGTGGTCAGCAAGCCTTCGGAAGTCGCACCGATGAAACCGGTCACCACCGGGACAATTCCCTGCTGCAGCAACTTCTCTATCCGCTCTTGGCAACGCTCACGGGTTGCGTCCACGCAAGGATTGGCTGCGCCGTGGCAGGAATCGGTAACCACGATTTCTGTGGCGTCGATCGCTTCACTCTTTACCCCGGATGCCGTCAAAGCGGCGGCAACCAGTGGGGCGCAAAGGCGCTCGCCAAGACTGGAAATCAAATCGCGGTCTTTCAAGCTTAGCTCGCCCAACAATTGCCCGCGTTTACAAAGCTGCTCGCCCAGTTCGTAGCAGTTTTGCATTTTGCTATGAATGGCTCTTCTTTGTTCCGGGGATTGAACCAAGCGATTGAGCGCGCTATCGTGCTGATCACGCAAGGCCGCGAAGATCGCTTCGGCTACGCTCCAATCACCAGCTTCAGACCGTTCCGCAGCTTCAATCAGCTTGTTGGTCACGCCGGCCATGGCCGAGACGACCACCGCCAGATCACTTTCGTCGGCCGCATTGCAAACGATTTCCGCGACGCGCCGAATCGAGGAGGCATCGCCTACCGAGGTCCCGCCGAACTTCATAATTCGCAGCGGCCGCATTTTTATCATCGAGGCTGGATCACTCATCTCGCGATTGAATCGCTTTTCACCCGAGTCCCCACTGCGTAGGCCCTTGCTGCGGCAGATGGTTTCTTCGGAGCTTGAACTGGCGCTGAGGATTTGTTCCAGTTTGCCCGTGAGTACCAGGCGCTCTGTTTTCGCCGGTTGCTGACACAGTCGCGAATGAATTCCGGCACTTCCCAGGGAATATCGTGATACGCCGACTGCAGAAAAGCGCTTTCTGGGTCGCGAATCCACTCTTGGGGAAACAACGCGATGGTGTCGTTTTCTGTAACCGCGGGTGCTGATTGCCGAACCTTACCGGACAGAGCAGCATACAATGCCGCCGGAATGTCGCGACCCGGCCCCAGCGCCAAATGGCCTACTTGCGTGGCGCGGGGATTCATCTCGATCAAATAGGGCTTTCCGGTTCGTTCTTCCACCATGAAATCGAAGCCGTGCACTCCGGAGAGATTCAGCCGGCGCACCATCTTTTCGGCGGCGGTCGCAATGTCGATGTTTTCAATCCACCGGATAACGGTTGCGGGTCCCGCCGCACTTCGTTTCTTAATCACCTCAAAATGAAGCGCCGCCAGTACCTTGCCCCGCCAGCAGGCGACCGCGCTCGTCGCTTCGCGTCCCTCGACAAAAGATTGTGCATTCATTTCGAAGCGGCGGCGCAGCAGTGCCGGACCCAGCAGCGTAACATCGTGATCGATCAAGGCCCGCTTGGCGGCGCGCAACAACTGAGGCGGAGCTTGCAACGAAGAGAAGGCTCGTTCGGCCTCCTCCAAGGTACGCACAATCCGCACGCCATCACCTCCGGATGTCCCGTCCGCCTTTAACACCACCGGGAATCCGTTTCGAATGATCCAATCCTTGAGTTCGTCGAGGTTAGCGATCGCCGCCGTCGCCGGTACGCCTATGCCTTCTTGCCGCGCCAGGTCGATGAATGCAGATCGGGTATAGGCGACAGGAAAACTTTCCGCCGGTCCCAGCGAGCGCTCGATCACGCGGCAAATAGAAGACCCGCTATGATCCCTCTTCTGCTCCAAGTCGTAAAGACTATGCAACTGCCGCGTAGCAAGATCATCCCCGGGAATAATCAGATCCGGCTGCGCGTTCGTGATCGCGGCGGCGAAGGAACGCAACGGCGCCAAACCGTGATAGCGATAGATTTTGTTGGCCGCCGTCGTCTTCGTGATCGGATGTCCGGGAGGACACAACATCTCGACGACGCATCCGTTACTCGCCAAAGCCATGGCCAGCCGGGCTGTGGGATACCAGCGCGAAGTCGTCGCGACTAGAACGGTTGGATGGGAACTCAATCGAGGATTTGAGTGCGAAACCGTTGCTACAGTATTTGGCTCTCGCATGGCCATAGTCATGAGTTCAAATTCCCGGTCGTCATGAACCACATGCATAGCTCTAGCCTACTTCCACCAGGCTACGTAACCGGTCGCCATTTTCCGAGAGCAGCTTCAAGGTATCGATGTTGTAATACTGGGGGTTATCCCAATCGCTGAATCGATCCATGTGCTCGATCAGATTTTTCACGATGCATTTGACGTTGTGATTGGGATGAAAGCTGAGTGTGTTCTCCGCCTTCTGAATGCTCACTTTGTAGTTCCGGAAATCTTTTTTGTGGTGGATGTTCAAACGCACCGAGATACCAAGATGCTCTTCAATCGCCATCTTCACCAGGTCGCCAACTTCGCCCACGGTATAGTTTCCCGAAGCTACGTTGAAAATTCCCGAGATTCTCTCGCTGGCTTCAATCGCCCGTACGTAGGCATTGGTTGCATCCTCGATGCTGAGAATCGGCCTCCAGATCGAAGGATTGTTCACCGTGATTTCGCGGTTGCGCACGCCGTTCTTGAACATGGTGTTGATGATGAGGTCGAGCCGCATACGCGGGCTGTAGCCGGAGACGGTGCCTTTGCGCAATGAGATTACGGAGAAACTATCGTCCATCAGATTCATCACCGCTTGCTCGCCCTGCAGCTTGGAAATTCCGTACGGGTAAGAAGAGGAAACTGGCCTGCTCTCGTCGAACAATTCGTTGTCGGTATATCCGTAAACCGAGCAGGAGCAGGCATACACGTAGCGCTTTACGTTCGCCTTTTTGGCGACGTAGGCGAGGTAGGCCGGAGCTGCGGCATTGAAGATGAAATTCTGGCTGGGCGAAAACTCTGCCATGGGATCATTCGACAATCCGGCCAAGAAGACGACTTGCTGATAGCACTGCAAGTCTTCGACCGTAATATCGAAAATGTCTTTTCGGATGATTCCGGCTTCGGGAGGAAGGTGGTTGCCGAACCAGAACAAATCCACCACATCGACTTCGTATCCACGCTCCAATAACTTTGGGACAAGTACGGAACCCAAATAGCCGGCCCCACCCGCGATCAGGATCTTCATTTCTGTCTCCTAAACTTTCTGCAGCTTATATTGCTAGTGATTTCAGAACTGGATGAACTAAGAATTAACGGCTGGCGACGGCTGCTGGCTTTTCAGAAAGATAAGCGTTCAAGCCTTCTTGCCAGGGACGAAACAGATTCAAATCGTGGGACTTCAGGCCGTGATTCTCGAGCACCGAATACGCGGGACGGGGCACCTTGGCGGGAAATTCGTTAGCCCCAGCCACTTCGAGATTCACTGAAACATCAGCTACACGAAAGATTTCGCGAGCAAATTCGTACCAGGAGCAACTGCCCTCCGCCGTGGCATGGTAAAGGCCATAAGCGTCGGAGCGGCTGAGTGCCGTAATCTGGCGCGCCACATCGGCGGTTGCGGTCGGAGTGGTGAACTCAGAATCGACGACCCGCACGCGACCGCGTTCCCGCGCTAATCGCAGCATTAGATCGACAAAATTCTGACCACCCTTGGCGCGGCAGGGGTGGCTACCGTAAAGGGCGGCGGTACGCAGAACGTAATGCCGCGGATTGATCTCTTGCACAAACCGCTCGCCTTCCAACTTGGTTCTGCCATAAACGTTCAGCGGACGTGCTTCGTCGGTTTCGACGTAAGGCGTGCCTTTCTTGCCGTCGAATATATAGTCGGTGCTGACGTGGATCAATACCGATCCTAGATCGCGGGTCGCGGTGGCGAGATTCTTTGCTCCGACGACGTTTATTGCGTGCGCCTTCTCAGGCTGCTGTTCGCAGTTTTCGACGTGATGCATGGCGGCGGTGTTGACTACAACCTCTGGCTTCGCTGAGCGCAAACACGCCACAACCGAGTCCAAACTGGAAAGCTCAACGTCCTGGTGATTGAAGGACCGCACTTCATCGCCCTGGAGCGCGAAGGCGCGGACAACATCCTGGCCAAGCTGGCCGTTGGCGCCGATCACTGCGACCTTCATGCCCGACCCGCATTCAGAATTATTGCTGTGGCAGTGGTCATCGATTCACTCTCTGATTAGCTCTTCGCCAAGAGTTCCGCGCTTTCGGAATATCGAAAGTTGTCGGAGTCGGGCGAGCGCAGCCATTCCGCTAGAGGAGCTGCATTGCGGTCTTTATCGGAGACAGTTACATCGGTGAGCGGCCATTTGATCCCGATTGCGGGATCATTCCACCGGATCGCCGATTCCGCTTTATTGCTGTAGATCCCGGTACACTTGTACTGGATTTCCGTGCCCTCGCTAAGAGCGCAAAAGCCGCGAGCAAACCCGGCTGGCGCCCACACCTGCCGGCGATTTTCCGCCGACGCCTCCACCCCCGCCCACTTGCCCAGGTGCGGCGATCCCTTGCGAATATCGACTGCCACCAGGAAGGCGCTTCCTGCCGTAACCCGCATGAGCTTGCCCATGGGAGGATCCCATTGAAAGTGCAAGCCGCGTACCACGCCTTTGGCGGAACGCGAGTGGTTGTCCTGCACAAATTCGGTCGGCAAACCGAGCGCCTTAAACTGATCCGCGCGAAAGGTTTCGGTGAAGAAACCGCGGGCAT
>JBAVQD010000028.1:0-2841 GCA_049693675.1 Candidatus Sulfotelmatobacter sp. | reverse complement strand
CGTCCACCCCGCCCGCCGCGTCCGCGATCTCGACCACCACCACCCGGCCGCCCACCGCGTCCACCACGATCGCCGCCATGCGGACGGTCTGCATGCGGACGATCGCCGCTACTCACTGGCGCTCCGCCCTCGCGGTTGAAGTTCGGCTCATCATCGGGAAAATCTCCGCCGCCCTCAATCACCATCGAGCCGGTTAACGCTGGAGCGGGAACCGGTTCTCGCTCGTCTCCGCCGCCTTCAACAGGAGCAGCGCCATCGCCTCCGCCCATTTTCGCGCGCTGCTCTTTCAGAATTGCTTTGCGCGACAACCGGATGCGATTGCCTTCAACCGCCAGCACTTTCACCAGCACCTGATCGCCTTCCTTCAACTCGTCGCGAACATCGGCAATACGATGCTCCGCCACTTCGCTGATGTGCAGCAATCCATCGGTGCCCGGAATGATTTCGACAAACGCGCCGAAATCCGCCAGCCGCGTGACTTTCCCAAGGTAGGTTTTTCCAACCTCAGCGGTCGCAGTAAGGTCGCCAATGATTTGCAGTGCCTTCGCCGCCGACGCCTGATCGCTCGACGCCACTTTCACCAACCCGGAATCTTCCACATCAATCTTGACTCCGGTTTGTTCCACGATGCTGCGAATCATCTTTCCGCCCGGCCCAATCAGATCGCGAATCTTGTCGACCGGAATCTGCACGGTATAGAAGCGCGGAGCGAAATCAGAAATCTTTTCGCGCCCGGAGGTGATTACTTCTTCCATCTTGCCGAGAATGTGCAACCGACCACGCTTCGCCTGTGCCAACGCTTCGCGCATAATCTGCGAAGTGATGCCGGCGACTTTAATATCCATCTGCAGCGCGGTGATTCCATCTTTCGTTCCGGCAACTTTAAAATCCATATCGCCGTAATGATCTTCCGCGCCCGCGATGTCGGTGAGAATGGCGTACTGCTCGCCTTCCTTCACTAATCCCATCGCCACGCCAGCCACCGGAGCCTTCAATGGAACACCAGCATCCATCAGCGACAACGACGCACCGCAAACCGTCGCCATCGACGACGATCCATTCGACTCCAGAATGTCCGAGACCACGCGCATCGCATAAGGCCACGACTCTTCCGAAGGCAACACCGCTGACACCGCGCGCTCTGCGAGCGCGCCGTGTCCAATCTCCCGCCGACCCGCCCCCCGCAAGAACGCAACCTCCCCCACAGAGAAAGGAGGGAAGTTATAGTGCAGCATGAAGCGTTTTTTGGCTTCGCCTTCGAAGCCTTCGAGGCGTTGCATGTCATCGCTGGTGCCGAGGGTTGTGGTTACTAATGCTTGGGTTTCGCCGCGGGTGAAGATGGCGCTGCCGTGGGTGCGGGGGAGAACGCCGGCTTCGATCCAGATGTCGCGAACTTCGTCGAAAGCGCGGGCATCGGGGCGGCGCTTCTTCTCTAAAACTTCTTCGCGGAAGATTCGTTCACGCAGCGTTTCGTAATACTGTTTCAGCTTTGCGAGAGCCTTCTCGTCGTCCTCGGGAATTTCGGCCTGCAACTTTTTCTTGATGTCTTTGACTAACGTGTAGCTTTCGGCTTTTGGATGCTTCTTAGTATCGAGTGCATCTGACAGTTCCGCGCCGACTTTCTTTTTCAGCTGATCGTAATAGGCTTGATCGAATTCCGGCGGTGTGACTTCGCGTTTTTTCTTGCCGGCTTTCGCGCGCAGGTCGTTGATGGCGGCGCAGATCTTTTTGACTTCGTTGTGGCCGAAATCGATCGCGTCGACGACTAATTCTTCGCTCACTTCTTTTGCGCCGGACTCGATCATCACGATTCCATCGGCGGTGCCGACGACCATGATGTTCAGCGTGCTCTCGCGCATTTCGTCGTAAGTGGGATTGATGACGAACTGTCCCCCGATCTGGCCGACGCGCACGGCGCCGATGGGACCGAGGAAGGGAATATCGGAAAGCGTGAGCGCCGCGGACGCGCCATTAATTCCGAGAACATCCGGATCGTTACTGGCATCGGCGGAGAGAACGAAGGCGATGACCTGGGTCTCGCACTTGAATCCCTCGGCGAACATGGGCCGAACGGGACGATCGATCTGGCGGCTGGTGAGCACTTCGCGATCGCTCATGCGGCCTTCGCGCTTGATGAAGCCTCCGGGAAAACGTCCACCGGCGTAGGTGTATTCGCGGTAGTCGACGGTGAGCGGGAAAAAATCAATGCCCTCGCGGGGATCGGGGTTGGCGGTTGCGGTGGCGAGGACGACATTGTCGCCCATTCTTACTACGGCGGCGCCGTGGGCCTGTTTGGCCAATTTTCCGGTTTCAAACGACAGTTGCTTCCCGCCGGCGAGGTCGACGGTGACGGTGCTGACTTCTGGTTTCATATTCATCCTTTAATTTTCTGGATCAGGAGCGCGGTTGCGCTTTCTGGTTGGCGCGGGCTGCGTGGTGATTGGCCTGGCTCGAATTGATGAAGCTCGAATTGCTCAATATGGAACGGCGCGTAGGCCATGGGTAAACGGAGTTGGATAAGCGGCGCCAATGGGAGCTTGGTTTGCGCGATACGCTTCGAAATACGCACGAAAAAATTGGTCAATGCTGTACCGGCTTCGAGAGGAAGGCGGTGTGCTCAGAGATTACGTTAAGAAAATCCTATGGGCGGACGAAGTATCTTTTCCCACCCTAATTGCAAAAAGCGCAATTAGGATGGGCCACCCACTTCATAGGTGGGCCACCCGGATTTACTTGCGGATGCCGAGTTTTCCAATGACAGTTTTGTAGCGCTCGGAATCGTATCTCTTGAGGTAGTCGAGCAAGCGACGCCGCTTGCTGACCAGCATGAGCAGGCCGCGG
>JBAVQD010000027.1:0-3023 GCA_049693675.1 Candidatus Sulfotelmatobacter sp. | reverse complement strand
TGGTTGTCGGATCGAGGGTGAGGGTCGGGCAGCCGGGACCGCCGCGGTAGCCCATGAAGGTTAAGCTCCTGCCGTCCGCAGAGCGATTCAGTGCGAGCTCGGACTTTGAGCTGAAGCTGGTCACGATCTCGTTACTCGGAACGTACAGCGCACCTAGCAAGAAGCCGAAGGCGTCGAGGTTCCAGAGAACGACCGGCGAGGAGACGCCGAAGCTGCCGTCGGTGTTGGCGTTGTTCCAAACGTTGTGATTGTCGTTGAGATTAGGTGCTTCGCCATTATCGCTCGCATAGCCGCAGCTGACGGTCACGGCCGTTGTGGCGGGGGGTTGGTCGGCAGGAAGGAGAGGCACATTCACGGTGGCCGGATTTGGGTTTGTGACCGGGCCGGTGTTGAGACATCCGAACGGTAATACTTCACCCGGGATAACGGTGTTCGCATTTCCAACGTAGACTGTGCCGCTCAAGACGATGCTGCCAGGCACAAAGCCGTGGAAACCGTGATGGAAATCTCGGTCGCGGTCGCGTTCCTGTGCAATCAGTCTGACGGGGAAGGATCCTAGTGCCACTGCTGCCGCCAGAATTGCGGCAAAGATCATCGAAAGGCGTTTCTTCATGTTTTCATCTCCTAAGGCATGGGCCAACAGTCCAAAATTATAAAAAGCCCCGCTTCACCCCAGTGTTAACAGACGATAAAAAAACAAAGAATGATCCGAAGGCCGGATTCGCTTGGCGTCTGTATTTAATTTGAGAGTATCGAGGGGTGCAGTTGTGACGAATGCTCTTTGCTGGCGGTTAGACCCAGGGTCTCGTCTCTTGACGCAATCGGGCGATGTCTTTGGTTGGTGCATTGCCGAAGAAGCGGCTGTATTCCCGGCTGAACTGGGAAGGGCTTAGATAGCCCACGCGCAGGCTCGCGCTGCCTGCGTCCATCATGGTCGATAACATGAGGCGCCTCGCTTCCTGGAGGCGAAGCACCTTTTGATAGTGCAGCGGGCTCATGGAAGTGACGGACTTGAAGTGCTCGTGGAAAGAGGAAACACTCATATGCACCAGACCGGCCAGGTCTTCGACCTTCATGGGTTGAGAGAAGTTTTCTCGCAGCCAGGAAATGGCCTTGGCAACGCGGTGCACGCTGGATTCCGCAAATCCCATCTGAGCGACGCGAACACCGATGGGGCTGCGCAGCAGACGAATCAAAATCTCATCGATCATCAACGGGGCCAGCAGTTCGGCGTCGCCGGGCTGGCCCAGACATTCCATCAGCCTGGTTGCCGCATTGACAACGCTCGCGTCGGCGGGAGTGATGTAAACAGCGCTGCGCTCTTGCACCGGAGGCAGACCGTGGGGAAATACCTTCAAGACCAGCTCGGCAATCTTATGCGGGTCGAGGTTCAACTTGAGAGAAAGGTAGGGCGCGGAATGGCTGGCTTGCGTGACCTGGGCGGCAACCGGCAATGCAACCGAGAACACGATCATGTGCGAGGCGTCGTACTGATACACCTTGTCCCCTACGATGACGGTCTTGGCTCCCTGGGCGGCGATGCACAACGAGGGCAAGCGGAGAGCATGCACACACTCCTTGTTTGCTCGTGAAAAGCGATTCGCGTGCACGCCCGTGTGTAAACCGGGGATTCGGAGGTCGAAACTGCCGTCGTGCGGGGCGTAGGCGGCGAGCAGGCGACCCAATGCGGACGAATCTGGTTCGCTTGGGCTTGCTCCGTTGACTGCCTGACGCCAGGGCAGCACTTTGCCGTTGGTTTTCACGCTTTTGAGAATACCTCTTTTGCAATCATTTTTTGCAGTCTTTCCGGGCTTACTGCATCTGGGCGACGAGCGCAACGTCAAACTTTGAATAGTACCTTTTCACGTCGCTGGCCCCGTACTTGCTGCGGAATATTTCGACCACGGATGATACTTGCTTGGCGTCTGTAATCGTATCAACTTTGAATTCAGCTTCTGCACTTCTTGTCGCGACGCGAATCGAGGGGTTCTTGAGCACGTTCTTGTACCACTGGGTGTCCGACCCCTGCACTGGCAGGAGGTAAAGCTTGTCGTCCTCCAACACAAACCAGATCGGGATTGAGATGGTGCGACCCGACTTTCTGCCGGTCACGCTGATCTTGATTTCGCGGGAGCGGGAAAGGCTATCTTTTAGAGAATCGTTGCGCGTCGGCTTTTTGCTCATGTGAATGTCCTCATCCAAATGTTCTCATCTTCCGGAGCTCCTCGACGTGTCCGTCCGTTCTACCGGCGAGAAATTGCGACGAGCATGACTTCAGAGTCCGGTCATCTTCTCCAGCCTCTCCGGGTATCTCGCGCCTTCTACGGTGATTTGCGAGGCGGCTTCATTGATGTCACGGAGATCGTCTGCTGTCAGTTTTACTGCCAGTGCACCGATGTTTTCTTCGAGGCGATTTAGTTTCGTTGTCCCCGGGATCGGAACGATCCACGGCTTTTGCGCGAGCAGCCAGGCGAGTGCGATCTGAGCAGGTGTCGCCTTCTTGCGTTGGGCGATTTTACCGAGCAGGTCAGTCAGCGCCTGGTTTGCCTTCAGAGCATCCGGTGCAAAGCGAGGAAGAGTGCTGCGGAAGTCGGTGCCGTCGAACTTTGTATCTTCTTTGATCGCTCCCGTAAGGAAGCCCTTGCCGAGAGGGCTATAAGGCACGAAGCTAATTCCGAGTTCCTCCAGCGTAGGGATTATTTCCGCTTCCGGTTTTCTCCACCATAGCGAATATTCGCTTTGCAGCGCGGTGAGCGGCTGCACGGCGTGGGCACGGCGAATTGTTTTTGCGCCTGCTTCTGACATGCCGAAGTGCTTCACCTTGCCGGCGTGAATCAGTTCCTTCACAGCTCCGGCCACGTCTTCGATCGGCACGTCCGGGTCAACCCGATGCTGATAGAGCAGGTCGATGGTCTCGACTTTGAGCCGCTTGAGCGAGCCTTCGACCGCCTGCTTGATGTGCTCAGGCTGGCTGTTCACGCCCGGTGGCACACCCTTCATTCCCCGAGGATCCTTGTCGGGAC